>USFD01000001.1 GCA_900553885.1 uncultured Ruminococcus sp.
GAGCGCATGCGAGTTAGCACGCTGTAAATCCTGCTTTTAGCTGATTCTCAGGTTCTGTTATTTTTCTTAACTCATGGAACGGAATCAGAATTTCCTGTTCCCATCTTCTGAATCCGTCTTACAAAAACTTCTTTGTCTTCTGGTTTCCTTTCCTGCTTCCGGAGATTTCCTTCGACAAATCCGAATCTGTTTATTTCTGCGGATGGCTTTCTTCCCACAGTTTATCTGCCGTCGGTTTCCAGTTCTCAGCGTAGGACTCGCATCTGTCGCACAGATCGTCTACGCTCTCCGGATCCTGATAATCGGTATTCACAGCGCCGGTATCTTTGACCAGCTTTCTCAGGCGCTCCGGATTCTCCAGCATGGGGCAGGGACGCAGATGGTTGCCGTTAAAGGGCTGATTGTCGTGGTATGCCTGGAAGATCGGGCTTCTCAGGGCGTCCAGCAGTGAACAGTCATGGATATTTACATTGGAGTAGTGGATAAATACGCACGGCTCCACGTCACCTTTCGCGTTGATGTGCAGATATCTTCTGCCGCCGGCGATACAGCCGCCGACATACTCGCCGTCGTTCTGGAAGTCCATACCGAAGATCGGCTTGGTCTCACGGAAATGACGGATGCGGTGATATATCTCTTCTCTCTGCTCCGGCGTAGGAAGCAGATCTGTCACTGCGCCGTGTCCTACCGGCATATAATGGAAGTACCATACAAACAGTGCCCCGCTTTCGATCATCATGTCATAGAACGCTTCGCTGCTGACGTCTTCAAAGTTCTGGCTTGTATAGCAGACTGAGATTCCGAAGGGCAGCTTATGTTCTTTCATCAGCTCCATCGCGTGCCGTACTTTGTGGTATACGCCTTCTCCCCGGCGGCCGTCGTTGGCCTTCTCAAAGCCCTCCAGGCTGATGGCAGGCACAAAGTTCTTTACCCGCAGCATTTCCTGGCAGAATTCTTCGTCGATCATGGTGCCATTTGTAAATGCAAGGAACTCGCAGTCCGGATGCATCTCGCAGATCTTAAAGATATCTTTCTTACGTACGGTAGGCTCGCCGCCTGTGTAAATATACATATAGGTTCCCAGTTCCTTGCCCTGACGGACGATCGAATCAATGTCCTCCAGAGTTAAGTTGAACTGATGGCCGTATTCCGCAGCCCAGCATCCTGTGCAGTTCAGATTGCAGGCTGTCGTCGGATCGAGCAGAATCGCCCAGGGAATGTTGCAGTTGTATTTCTTTGACATCTCATCCTGCGTGGCGCTTCCCTTCAGGCTGGCATTTGTAATAAAGTTCTGGAAAAACGACCGGCGCACACCCGGGTCCAGTTCATAAAGTCTTAAAATCAGCTGATACCAGTTATTTTTATCTTCAATTGCTTTCCGGATCGCATTCCGCTGGCTTGTGTACCAGTCCTTCGGCATAAAACGATCTACAAAAGACATCAGTTTCGGAATATTTTCTTCCGGATTGCCTTCCAGATATTTCAGCGCCTGATTTACGGTAAATTCCTGCATTGTTTCTTTGATTGACTTTCCCATTCGTAATTCCGCCTTTCTCTTCTTCTGTACAAATTCTATTTTGTATTTTTATGATTTATCACAGGACCGGACACACAAGGATTCCGTCCCATGTACTTGCCGCCGGGATCCGGTCATGCATTTAATATCTGCATGAATTCCTCTCCCGTAATTGTTTCTTTGTCGTAAAGATAATCGGCCAGCTCATCCAGTTTTGACCGGTTCTCTTCCAGAATCTTTGCAGCTTTTTCATGTTGTTTTTTCACAAGTTCCACCACCTGACGGTCGATTTCCGTCTGGGTTTCCATAGAACAGGTTAAGGATGTGTCCCCGCCCAGATACTGGTTGGTCACCGTCTCCATGGCCACCATGTCAAAGTCTTTGCTCATGCCGTACCGGGTAATCATGGAACGGGCAAGTTTGGTCGCCTGTTCAATATCATTGGATGCTCCGGTGGATGCAGAGTGGAACACAAGCTCCTCTGCCGCTCTTCCTCCGGTCAGGGTAGCGATCTTATTCTCCAGTTCCTCCTGGCTCATAAGATAATGATTTCCTTCCTCAACCTGCATGGTATAGCCCAGCGCACCGGACGTACGGGGCACAATCGTAATCTTCTGAACCGGAGCGGAATTACTCTGTTTTGCCGCAACAAGCGCATGCCCGATTTCGTGGTATGCGACCACTTTTTTCTCCTGATCGGTAAGGATTGCGTTTTTCTTCTGGTATCCTGCAATAACAACTTCAATACTCTCTTCCAGATCTGCCTGGGTCACGAAACGCCGGTTCTCTCTTACCGCCCGCAGAGCTGCCTCATTTACAATATTGGCCAACTCTGCTCCGGAAGCTCCGGAAGCCATACGTGCGATCTTGTTGAAATCCACTGTTTCGTCAAGTTTTACCTTCTTTGCATGAACCTTCAGAATTTCTTCACGGCCTTTGAGATCCGGCAGTTCCACCGGAACTCTCCGGTCAAACCGGCCCGGTCTGGTAAGAGCCGGGTCCAGAGACTCGGGGCGGTTTGTCGCCGCCAGGATGATGACACCGTTGTTTGTTTCAAATCCATCCATTTCCGTAAGCAGCTGGTTCAGCGTCTGCTCCCGCTCATCATTGCCGCCTACACGGCCGTCACGTTT
Organism: uncultured Ruminococcus sp.; assembly: GCA_900553885.1. Taxonomy (GTDB): domain Bacteria; phylum Bacillota; class Clostridia; order Lachnospirales; family Lachnospiraceae; genus Mediterraneibacter. Next base: position 2,650 of record USFD01000001.1, read on the forward strand.
CTGGCCGATGGCGTCAATCTCGTCAATAAACACGATACACGGAGCCTTTTCCTTGGCCTGCTTGAACAGATCCCGGACTTTGGAGGCGCCCATGCCGACGAACATTTCAACGAATTCTGAACCGGACATGGAGAAAAACGGCACATTGGCCTCTCCGGCTACTGCCTTTGCCAGCATAGTCTTACCGGTTCCGGGAGGGCCTACCAGGAGAATGCCTTTCGGCACTGTTGCGCCGACTTCTCTGTATTTTCCCGGATTATGCAGGTAATCCACGATTTCCGAAAGATTTTCCTTGGCCTCGTCTTCTCCTGCCACATCCGAAAACTTGATGCCTTCTGAAGACTTGACATATACTTTTGCATTGCTCTTCCCGTTCCCGAATATCATGGAATTGGGGCCGCCCGCCTTCTTCATCAGCTTACGGGACATATACTGTCCGATGGCGATAAAGATCACAACCGGAAGGATCCAGGAAAGAAGAATGGAAAGAATCGGCGACATCTGCTCTACAATCTGACCGGAAAACTTGGCGCCGGAGTCATACAGTCTCTGCGTCAGATCCGTATCCTCCACCATCCCGGTTTTGTAAATAGCGTCTCCATCTTTATCCGTAAAGACAATCTCATTGTCCTCCTGATTGATTTCAACCTGACCTATGTCTTTTTCTTCCGTCATCTCAATAAATTTGTCATATCCGACCTCTGTAACTCTCCGTTCCGCCGCCCAGGGCATAAACAGAAAATTAAAGATCAGCAAAACTGCAAGCACGATTACATAATAATAAATCAATGGCTTTTTCGGTTTTTTCACTTCCTGCATTCCACATCTGCTCCTTTCTTTTGTTCTGTCTCTGTATCTGTACCTTCCGCATTCTGTTTCCTGTCAGAATTTTCCGCGGATTTCTGCCCGTCCAGCGCGGTCAGCGCTGAAATCAGGGCCTGCTGCATAGCCAGCGTAGCAAAATCCATGGCAAATTCTGCATAAAGCATGTCTGCTTCTTCCTCATCTTCCTGCGGACTGCTGTCCTGGGTATGGAGATCACTGATAATCTGTTTTTTCATGATCTCTCCGATCTTGTGTCTGTAATCCAGCTGTGCCTGGGACAGTCTGCTTACAGCCTGAGACCGGCATGTCCTTGCCTTTTCTTCCAGCAGCAGTGTATTTTCCTTATACTCTTCCCGGGCCTTCTGAAGTTCGGAATGAATTTTATCTCTGCCGCCCTGTTCACAGATCCGGATCCTGCACTGCAGTTTTCCATACTGCTCTTCCATCTCATATAATTTAATGGCAAATACACTATCATCAATATTCATGGAAAGACATCCTCCTTTCCGCCGCTTTATAAACCCTACATTTTTTATATAGCAGATATTATTTTCCGGTGCGACTCTCAATTTTTCCGATCTGTCCTGACAAATCCGGAAATCTGTAAAAAAAGCTGACACATTCCGAATATTGTAAAGACAGAGCAGAAAAATTATAAGTGGCAGTGAACGCATTCCTCAGCTATATTGAAATTACCGGATCACGGCAGACAGGTTCGCGGATAAAAGCCGGATCCGATACAGAAAAACTGCAGATTATACAATATTATGAAAGGGGCAATGAATGATGAGATGGTTTGATTCAGATTTTGACTATGTACAGGAAATGATTGACGCCTGGAACAACGGGCGGAAAAGAATCCGTACAATCTACCTGATCCTGGGAGCGCTGCTGCTTATTGCGGGCATACTGACCGCTGTATTCCCGATTGGGATTTTTGCCGTGATCCAGTATCTGGCTGCAGTTGCCGTGATCGGGATCGGAGTTTATCATTTTATTACATTTGCGTCTATGACATATTACTTCAGGGATTATATGCTGATCATATCCGGTATACTGAACGTGCTGATCGGTATTCTGCTTCTTGTTATGCCGATTCAGCTGACTGTGCAGGTCGTTACATTTATGCTTGCCTTTCTGCTGATCTTTAACGGGGCAGAAAAGCTTTCCTTCGCGTCACGGCTCCGGTACTACCGCATTCCCCATGCAGGAACTCTGACCTTCAGCGGAGTGCTCAATATTATCCTGGCAGTAGTATTTCTTCTGCTTCCCTTTGTCTCTGCACTGGCGCTGAATTATATTCTGTGTGCTTATCTGGTGATTATGGGAATTGCGCTTCTGATTGAAGCAGCAGGAATGAAAAAAATCGAACTGTAAAATGACCGGAAATGACGCAAGGCACATTCCGGAATTGCAAAAAGCTGTCCGGGCTCCGTACTCCGGAGCTGGTTTGCCATAATTGAAAAAAGCGTTTCTTCCCACCGGTATGCCGATGAAAAGAAGCGCTTTTTCTTATTCAATATAATTTATTCAATATGATTATCTGTTTTCAATATTTATCCATGATTTCCCGGGAACATCTTTCCGGTAATTATCTTCTCCATCTGAATCACCAGTTTCTTTTCGTCCAGATGAGGTTTTCCCACATAATGAAGCAGAACTCCCACCATACCGCTGGCATAAAATCTCAGCATCACTTCCATGTCGTCAACGCTGAGAGGAATATCCTTTCCTTTTCCGCGGGCCAGTTCCGTCAGATAGACCATAACCGATTCTGTCAGCATGACCTCAATCTGGATCCATCTGCGGGAATAGAGCAGTTTTTCCAGCTTTGCCCGGTTCTGTCTGACAAAGGATACATACGTTGTCAGCGCTTCCACCCTGTCTTCCGCCTCCAGACTTCGCTGTGCAAGCTCCTGTGTAGAACGGCGGAACGTCCAGTCCAGCACATCCATAATATCCCGGAAATGGTAATAAAACGTCTGCCGGGAGATGTGGCACTCTGTGATCAGTTTGGTCACTGTGATCTTATCTATATCTTCCTTTTCAAGCATCTGGGAAAAGGTATCTGCAATCGTTGATTTCATGTCTTCTCTCATAGGAACTCCTTTTCTCTTTCCACGGACACAGCATGATTCACTACAAAAACATATTGCTATTTTATTACATCTTTTTTTCAAAAACAAGTTGCATTTTTATCATAAATGTCCTTCTGATACGGGAAATCAGCGTTTATCTGCCTGATAGGGAAAATATAATCTTTGAGGATTGATTCCGGATAAATATTTTTTCCAGACTCATACGCCTATTTTTTCTTAATCTGAAGCGCCCCTCTTTTCAAATGAAATACCACATCTGCTCTTTTTGCGATTTCATGAGAATGCGTAACAATAACTGCACATTTCTTCATCCGGCGCACACTTTCCTCCAGGATCTGCATAATTGACATTGCCGTATCTTCATCAAGATTCCCCGTAGGTTCGTCAGCTAAGATAACCGGCGCTTCCGAAGCCAGTGCCCTTGCAATCGCCACACGCTGCTGCTGCCCGCCGGAAAGCTGTAAAACATTCCGCTTCATTTCTTCTTTGGTCAGCCCCATTTTTTCCAGGACAGGTTCCGCCGGCAATTTGCTTGTTAATGCTACATTCTCCACCGGTGTCATATAATCAATAAGATTATATGACTGAAAAATAAAAGAAACATGATTGCGGCGGTGATTTTCCAGACCGCTTTCCATAATATCTTTTCCGTTAAATAATATTTTTCCTCTTGCCGCAGTGTCCAGTCCTCCCAGTAAAGAAAGAAGTGTTGTTTTCCCGCAGCCGGATGCCCCCAGAATTGCATATATTTTCCCCAGTTCCATTTCCGCGCTGATATTGCTGAATACATTCCTTTTTCTATCGTAACTGTAACTTAAATCTGAAAATGATAATACGCTCATTCTGTCTCCTCCTAGTCCATTTTTGTTAAAATATCTCTTGGTTTTAAGCGGATTACCGTACAGGAAGCAGCAAACACTGCCAGGCAGACAAGCAGAAGACCAATGCCATATACGCCTGCCATATCGGAAGCAGCAGCAGATACAGTTATATCTGTCACATTCTCTCCTGCCCTATCAATGATATATCTGCCGGTTTTGTCAGCCAGAAAACCGGTCAAACCGGATGCCGCACCCATAGCCAGTAACCCAATCAGGATATTTTCCGATAATAATTGTCCTATTATTTCTCCTTTCCTTCGCCCGATCGCAAGCAGAATACCCATTTCCTTTTTCCGGCCTCTTGTCCAGAGTACAAGAAGCAGGGTAATAACGGAAATACCGATACCTGTAATCACCAGTACTGCTGTGTCAATCATGCTTCCAAAAGAAGAAAGCGGTGCTGATACCAGATCAAAATCTTCTGTATTTACATGGAATACAAATGTTTTTCCCTTTACTTCCGGAAGATTTCTGATTGTTTCCATCAGTTTCTCTGCCTCTTCCGGTGTATGTGTATAAACATCAAGGTAATCATAGCCCTGCAATTCATAAATCTGTTTCAGACTATTCACATCAATATATCCGAGATTGGCAGGAATCCCATCCGGTGTTATCGCCGAATGCGTCATTCCTTCTGTTCCGCTGAATATTCCTAAAATAGTAAATGTAGAAGTTCCCTCTTCATCAATCGAATTCTGAAAAGTAATTTTATCGCCAACAGCAAGATTGTTCCTCTCCGCCAGTTCTTTTGAAATCAGTGCGGCATATCTGTCATCCGGTTTTATATGCCGTCCTTCTTCTAACCTGTAAGTTCCATTCAGAAATTTCGTATCTAAGGACGAATCGAGCAGAGACTGATAAGGGGTTGCCAGTCCCTTCGCATTTATCATGCCGGGCAGTGGTTCAAAGCTCCCGGGAATTCCCCAGAATCCCTCGGAACTTTTGGCGTTATATCCGATAACATTCGTAAGACCTGCTATTCTGTCAACTATTTTTTGTGTGATAAAGTCCCCGTTATAGGTAAATCCGGACGCCCCATTCCCATAATCCTCGGCAGCGCCATAATTATTCCTGTCATTTGTATCAATTTCTATACGGACAGAAGCCCCGACCGTCTCTTTTATCTGTTCTGTTCCCTGCCGGACAGCCTTCTTGCTGGAAACTGCAATTAATACGGTTGTTAACAGCAGCGTAAACGTTAAAAAAAGCAATAAACTGCGCAGCCGCTGTCTGAAGCAATATTTTACGGCCCGTTTTAAAAAATTCATCTGAAATTCCTCCTAACTCATTTTAGCCAGTATTTCCCTGGGCTTAAGTGAAAGTACCACTGCACCTGACATAACAACTGTGAAAGCCGTCACACCGGTTTCCACAACCAGCAGCAGCATTCCTTTATAAAAGTCAGGCTGCAGATAATCTGCGTTTCCTGCTGCCGGCCGGATTCCTTCTATGGTTTTCTGTATGACAGTGCCAAATAAGTAAGTATTTAACAGGGCGGATACAGGAATGAAAAGAACCGCAGCCAGTAAAAATCCTATGATCAGTACGGAAACTGTTTCTATGACAAACTGGCCGATAATTTCTTTTTTTCTTCTGCCGATGGAAAGTAAAATCCCTGCTTCCTTTATCCTTCCTCTTAACCGTAATGTCATGATCAGCATTAAAACCGCAACTCCCAGAACAGATACTGCTGCAATCAGAGAAGCAACAATATTCTGTATCATCTGTAACTGACCGGAAATCTTTGAAAATCTGTAATCATTTTTCTGCATGATATGATTCTTCCAGTCAATCGAATCTATGTCCTCCACTTTTTCCGTTATTTCATTCAGGCGCAGCGGATCTGAAATAAAGAAGGACAATTCTCCTTCATAGATCCCCTGTTTCTGCTCTTTCAATCCGCAAAGCAGCTGCCTGTCGGAGAAAATCATATTTTCCGCTTTCTTTGCAGTTGGATTTAATCCGCTGTCAGTCCTGTTTCTGATTTCAAAGATTCCTTTGATTTCCACATCAGCAAAAGCAGTCTTTTCTTTAATCAGATCAATGTACTCTCCGTTTTCACTTCCCAGTTCTGCATGAGTGAGCCGAATCGTATCTCCCACTGACAGCTGATTTTCTTGTGCAAGCTCTTTGCTGATAAGAATTTTATTTTTATCTTCCGGTTTAATATGGCTCCCTTCTGTCAGCCTGCATTCTTCATTAAAAAATGCTTTTGTCAGGCCGGAGTCCCTCACCGCAATTACCTGCCCCATATTACTGTCTTCACTGTGCTGCATTCCGGCAATAAATGAGAGATCCTGTCCTTTTGCAAATCCGTGGTGCTCGGTATTGTATGTTTTCAGTTCCCCGCCGATCGCATCTAATATCTGCTGAACAGATCTTTCATGGATCACCGGTGTGCCATTACCGGAAAACTGACCGTTGTCTGCCTCAAATTGTTCATAAGGCCGGATATCAAAAGAAGCGCCGATATTCGAACGCAGTTCTTTCGATATCTGCGAAATACCCATAAATACCGAAATTCCGGTTAATACAGAAAATGAAATAAGGGAAAAAACTCCGCACAGAATAAGATTCTGCCACTTTCTGCGGGTCAGATACAGAAAAACCCGTTTTCCAATGTGCATAAAAACACCGTCCTTTCTTTTATGTTGTTTCTATCATAAAGAAGGACGGTTTCGTTTTGATTTTATTTCAATTTAGTTTTGATTTAGATTCTGGGAATTTATTGTGATTTTAAAGCAGACCCCGTTTTTCTCATTCTTTATCCTATATGGCAGTCCATGCTGTTCCAGAATATTCTTCACAAGGTAAAGTCCCAATCCGGTGCCGCCGGTCAATTTGTTGCGGGACTTTTCCACTCGATAAAACGGCATAAATATTTTCTCCAGATCATCCGGCGGAATTGTAATCCCCTCATTTCTGACAAGCAGCTCTTTTTCCGTAAGCGTAATATATATGCCTGTTCCGGCGGGCGAATGGCAGATTGCATTATTGATAATGTTATGCAGTGCTTTTTCAAAAAGAGACTGATTTCCGGTAATCTGTACATTGTCTGCCGTTTTCTGCTCTATTGCAATATTTTTTTCATCAGCTAACGGCCGCAGGTATTCGCAGACACGTTTTAAACTGTCCTCCACAGACAGAACCGACAGATTATCGATTTCACCCAATTCTGATTTTGAAATGGACAAAATCTCTTTCACAAGATTTTCCATATTTTCAATTTCCCGCAGTGTTTCCGGCAGAATTTTTCTTGTATCTTTATAACGCCCGATTCCCATAATCATGCTCTCTATCTGTCCTTTAATAATGGTAACCGGTGTTTTTAATTCATGGGATGCCGTGGCGAAAAAATACTGCCTCTGTTTATTCAGTTCCTCAATATGCTCCATCTCCGATTTCAGCTGCCTGTTGGCCGTTTCAAGCTCAGTCATAGTATCAGACAGCTCTTCTGACATAGTATTTAAACTATCTGCAAGTATTCCGATTTCATCAGAACGGGTAATCCTGCATTTCCATGTCATATCCAGCTTTGCCATTCGTTTCGACACTTCACTGATTTCTATGATCGGCTTTGCAATCAGCCGGCTGCACAGCCATGCCCCTGAAAATGAAACAACAAAGATGATTACCAGAAGAAACGGCAGCAGCTCCAGCAATGCATTATTCAGTTCCCGGTCGGAAGAAACAGGTACGACAATATTTAATACATAACTGTCCGGCGTATCTGCAAATTTTATTTCCTGAGCAAAAGACATCATTTCCGTACTGTCTGAAGATACTTGGGAAGAATTGCCGTACTGATGCTTTTCCCCGTTATACTGGATTATGATCGCAGCCTGATTCTTTTCACAAAACTCTTCAAATTTACTTTCTGCGTTCTCAAGTCTGGTCTCAGACAGGGTTTCCACCAATTTATCTATTTCCGCATTGATATATTCGGATGATACAGCCACATAACTTTTGGGCAGAAATACCAGAATACAGCCGTAAATAAGAAAACTGCAGAACAGTAAAGACCCGGCAATCCACAGGAATACTTTTACGCTTAAACTGTTTTTAATTTTTGCTCTCAAACTTATATCCCACCCCTCGTATCGTATGGATACAGTCAACATCTAATTTACGCCGTAAATTCATAATATGAATGTTTACTGTTTTTTCATCCCCTGCAAAGTCATACCCCCACACCTGGGAAATAAGATTTTCCCTTGTCAGGACCTGATTTTTGTGCTTCAGAAAGGTCAGTAACAGCTCAAATTCCAGCTGCGTCAGTTTAACAGGAATACCATTTTTACATACTTCATAGCTGTCTGCATTCAGTTCAATCCCATGCGCAGTCAATATTTTCTGATTTTCTGTTTTTTCTCTGATGCGTCTGAGGACAGCCTCTATTCGCATTAAAACAAGTTTTAAAGAAAAAGGTTTTGTAATATAATCATCAACCTTCAGTTCAAATGCTCTGATCTGCGCTTCCTCATCATCCATAGCAGTAAGCATAATAACCGGGACGCCAGACTCCTGACGGATCAACTCGCAGACCGCGTACCCGTCAATTTTCGGCATCATAATATCTAAAAGAATGAGTGCGAATGCCTGTGACCGGAAAAGCGAAAGTCCCTCTAATCCATCACCGGCCAGAAACACTTCATACCCGGCGTCTGTCAATAAATCATATAAAACATCCTGTATGGCTTTTTCATCTTCTATAATCAGTATCCGTTCTTTCATATAAGCACCACCCGGAAAAAATTATAGCAATTTTAACATAGAATTATTTAGATTTGATTTAGAAACATAAAATTTTCATTTTTGATATGCAAAATATGTAAATCCGGCCGGAAATAAAAAAAGTCCGGTACTTTCGTACCGGACCTGTCTTATGCTTTATGCCCTTTCGGGAAAGATCATCCCTCAATCGCGATGGTCTTTTTCGTCTCTACTGCTTTCGCATCTTTCTTCGGAATGCTCAGTCTCAGGATACCGTCCTCAAACTTAGCCTTCACATCTTCCTCGGTTACAGCGTCGCCTACATAGAAGCTTCTCTGCATTGCTCCTGCATAACGCTCTTTACGGATATATTTACCTTTCTTATCCTGCTCGTCTTTGTCCAGACCTTTCGCTGCGGAAATTGTCAGGTAACCGTTATCGAGGTCAATGCTGATTTCGTCTTTCTTAAATCCCGGAAGATCGATATCAAGCTCATATCCATTATCATGTTCACGGATATCTGTCTTCATTAAGTTCTTTGCGTGTTTACCATACAACGGATTCTTTCTTCCCCAGAAATCTGCATCAAACGGGAAATCCATCCAGTCATCATCAAATAAGTTTTCTCCAAAAATACTCGGCATTAACATAAGTCATTACTCCTTCCATACATAAAACATTAGAAATAAGTTTTTATGAACCGCTTTCAGCGGCTGCCTCAGCACTCTTGAAGTTGTCTCAAGTGTTGCAAGCTGTCAGAACCGGGAATCGGGAACTCTTTCCGGAACCTCTCAAGCTTTCCGCTTACCGGTTCCTTTTTGTTCCTCTTCCTTTGTTCTAGTTGTAATATAGCACCCGTTATCAGCACTGTCAAGCGTAGAGTGCTGATTTTTTTAATTTTTTTCCGGAACCTCTTTCCGCCATCTTACAAGGATCATGGGGATCTGGAAAGCCAGCATAGCGATCCACCCTGCAAAATTGGACCAGGCAAGACATTCAAATCCGCCTCCCATAATGTGAATCATAATCCACGCAGACAGAAATCTGACCGCCATATTCAGTATCGTACTGAACAGGGTTACCTTCAGATCTCCCAGGCCCCGGAAGAATCCCTGAATCACATTGGTCGCCGACGGCATAAAATACATAAACGCAATCAGCTGAAGATAGGATACTCCCAGACGGATGACTTCCTCTGAGCCGTCGCTGACAAAGAGCTGCATAATCTGGCGGGCAAATACAAACACAGCGGCGGCAATCACAGTGGTATAAATTACCTGAAGGATAATGGAACTTAAGAATCCCCTCTTCATCCTGCGGATCTTGCCCGCCCCTCTGTTCTGGGCCATAAATGTGGTCGCTGCGTGAGCAATATTCCCCTGCGGCGTCATAGCGAAATCATCCACCCGGTTAATGGCGGTAAAAGCCGCGATAAATTCCACACCCTGTACATTTACCACAGTCTGCACACAGATCTTTCCCAGCTGAATACACATCTGCTGCAGCGCGCTTGTTATTCCATATGTAAATGTTCTCCACAGTATGGAAACATCAAAAACCCTCCACTTTTTTCCAAGACACAGAAGAGGTACCTTTTTCTTAATATAAATCATGCAGAACAGACAGCACAGCCCTTCGCTCAGAACCGTAGCCACAGCGCTGCCCGGCACACCGCATTTCAGAGCAACTACGAAAAGCAGGTCCAGCACAATGTTAAGAAAGGCGCTGATAATCAGAAAATACAGCGGAACCTTACTGTCCCCCAGCGCCCGCAGTGTATTGGAAAAAAAGTTATAAACAAATGTAAAAATCAGTCCCATAAACACGATCCGCAGATACATTCCCGCAGAATCCATAATATCCGAAGGGACCTGCAGAAGAGTCAGCAGCGGGCGGGCGAAAAGAATCAGCAGCAGAGCAACAGCAGCCGAAAATGCCAGTCCGCCCAGCAGGGTCGTACTGATCTGCCGCTCCAGATGTCCGTACTTCTTCGCTCCGTACTGGGTACTCATAAGAATTCCCGCGCCCATACACATTCCGCTGATAAACAGGATCACCATATTCATAACCGGCCCCGCGGTTCCCACTGCGGCCAGCGCATCATCTCCCACAAACTTTCCTACAATTACTGAATCCGCCGCATTATATGTAAGCTGAAACAGATTGCCCAGCACAAGAGGTATTGTAAATTCTGTTAATTGAGGGATAATCCGTCCCTCTGTCATATCCGTCGTCATTGCCAACCCTTCCTTTCAGACGAACATTATACCACGCTCCTGCAATTGTGGACCCACAGAAAAGAAAAAAATCGCTGATAACGGATTTTCGTTTTATTTTGGTATAAACGGGCATAATAATGCTGTTAAAACGAAGAAGGAGGTTCCCGAAATGGATGAACAGACAAGAAAACTGCTGGAAGAATGCAGCAGCGGATGTAAAATGGCAATCAGCAGCCTGGAGCAGATCACCGGATATATCAGAGACACCAATCTGAAAAAACTTGTGGAAAGCTATATTTCCCGCCACAAAGATCTGGAGGCTGAAGCAGTAAAAGCGCTCCAGAATTCGGGAAATGACGCGAAAGATCCCGGCGCGCTCTCCAGCGCTTTCGCCTGGTTCACTACAGAAATGAAGCTTACATTCAACGACGACAATACCCAGATTTCCAAACTTCTTATGGACGGCTGCAACATGGGAATCAAGACTCTGGGCGAACGGATGAATACACTGAACCAGGCAGACGGCAGTGCGCAGTCGCTGGCCCGGAAGATCATAAAAGCAGAGCAGGACCTGATGAAGGAACTGCAGGCGTTTTTGTAAAAAAGCTGAAAAATAAGAGGATACCGCTCCATCACCCCATTTGATGATTTTGCGGTATCCTCTTTTTCCTGCTCCCTGCTGGCCTTTGCAGTATGTAATTAATCTTTTTTCCGTCTCTTTACAGTTACTGCAGCACCGGCTGCCGTACCTGCCAGAACCACCGCCGTAAGATACGGCATCAGATTGAGGGGATCACCGGTCTGAACCGCTCCCCCGTTTCCGGTATTTTCTTCATCCCCGCCGGATCCTGCAGATGGCTCTTCCGAATCATCAGATCCGCCCGGCGCCGCCGAATTATCCGGCTCGTTCTGCTCGCCCGGGTCACTGGGATCCGCCGTGTCATCCGGCTCACTCGGCTTGCCGGGATCTCCCGGTTCACCCGGTTCACTTGGATCACTCGGCTCGCTCGGATTACTTGGCTCACCCGGATCACTTGGTTCACCCGGATCACTGGGTTCGCCCGGGTCACTGGGTTCGCCCGGATCAACGGGTTTGCCCGGATCAACGGGTTCGCCCGGGTCAACGGGTTCCGGCTGTTCCTCCTCATGATATACTTTTACTTCGAAGAACGACAATTCCTTTTTCAGGGTACAGTCAATCCGTATTTTCTGTGCAGTAACAGGGTCGAATGTTACCGTATGCACGTTCTGCATTACATTGCCGTTCATGTCTCTGTACAGATTTTCATCCAGCGTGCCGTCCCACTGTTCCAGATCCGCACGCTGTACTTCATAGTCAGCATCTGCTCCGAAAACGTCTTCCGAATCGAAGAATTTTATCCAGTCCTCCCCGTCCTGGTAACTCAGAGTAAAACTATCCAGTCTTCCGTTTCTTATATTTTCCGGATCTTCTGCATTTACATATTCATCAATTACGAGTCTGTCGAAAGTTTTTTCTTCTCCAAAATCAATTTCAAACCATGTATCATCCGCATTTTCGTTCAGGCTGGACCATCTGGACATGGGGTCTGCATCCAGTGCCTTATCCGGTCCCTGATCTGAATAGTTTTCCCCGCTGTTTGCAGCCGAGGCATCCAATGCCAGATTCTCTGATCTGTGATGCGTAATTTTAACTGCTCCATGCCAGGAACTTCCGTCAACAGAAGCGGCCCGGATTTCATACTCCTTATCCTGGCCGGATCCGTTTTCAGGGAAACTTAAGACTGCGGTCTGCTCACTGCCGTTTCCTGTCGTATATGCATTCAGGCCGTCAACCGGCTGCCCGTTCTCAAAGGCCTGTACCAGCATTCCTTCTTCCAGATTGGTTCCCGTTACTTTTATCCTGCTTTCTCCGCCGGCCGGTTCAATATCTGTTCTGGAAGCAATAACCGTATCAATCTCTTCGTTTCCCGGTATCCTGTCTTCGAATTCAAGCTTTACTATATAGGGATTCTCTCTTCCGTTTGGCGATTCAGCCGGAAGCTGAAGCGTTAACCCATCTGCATTCTGGCTGTATGTAATATCTTCAGCGCTTCCCAGCAGGGAAATCCTGTCAAGTTCTGAAAGACTGAAGTCGCTGCTGTTCAGCGTCTCAACCTGAACCTGTCCGGACTCCGGCCACTTCATGCCGATAACATACAGACTTTTCTTATCCTTGCTCGTAGTAAAGCGGATATCCTTTTCGGTAAAAATGTTGGTCTCCGAGAATCCTCCGCCTTCCACCTGTGTGGGGCCTTCCCCGAACGTATACCAGGGCCGGGTAGAAAAGATTCCTTCCCCGTTTACATCAAGCCAGGCGCCGATTTCTGTCAGAATGTTCACCGCTTCCTCCGGCATCTCCCCATACTTATCCGGGCCCACATTCAGAAGCAGATTTCCGTTTTTACTTACCACATCAATCAGCAGACTGATCAGACTGACAGGGGACTTGTAGCTGTCGCCCTGTACATAGCTCCAGGAACTGTTGCTTACCGAAGAGCAGGTCTGCCAGGCCATCGGAAGGATCTCCGACGCCTGTCCTCGTTCTATGTCATATACCGCCGAGCCTTCCGGCAAGTTATACTTGTAATTTACCACAACGCCTTCCGGATTGGTCGTTTCCGCCCTGTTATAATAATAGCTCAGCGCCTGCGCTGTATAGGGCGTCTGATCCAGCGTCCAGTCATAATAAAGCAAATCCGGTTCAAATTTGTCGATGAGCTCTTTGCTTCTCTGGTACCAATTTTCCATATGCGCGGAAGAATAATACCGGTTCGCGTCATCCGTAACATCCGCCGTACATGTCCCTCCGTTGTTATACAGATCAAACCAGCGGGGATCAGACGCATCTGCATCCGGATCATTTTTTCCGCCCTGATAGTAGAGCTGATTTTCCAGGAAATGATTGGATACGCCGAATTTCAGGCCTGCCTTTTGCACTTCATCCTGAAGGGTGGCAATCACATCGATTTCCGGGCCGATATCCGCCACATTCCAGCGTGTCAGATCAGAATCATACATTGCGATTCCGTCATGGTGTTCCGCAACCGGCACGATATATTTTGCGCCGGCCTTTTCAAAAAGATCTACCCAGGCGGCGGGATCGTATTTTTCCGCTGTAAACAGAGGCACCAGATCCTTATACCCTTTTTCGCTGAGCGGTCCGTATCTGCGGATCATTTCGTTCTTGACATCCCCGTCAAAATACATATTTCTCGGAAGCCACTCAGAGGAGTATTCCGGCACAGTATAGACACCCCAGTGTATAAATATGCCAAGTTTCGCGTCCCGGTACCATTCGGGAACTTCATAATTCTCTGTCAGGGAATCCCAGTCCGCTTTATAAGTAGCATCCTCATCCAGAATATCTATAACCAGCGAACCTTTTTTCTCAACACCATTCAAAGACGCTTCTGCCGTTACTGTAACACTTCCCGGCTTCTTCGCCGTAACCAGCCCGTCTTCCGAAAGGGAAGCGGTATCCGGATCATCGATGGACCAGGTTACCTGATCCGTGACATTTTTCTCCCAGGGACGCTCTGTAACCTCCAACTGCAGGGTTCCTCCATTGGGATCATCGATTAGGGAAGCTTCGCCCACTCCGTTAATATCCAGTTCATTCCACCAGGAAGTATCATTCAGGAATTCCTGCCATTCTATCTCTTCAGGGCCGGATTCATCCGTCGTGTTATATAATTCCACGCTGTCAATATTCGGACCGTCCTCATTATTGGAAGCCGTAATCTCCAGTTTAAAAAACCTTGCATTAGTTATATTCCCGAAATCAACCCTGCACAAAGTTCCGGCTTCGCCTCCGTCTGCGATCACCTGATACGCGCCGTTCAGTTCATTGGAACAGGACACTTCATACCCCTGAATACGTCCCACATACTGTGCGGTCTCTCTGATAACCATCCGGTCAATATCCCTGGGCGTCCCCAGGTCGATAATCAGGGAACAGGGCGTACTTTTCGGGGCCCATCTGGTATCCGGGTTTCCATCCGTCACATTCGACGCCAGATAGGTTATGTCTCCGAACTCAGGCCATACTTCTGATTCTGAATAAACCGTCATTCCTCTTGCGTAATCAATATACCCTGTTTCTGTTTCCGCCCGGGTCTCTTCCGCATGTACCGGGGGACTTATATTTACGCATACCATGAGTGCCAGCAGAAAACAGCCTATACTTTTGATTTTTTCTTTTGTCCCATTTTCATTCCCTTTCTGTAAGTTCCCCAAATTCTTTTATGCCATTCGCACAATTCTACCAGCTAATTATAAAATATTTTAGTCGTTATGTACAATACTCAGCATTTATACATAACTATTCATCTCAGGCATGATAAAACATCAGCAGCCGCTCTTTCATTAAGGAATTGAAAATATTTAAAAAGAAGCCGTGAAGTTTTCTGCGGCTTCACGGCTTCTGTATCCCGCAGTTTCAACTGCGGCTTCTTTTATTGAATTTTATCCTCCCGGACACTTTCTCCGTCTGAAACGGTCGGTCATTTTCAGCTGTGTCTTCTTTTTTTCATTACAGTCACAGCCGCAGCTGTTCCCGCTCCGATCACTGCCAGGCAGAATACGCTGAACAGCGGAGTGCTGTCGCCTGTCTGTACACTTTCAGAGCCCGTCTGTCCCTTGCCCTGGGACGGCTGACCGGATGAGGACGGAGTCTTTGAATCATCTGATCCGCCAGGCGCTGCCGGATCATCTGTATTTCCCGGATCTGCCGGATCACTGGGTTTGCCCGGATCTGACGGCTCTCCCGGTTTACTCGGATCTGTCGGCTCACCTGACTCTTCTGTTACAGTAACTTCCAGAACAGCGGAAACTGTGATGCCGTCCTCTGTATAACTGATGGTAACTGCTTTCTGTCCCGCCGTCTCAGAATCGAATCCGCTCACCTCGTACGCATCGATCACTTTGGAACTGCCGTCCGTATAGTATACGGTAACTTCCATTCCCTCGGTGCTGAATTCTTCACCTGTCTTATATTCTGTCTTACCGGCCTTTGTGACTTCCAGGCTCTTCAGAATCACTTCAGGCTCCTGCTGCTCAAGTACGGTTACATCAAAGGTTGCTTCTTTTCCTTCATATGTCACTGTAATTGTCACGGTTCCTGTATGGTCCAACTCATAACCGCTGAGCACGTAGTCCTCTTCGGTCAGTGTATGACGTCCGCCTTTATTGTCAACCGCTTCAACAACCAGACCGGAAGGATCAAAAGCGTCTCCCACATGGTATTCTGTAACTGCCGGAAGCTGAGCAATTTCAACAGACTCAACATAGAGCAGTCTGTCTGCAGCGTTCTGCAGCTTTTCAGCCGTCTCTGTCAGATCTTCCGAAGTGAATCTGTCACTTTCAAGAGCAAACTTTGCGGTTTCAAGAGCAGTACAGAAGGCATCCCAGTCCTCCTGAGGCGTAATGCCTTTTGTCTTATCCTGATTCTCTTCTATCAGAGCTGCAAGGCTGTCATGGGCTTCTCTGTCTACCAGGCCCTTTTCAGCTGTCAGGAGATCTGCCACGACCTGATCAATTTCCGTCTGGGTAGCCGCATCCTTCTCCAGGATTTCATTTGCGTTGTTCCATGCATTTTCAAAAATTTCCCAGGTCTTTTCAGAGTAATCATCTGATGTATAACCCTCTGCTTCAATCCGGTCCACTTCACTCTGGAGCTCCGTCTTATCTCCCGCTCCCATAATATCAATGTAACTTACTACAGGACCCCATACCGCGTTATCCGCGTGGCCGATCTGTATTTTCAGATTTCCTTCATTGTCTGCTGTCCCTGCTGTCCGAATCACAAACGGAACCTCGGAACTGTTGCTTGCAGTGAAGTTGTCATTTACAACTACGTTATCGTTAAGCACCAGCTTCATCGTTCTCGGAAAACTCTCATTTGTCCAGAAGGAAGGAACATAGAAGCCAAGCTCCAGGTTATAGGTTTCACCCGGTTCCAGTTCAAACTGGTATACAATTCCTACATCTGTCGTAGGCTGATCCTTTGCATAACGGAAAGATTTTCCTCTGGGTGAATCGTCCGTCACACCGTCGTTCTCACAGGGCCATGTCTTCACACCGGTCAGCCATCCCGGATATGCGGCCTGGGGAGACGGCGTATCCACTACGCCCCAGTACTTTCCTGTAACAGGATCCTCTCCGTAGAACTGCTCGGTAGAGCTCTGGTACTCTCCGAGAACACATCCTTCACTCAGTGTGGCCGGATTGATATCTCCGCAGTCTACAGAATAGTAATAGGTTTCTTCTGATACGACGGTCTCTCCACCTTCCTCAGATACTTCGAAATAACCTTCTGCCTTAATATCACTCTGTACGTCCGAAACCACATACACGCCTCCGAACCGGTTCAGTTTATCCATAACGCTCTGCCCGTTCACTGTCGCCTCAGTCAGCACAGCATTGTTGTCGGGCACAAAACGGATGTAAACCGCTTCTCCGGCCTGAACAGAAGATTTGTCGGCGAATACTGTACCTCCGTTCGAGTAAGAAGTTGATACATGGAACGCCTCCGTCTCCGTTGCTTCAGACTCTGCAGTAACAGGATAAAATACAAATTTATCAAAGTTCGGTGTAAAGTTTACGAGTACATTATAGTCAATATTTTCCGGCTTCTTCTCTCCGCCCATGTGAATACCATTGGTAATGACCTTGGAATTGTCATTATAAATTTTAATTGTATTCTCACCTGCCTGCAGTGTCACCGGCACAACCTGTGAGCGGAATGTTTCATCGCTGTAGGTATTGCGGAATACAACTTTCTTCGCGTCTCCTCCATTGACAGAGAAGGAAGCGTAGCGTTCTGTCATCTGGGCGTTATAAGCATGCTGGCCGAACAGCTCTCCGTTGGACTGATATACGGCCATCTCATAAGTTCCTGCTTCCGGCACATTTACAGTAATGGTCAGACTGTTCTTATCAACAGCTTCTCCCAGGTCCACAGCTCTGCCCCGTCCATAGATCGCAAAATCCGGGTCTCCCGGTTCGATAACTTCCACGCCGTTAGCTGCCTGAATGCCTGCAACGTATCCGTTTCCGGATGCGTATCCTGTCACATTTCTGTCAGTTCCCAGGGCTGCATTTCCGGTAAGCACACCGTCTTCTGCTTCAACGACTGCCGCAGGATCCACATCTGCCTGTCTGATATTCAGGTAATCAAGCAGAACCGGACCGTTCGCATCCAGATCAATAATATTGATTCCTTTCTGGAGGAATACAGTCTGATACACATTTGCCCAGCCATCTTCTGTAGCCGGCGCTTCCACAGATGCGGTCAGATTGCCCAGATTCACTGTATCATTATCCTGATAGATATTGATGACGGAATCTTCGGAAGCAGAATATCTCAGATTAAGAGTATACATACCGTCTTCCGATACAATCGCTGTAAAGCGAAGTCCTCCTCCGTCTGTTACAGGAATCTGATCCAGCCCTTCCACATAATCCACACTGCCCTGACGCTGTGCGCTCAGAGCGGTTTCTATGCCCTTGAGCTCATTGAACTCGCCCTGCTCGGCCTCATATGTTTTGCTGAACTGGATATCTGTTTCGTTTGGTCCTTTATAAGTAAGATAAACACAGTCCGCATCTGCTCTGCGGATATTGTCTGTACCCTGAATTGTAATTGTATGTGTGCCTGCTGTCAGAGTCAGATAAGTACTGTACATTCCGCCCATGCTCCAGTTCAGCGTTGTAGGCAGAACCATCTGCTCCGTCTGTTCTCCGTCCACCAGCAGATTCTGGATCGCCGTATACGGAGTATTCTCCTCCGGATTTCCTGTATTGCATCCATTCGCAGCTGTATAAACCAGATCAAACTTATAATATCCGTCTGTAGGAACATCCACCTGGATCTCTACTGCGGAAGAAGTGCCATCAAGATAACCTGCCTTCTGGCGGCCGGAGCATGCATAGGCTCCATCTGCGCTTGTAACTGCCGCATTGCCCAGAAGCGTACCGTTTTCAGCCTCATACATCTTCTTCCATGTTGTACTCAGAAAACCAGGTGTCTCATCTTCACCTGCCTGGGTAATGGTCAGGCGGTATGCACTCATTTCAAGCATATCCGATACCGGGATCACAACATTGCCGTCCACAACCTGCACCGCGCCTTCTTTGACCACTCTGGGCTCTTCTGCCTCTCCATGGAAACCGGTGTAGTCCGTTGCCTCCAGCTTCACATGCACCATATCCGCGTCTTTAAACGTCTCTGTGCCGGTAATGTCTTCCAGAACAATATCGCTGGATCCGTTTACGCCTCCGAATACTATATTGGAGCTTCTCTTATTGTTGTCCAGGGAAGCAACTCCATAATAATTATCCTTCGGTGTATTGGATGTGGTTACCGGGAGGTACTGTCCGGACATATCGCCATACCATTTGTACAGCCACCATGCGCCGTTTCCTTCGTTATTTCCCGCCGCAAGTCCGTTCAGATTGTTGGACAGATGCCAGAACGGCAGACATCCGGCCACATTGTACTCTTCAAACAATCCGATCCAGCGGACCAGATCTCCGGGAGAAGAACACTCTGCATTTGCAGCGTATTCATTGATAACAATCTCTCTCGGTGTGATATCCACACCATATTTTTCCGCATTTTCAGGAGTGAGATATTTCTCCTCCAGTCCCCGGTAATGATTATATTCATTGCCGAAATTGTTAAACTGCCCCGTGCTCAGATCATGCCAGGAGATTACATCCGGCATACAGTTGTGCTCAACACAGAATTTTATGTATTCTTCCATTACCCAGTTGTCATAACCGGCAAGATTCAGACCGGCAAAACGGGGTTTGGACGCTACACCGTTCTCTTTATAGACATCTACAACCATATCGTACATGTCTTCCCAGAACCAGAAAAGGCTGTACCATCCGGTAGAAACTTCCCCTGTCTCCGGATCTTTATAGGAACCGCCGATCCAGTCCGCATTAGGCTCGTTGTACAGAACGTATACCACCTCGTCCTCGATTCCTTTGGCGATACATTCTTCCGCCTCCATCTTCAGAATATCCAGATACTCGTCCGTGGAACTGAACTCATAGAACCAGAGCGCATAGTAATCCGGCACATAGATCTGAAGATCCTGGCCGCCCGCATCCAGAAATGTCTGCGCCACATCCAGCACATCTCCGTTGGGATGCTGCATTCCGTTGGGCGCTTTCTGCACTGCCGTATGGGGCTTCAGCGGTGTCATCGTATTCGCGCTGGGTACCCCCTCGGCGCCCAGACCGTACAGCCATCCGGATGCGCCGTGCTTTAACTCCCTCACAGAGTCCGGCGTCATATCAACGGTCAGCGTCGGAAGACTTTCTGCCGCTTCCACCTGGGCAGGCGCTTCCGGGAGAATTCCGGAAGTTACTACAAGACCGGCCGCCAGAGCAGCAGACAACAGTTTCTTTACCCTTGTCTTTTTCATTTTTTCACTCCTTTATTATTATTTCATATACATGGTTCCAGTATATCATAAGAGGTATTCAGAGAATTATAGGTTTTTTTGAGTATTTACTTGGACAAAATTATAATTTTTCGCAAATCCGGCGTTTTACTCAAGCAAGACTGCCGCCGCCTGCCGGTTTTCCCGGGGATAATAAGACAGAACATGGTCCTTCACTGTCATCTTTTCCGCACTGTCCGAATATACCTGAGCAATGGTTTCCGGGCATTGAGGCGGAAGCGGGATGTCAATCCGTTCCGGAAGCGTTCCGTCAAACAGGTGGATCACAAGGAATGCTCCGCCCTCTTTTCCCGTCCGCAGAAGGGCCTGCCAGCCTTCCGGATGTCTCGCACTTAGGATCTTCGGCCCATAGCGGTATGACTGCCCATTCCGGATTACCGGCGTAATTTTTCTGTAAAATTCCATTCCTTCCGTAATAAGGTTCCACTGGTCCTCATTTAAATCAGTAACATCCCCGGATATACACATCCGTCCAAGAAATGTATTGATCAGGGAATAGGCAATCCTCTTCCGGGAATCGTCTTTGCGGATCACCGCCCAGATCTGGCTCTGAGCCGGATGAATGACCCGGTGCAGGTTGGCCGCGATCAGCGGGATCTCCTCACATTCATGGGCGTCCGAGAAGGATGCCATAGAAGCCGCGGACATCAGTTTCGGCTCCAGCCGGTGGCCGCCTGACGCGCAGTTCTCAATAACCATCTCCGGGATTTCCTGCCGGATTTTCCGGATAAAGGAGAAGGAAGCCTCCATATTCTGTCTTAATCCCTCGCCGAGAGACTCCGCCCCGTCGCATCCAATTCCGATGGTCTCATTGTCGTCAATCTTCAGATAGCCGAATCCGTACTTCTTCAGCATGTCAATAACTTTCTCTGTCAGATAATCCTGTACCCAGGGGTCTCTCATATCCCAGAAGCGCCGGAAGTAACTCGTCAGCGGCGCTCCGTCCTTTTTCAGCAGATGCTCCGTCCGGTTATATGCCCGGGAAGCCTTTCCCACATTTTCAATCTCAAACCAGATGCCGGGAATCATCCCCGCATCGCGGATATATTTTACAGTTTCCTCCAGTCCCTCCGGGAACAGCTCTTTCGATACTTCATAATCACCCATGCTGATATCCCAGGGTACGCCCTCGGTCTTATACCAGCCGCAGTCAATGACAAAATACCGGAATCCTTTCTCCCGGATACAGTCTGTAATCTTCTTTATATTTTCATGGGACGGATTGCCCCAGGTTGTGCAGTATTCGTTAAAGATAATGGGAAGGTCCTTCTCAGATTCCGGCACCTGTTCCAGGCCCTCCTGCGCCGCCTCTGTCAGACGGCCGGTAAATAGATCCAGAGAGTCCGTATGCGCGCAGCTTACAATCGCCTCCGGCGTCTCAAAGGTCTGTCCCGGAAGAATATTTTTCATCCAGTGTCCGAAATCCCGGTCCGCCAGGCCTCCGCTTAACGCCAGACCGTCGTCCTTCCGGTACAGTTCCATCTGCCAGGATGCATTGTGGGCGATCTGGGCGCCCCAGAACACGTGATTTTCCGTATCTTCCACTGCCGCGAAGGGGAAAAACCGGTTTACCGGCAGGGAACCTGCCTGGCCGTACTTTTCACATCTCACCGCATGGGGATCCCAGGCCGGTTCCAGCTGCAGATCCTCAATGGGAACCGTCTCCAGCCTTCCCTCCTGACTCCATACGCTGCGGATCCGGTGCAGCCGCAGGGCGCCGTGGCCGTCTCCTTCCAGCCAGGGCGAAATCGCGCCAAGAGAAAAGCTTTCAAACATCTCCAGCATAAATGCTTCTTTCCCGGTATTTTCCAGACTGCAGGAGATCCTTACATAGGGCGCCCCTTTCAGCCATTCCAGCCGGTGAAATGCCCGCAGCCTTTTCTGATCCGTCATTTCCGTTATAACGATAATCCGGTCTTCTGTCTCTTCCTGCTTCTGTCCCGCATAGGACAGATTCCGGACCGTCTCACTGTTTCGCATGGATATGCCCAGGGCATATGCTTCATTGTAGATATCTCCCGCAATTTTCACCTGAATCAGTCCGTCCACTTCCATATTTTTAGAAACAGAAGCAGGAAAAGACAGACCGGCGGGGATGATTATCATCCCCACCTGCCGTCTGCTGTCGTCTGTCAGGTAAACTGCCGTCATATCTCCCAGTCTGTATTGTTCCAGGATCTGAACTGCCATACTTTATCCTCCTGTTATTTCTGAATTTTATGATCGTAGTTTTTCCTGTACTATCCCTTTACCGCTCCCACAGTCATACCTTTTATGAAGTATTTCTGAAGGGCCAGGAATAAAATAACAATGGGCAGCACCGATATCACAATGGCCGCCATCGCCGTTGTATAATCATTGCTCTGGGCCGAGAAAAGCGACTGAATGGAAACCGTCAGGGTCTTCAGATCGTTCTTGCTCACATAGAGACTTGCCAGCAGGTAATCATTCCAGATCTGGAAAGCCTGCATGATAACCAGAGTGGCCATTGCCGGTCTAAGCAGCGGAAGCACCACGGAGAAATACGTCCGGTAAACCGAACATCCGTCAATTCTTGCCGCCTCTTCCAGCTCCAGCGGAACCGTGGACATAAAACTGTTCATCAGAAAGACGCCGAAGGATATGCCCGTGGCCACGTACATGAAAATAATACCATAACGGGTATTGGTAAGGTGCAGGTTAAAACCGATAATATAGATCGGAAGGAAAAGCGCCTGATACGGGATCAGGATTCCCACGATAAAATATACATAGCAGAACTTGAAAAACTTACGTTTGCACCGGGCGATAGCCCAGGCGGTCACTCCGCACAGCACTGCCAGCAGGAATACACTTATTACCGTATAAAACAGGGTATTTCCAAATGTCGTCACCAGATCCAGCTTGTCAAAGGCTTTTATATAATTATCAAAATTCAGACTTTCCGGCAGAGAAAGAGGACTGTTCAGATACAGTTCCTTTTTCGTCTTGAAGGAATAATTAATAATGATAAATATCGGCGTCAGAAAAAGCAGCGCAAGTACAGTCATAAATATCTGGAGAACAATCTTCCCCGGTCTGATTCTGTGTTTTATTTTCACTTTGTTCTTCTCCACTATGCCTGCACCTCCTTCTTCTTAAGCCCTTTCACCTGGATCAGGGCCACCAGAAGCAGCACAACGACCAGGGTCACCGACATGGCGCTGCCGTATCCGTACTGCCTGCCGTTAATGGCGGTTGTATAGGTCTGATAAATAACAGATGTGGAAGCACGCCCCGGGCCGCCTCTTGTGGACGACACCAGAAGATCGTATACCTTAAGCGAACCGGTTGTAATTCCTACCACGCAGATCGTAATAGCCGGCGCCAGCATGGGGATTGTAATATTGAAAAACCGCTTTATAGCGCCTGCCCCGTCTACCTTCGCCGCCTCATAAAGATCCGCCGGAACGGACTGAAGGCCGGCCAGGTAAATCAGCATCCAGTAGCCGATCCACTGCCAGTTATTGGCGATAAGCAGCCCCGCCAGTACTGTTTCTTTCTGTCCGAACAGAAGGAAATTGAATTCGGTTCCCAGAACGTCATTCAGTGCAGGCAGCACGTTGGAAAACATTTTCATCCACACAAATCCTACAACCAGCGCACTGATCAGACAGGGAATAAAAAATACGGCTCTGTATATTTTCTTTGCCCGGATGCCGGCGTCCAGAATCACCGCAAGAAGAAGGGCTCCGATATTCTGGATAATGGTATTCCATATGGTAAACCGGATGGTGAACCACCAGGCATTTCTGAAATCCGGATCCTTCCACAGATCAATATAGTTCTGAAACCCCACGAAGGGTTTCTCCGGAGACATTCCGTCCCATGTTGTAAAAGAGTATCTGATGGCCAGAATCAGCGGAAGAATCAAACCGATTGTAAAAATAATAAACCCCGGAAGCACAAGGATAAAATACTGCCTTGACGTCTTTTTCTCCAGGGCGCTGATTTTGTTCCCTTTCATTCCTTTTCACCTCTCTATCAGAAAAGGGAAGAGAACCCTCTTCCCTTTTTCCTGTTGTTTTATGCTAATTTGCGGAACTTGCGTCCACTCTGCCGTCCGAAGCCTTAAGGCATTGTTCGAAGGTCTCATCACCCTGCAGCCATGCTGCGATATCCTTTGCGTTCTCCTCCTGGAAACCGCCCCAGATCAGCTGGTTATTTCCAAGTGTAACATCAACGATTCTGCCTTCTGCCGCATATTTGTCAATGTCTGACTGGCTCGGATTGTCAAATGTGGGAGATACATCCTTAAGCATGGAAGCTGTCTTTGTGTAGTCAAGGATCTCAACCGCAAGATCTTTGTCGCTGGTCAGCACATCAAGGAATTTATTAATGGCATCCTGATGCTCTGTCTTTGCACTTGTCATAATGGTAATATTCGGTTCAAAAATCAGCTTGGAATCTCCGGTCTGATTCGGGAACGGGAAGATTCCGAAATCGAAGTTTTCATCAATATCAAGGAAGCTCTGGATAGACCAGGATCCCGACACCTTCATAGCAGCCTCGCCCTGTACCATTCTGGCGTCGCATGTGGTCTCCTCTGTTGAGAATGTATCCAGGTATGTATTGTCATAGATCAGCTTGTTGTACTGATAAGCTGTCTGAGCTTCTTTGCTGTCCGAGAAGGATGTCTTGCCGGCGCGGAACTCGTCTCCCCACTGA
Source organism: uncultured Ruminococcus sp. (assembly GCA_900553885.1). GTDB lineage: Bacteria > Bacillota > Clostridia > Lachnospirales > Lachnospiraceae > Mediterraneibacter. The sequence continues at coordinate 27,570 of USFD01000001.1, forward strand.
GGATCTTTGTTAAATACATCATTCATCATAAACTGCATGGTAACATTTCCGATTGACCATGTATCGATCATATGGCTGGCAAAAGGAATAATTCCCTTTTCCTTGCAGTCGTCGATAATCGCCTGCAGATCCTCCTGTGTCTCCGGAACCTTCCAGCCGTTCTCTTCGAACATTGCACGGTTGTAGTAAACGCCCTGATACATTGCGTTATACACCAGACCATATGTCTTTCCGTCTATCGTTACATTCTCTCTTGCCGCGTCCAGTCCTCTTTCCAGATACTGCTCGTCAATCTCTCCCAGAATGCCCTGGGGAGCATAGGTCGCTACGTCCTGAGCTTTTCCGATCATAATGTCCGGGAGTCCTGACTGCATATACTGCTGCATCTTCGGCTGGAAGTCATTGCCCCAGTCCACACATTCCCATTCCAGGGTAACTTCCGGATATTTCTCAGCCATAGCCTCGTCGATCATATCCTCAATTCCCGCATCTGTTGTGGACTGTCCGGCAAGAATTGTAAGGGTCACTTTCTCTTCTCCGTTATCCGATCCTCCGCCGCCGGAGCCGCATCCTGCTGCCAGTGAAGCGATCATCGCTGACGCAAGCAGTAAACTCAGCACTCTTTTCTTTTTCATCTTTTTTCCTCCTTTTAAATTTATTTTTCTTGAATCTGTTGTAAAAATTATAAGAAAATAAAAGGAGGTTCTGATAGGACAGAATCGAAATTAATGGTTGTATTATTTTGTAATTCTCTCAGGAGCCATAGGAACTGAACGCCCGGTTATCGTCCGCATACTGCAGAACAGCGTCCAGAGACGTCTCCTGCCGCAGCCACAGAAGCTGCTGGACTGCAACCTTGTCCTGGAACTCCCAGGTAAGCTGCGAGTTCCCGACAGATACATCCGTCACTTTGCCATTTTCTATATACCAGTCTATATCGCTCTGAAGCTTATTTTCATAGACCGGCGTTATGTCTTTTATAACAGAAGAAGACTGGGTAAATGCCAGAATCTCCTGCGCCAGATCCTGTTCTGTAAGCAGATCGTAGAAAATCTCATCAATCAGCTCTCCGTATTCACTGTCTGCGCTTTTCATAAATGTCAGATTCGTCTCTCTGATCAGATCCGCCTCTCCGCTCTGCGCCGGATAGGGAAAGATGCCGAATTCCTGGTCTTCCCCATACTGGCTGGCAAACTGCATGGACCAGGAGCCGGTAAGATACATGGCCGCCTCTCCCTGGGTAAACCGGCTGTCACTTTCGAACTGGTCAATCTGCAGCGCGTCCTCCCAGGAATTCTCCAGAATCTTCCGGTTATTTTCAAAACAGTGCCGGATCACCTCATTGCCGGAAAAGTTCTGCAGGCCGCTCCGGAACTGATCCCCCCAGTCCGGCGTATCCCGGAAAATGTCGTTCGTCATATACTGCATGGTCATATTTGCCGCTTTCCAGCTTTCCTGAAAATGAGCGGCAAAAGGAACGATTCCCGCTTCCTTCAGGCGCTCTGTCACCTGATCCAGCTCTTCTTCCGTCTCCGGAGGCTCCAGATCCAGTTCCTCAAATATCCCTTTATTGTAAATCACGCCCTGATACCAGGCATTATAAGGCACCCCGTAGACCTTTCCGTCCGATGTTACCGTCTCCAGTGCCCAGGGCTCTATTTTCCCGCTGCACCGGGCGGAAATCTCTCCCAGATTGCCTGTCCTGGCGTATGTCTGCACATCCTGGGCTTTTCCGATCATAATATCCGGAATATCTCCCGCGGCAAAGCGGCCCTGGATCTTGGAATTAAATCCGTCTCCCCAGTCAACACACTCCCATTCCAGCGTCACCTGCGGATATTCCTCCTCCATCCACTCATTGATCATGTCTTCGATGCCGGCGTCTGATGTGGACTGCCCGGCAAGCACGCTGAGGGTAACCGGTTCCTGCTGCAGTTCGTCTCCCGTTCCGGTTCCGCAGGACGTCAGCGCGGCGGCAAGTATAATTCCAATGGCTGTCAGTAATTTTCTATGTCTCATTTTTCCCCTTTCCTGCACCAGCTTCTGTATTCCCGCGGACTGTGCCCTGTACTCTTTTTAAATACTCTGCTGAAATATGTATAGTCATCGTACCCTACCAGAAATGCAGCTTCGGTAAGGTTCATGTCTGTTTTTTCAATATATTCTCTTGCTTTTTCAATCCGCTTATCCGTAATATAAAGGATCAGATTTTTTCCTGTTTCCTGGCGGAACATTCTGGAAAAATACGTGCTTTCCACATGATACCTCTCTGCAAGAGACGTCAGCGTCAGTTCCTCGGCATAATGGCTGTCCACATATGCGGCCGCCCTGTGGACAATATCCTTCATGCTGTCCGTAGCGGCAAGCTCCTTCCCGCAGATCATGTAATCGATGACTTCCTCTATGGATGCGCACAGATTTTTCACATCCAGTCTTTCCACATTTTTATCCAGAATATCTGCAATGTTTTCTGTATCAGATACGCCTTCCCCGTTTTCCTGTTTCTCATTTGCCGCATAAAACATAATGAGATTCACGACCTGGCGCACGGTCTGCTTCACCTCCAGCAGCGTCCATTCTCGTTCCGAGCAGCGGGCCAGGCCGATGGTTTCGAAAATCAGCTTCTGAATACCCGCCCGGTTCCCGGTCATCAGATATGTTTTCAGCTGCTTCTCGTTTTCGGCGCTGACATGCTGAGGCACTGCCGCCTTCTCTTTCGTCTCGTCCGTGGAAAACAGGATCTCATCAGACCTCCGGTATTTCCTGGTCATCAGAAGCCCTACCGCCTCCACATACGCCATATAGATCGTCTCAATCTGGTAAGAATGTCCGCTTACACAGATTGTCAGACATGTATTGAGCATCCGGGAAAGGCTGATTTTTATCTTTTCCGCAATCCGGCTCAGTTCCTTTTCACTTTTCTCTGTAATAATGACAAACTCATTTGCCCGGTAAACATAATTAAAAAGAATGGCGTCCGGATCGCCGGTTATTTCCTGCAGCTTTTTCTTGACAACATAAGAGAAAGCCGTCATATCATGCCTAAACTCCACAATGCTGTCCTTCAGATCGTGAATTTTTATAAGAATCAGGCTCATCCCGGTAAACGCCGCACTCGTATTGACTGAGACGCTGGGGATGAACGACAGTTTATCCTGCTGGATCATCTGGCTGAATTCCCGGTCCGAAATGGCGGAGGCTGCCTTCTGCATCTGATCTTTCTGATGCTCCCTTTCCCCGATCCGCTCCATAGCGCTGGTAATCGCGTTTACCAGTTCTACTTTTGTCACCGGCTTCTTCAGATAATTAATGGCCCCTGCCATGAAAGTTCCTTTTACATAGTCGAAATCATCATATCCGCTGATTACAAACGTAATCACATCCGGATATTTTTCACGGACTATGGTCAGCAGATCTACTCCGTTCATAAACGGCATATTAATGTCCGTAATCAGGATATCCGGCACCTCTGCTTTCATCTTCTCCAGCACATCTTCCCCGTCCGCAGCCGGTTCCATAAACTCCAGATTATATTTTTCCCACTGAATCATGTGCCGGAACTTTTCTCTTGTCCAGTATTCGTCGTCCGCAATCAGAATTTTATACTTCCGTTCCTTTTCCACTTTATTCCCTCCCCTTTTTCTCGGCAGGCAGCACAATAAACACACAGGTTCCCTCTCCGGGCGCGCTTTCAATATGGATGCCGTACTGATCTCCGTACAGAATTTTTACTCTTGCATTGATATTGTAAAGACCGATCGAGCTTCCTTTTTCCGTCTGAATCATTTCGTTCTTCTGCAGGCTTTCGTTTATTTGCTCCGCGTCCATACCCATGCCGTTATCCCGGACGCTGATTACCAGATTTTCATCCTGTCTTTTAATCCGGATCTGGACTTTTTTCTCTCCTCTTTTGTTTCTCAGCCCGTGATTCAGGGCGTTTTCCACAAGAGGCTGTATGGAAATACGGGGAATCCTCTCTTTCAGAAGACTTTCATCAATATCATAGACATACTCAATGTTATCCTGCATCCTGACGCTCATAACATAACAGTAGTTCTTCAGATGATTGATTTCCTGGGCCACTGTGGACAGCTGATCTTTCATATTCAGACTGTACCGGAAAATATTTGACAGGGACTGGCTTAACATACTTACTTCCGGGCAGTTGCGGATCTCCGCGATGCTGCTCATAGTCTCCAGGGTATTGTACAGGAAATGAGGATTGATCTGAGCCTGGAGCGCCTTGTATTCCGCCTGGCTTAACAGCAGATTCGCCCGGCTCTCCTTTTCCCGCAGCTCTTCCATCTGGTCCAGCATCTCGTTAAAATTTTCTCCCAGCTCGCCGATCTCGTCCTTGTTCTCCGTATCTGCCCGCAGATCGGTCTCCCCCTTCTTGATCCGCTGGATCGTCTGCATCAGATTTCCCAGAGGCCGGGTCATATACCTGGAAATCAAGAGAGTCAGCACTGATGTCAGCACAATCATTACCACTGCAATAAGCACAATGTTGATACTCAGATTCTTCTGATTTCTCAGCAGAAGGCTCTGAGGCAGAATGGAATATGCCGTCAGATTATATCTGGACTGCTCGACCTGAAAGATCTCCTGCTCGTTAATGCCTGTCGTATTCACCGTATCCCCTGACGCAATCCTGGCGGACATCTCCTGATACAGCTCTTCCTCGTCTGAAGACAAGGTCCCAAGGGCCGTCACCGGGCGGTCGCCGTCGGGCTGAAGCCAGATAAACATGGTATTATCCGTGCGGTACTTCTCCATAATCGTGGTAAACACCTTGCTGTCCACGTCGCACACCACGTAGCCGATCTGCTGATTCCGGTTGCTGTTGTTATAAAGCTTCAGAACAAAACGGAGGATGTCCTTTTCTCTGTAGGGATTATAATAACTTGAAATCAGCATGGCCGGATTGTCGGATTCCACATATTCCAGCACTTTCTGTGCATTTTCCTGTTTCATATCCGTATAAATATCCTCCGCATACCGGTGTTTCGGGGTCACCGCTCTGCGGTAGGTACTGATGATCTGATGCTCCGGAGTATACAGATACAGCGCCACAACGCCATCCTGTGTTTCAAAATTATTTGTCCCGATATCATATGCTCTCCGGAAAAACTGCTGCCGCAGTTCGCGGATATTTTCTTCTTCTTTGAGAGCCTGAATGAAGTCCTCCTCCACATAAATATCAACCATGCTGCTCTCGATCCGTTTTACAAACTGATAGATCTCATTCTGCATATTCCGCAGAGAATTTTCACTTTCATTTTTTGACTGATCATAGACAAATTCAGATGAGAGACTGTAAAACACTGCCGTCTGCAGTATCAGCGCAAGAAATGTACATCCAAGACACATTAGCAGAATTTTTGTACGTAATTTCAAAACCTGTTCCCTCCACATTTTATCAGGCGGCAGAAAATATGCCGCCTGACTCCAACACCTCAACTGAATTCATTATAGCACGGAGGAAATATTTTTTCTCTTGTACTTTTTCGAAATATAAGTTGGATTTTTTTGAAATGAAGAAATGTAATTCGTGAACCGCCTCAAAAGGGAGTTCCGCCTGCGGGACGGATGATGGGGCCACAGCCGGGGGAGACGGTGCGGCGCTTTGGTTCCTGTTAAGCCGGATCCCCTGTGCTTTCCACTGCCGGGCGGATCAGGCAGGGCCTCCCGCTCCTTGGAACGTGCGCCTGACGGGTGCACATAAAAAAGCCGCCGCGCTGATTCCTCGCTCAGTGCGGCGGCCTTCTTACGTTATATAATATATCAATGCCTGAAAACCGGGTGTATTCTTCGAATTATCCTTCTATTGCAATGGTCTTTTTTGTCTCCACAGCCTGGGCGTCCTTTTTCGGAATGCTCAGTTTCAGGATACCATCCTCAAATTTTGCCTTAATGTCTTCCTGTGTTACATCCTCGCCTACATAAAAGCTTCTCTGCATTGTACCTGCATAACGCTCTCTGCGGATGTATTTTCCCTTCTTATCCTGCTCGTCATTGTTTGTGCCCTTCGTAGCGGAAATGGTAAGGTATCCGTTCTCCAGCTCAGCTTTGATCTCGTCTTTCTTAAATCCCGGAAGATCAATATCCAGTTCATATCCTGTGTCATGCTCACGGATATCTGTCTTCATCAGATTCTTCGTGTTCTTCTTATATGCAGGATTCTGTCTTCCCCAGAACTCTCTCTCAAACGGGAAATCCATCCAATCATCATCAAATAAATTCTCTCCAAAAATACTCGGCATTAACATAAGTCATATCTCCTTTCATAAAAGGAACAATCGGAATAACACTTTGTTTTCTGGTTCCTTTCCTTTGTTCTAGTTGTAATATAGCACTTGTTGTTAGCAGAGTCAAGAGGTGAGTGCTAATTTTTTAAATAATTTTTTTGGAAAATCTCAAAAAAGCTTGATTTTACGGGCTTTTTCGGGCTTTCCAAATTTTCGATTTTTTCAAAAAATGGCTTACTACACCATTTTTACACCATTTCTACACCAATTTGCGCGAAAACTACGAGCCATGCAGGGACGAAATCGGGGTGCCTTTTGGGAGCTTGCTCACGAAAAATCATGCTCAATTTGGAACCTATAAGGCGACAGCCGCGACCGAATGAACGTAGTTCATGAGGTCCATGGCGGGCTCTTTACATGACCTGAACTTCATCCAGTTTGGCAATCTCCCGGACGATCCTTTCCTGATCCGTAACGTGATTGTAAACATCCATCGTCACACTGATATTGGCATGTCCCATCACATACTGGACCACCTTGATATCCAGATCTGTCTCCGCCATACGGGTGCATGCGGTATGCCTCAGGATGTGAGCGGAAATATGAGGCATCTCCTCCGGCTTCCGTCTTTCCCGCTTCGCCCGCTCCCTTTCTTCCTGATTGTATGTCTTTACAATATCCCGCAGGATAAAATTAACGGAGCTTGGCATCATGGGACGTCCGCTTCTGCTCATGAAAATGAAATCCGAAAGGCCGTCAATCTCAACGTCACGGGGAATCCCAAGCTGGAAATTCAACCGCCGCTGAGTCTCAAAGGCTTTCCCCACCATCTTGCTCATAGGAATCACCCGGACTCCGGCCTGTGTCTTCGGCAAAGTCTTATGGAAATTACAGCCGTCCCCGTAATTTTTATAGGTCAGCTGGTGATCCACGGAAACGGTACGCTTTTTCATGTCCACATCTTTCCATGTCAGTCCGATCAGTTCTCCGCACCGGAGTCCGGTGCCGATCATGATCTGCAGCATAGGCAGATGAACCGCAAAGTTCTCATGATCTCTGACAAAGGCAAGAAGCTTTCTCTGCTGATCCAGTGTCAGCGCCGTCCGTTTCTTCTCCGGTTCCCCATAATCTCCCAATGCCTTTTTCGCCGGATTCTTGCGGATAATGTCATCCTCCACGGCAATCTCAAAGCTGGGATGGATCATGTTGTGAATGTATTTGATCGTATTATGAGCATACTTCTGTTTACTCAGCTTGGAATAAAACAGGCGGACGTGGGATGGTCTCACTTGGACCACTTTCATCTGTCCCAGATCATTTTTTACCAGACTGTCCCACATCCGGCAGTAATTCTTCTTTGTACTCTCCGCCAGCTTAGTGGTATCCAGATGGATCTGAAACAGATCATTGAGGGGCATACTCCTGAACTCGGTATCCGTCAGGAGCCCCTCATCCATGTCTTTGTTGATCTCCTTTTCCTTTTTCCGAAGCTCCGCCAGATCCGGGGAATAGACAGCCAGACGCCTTCCGGTCCGTTCATCCTTGTACCGGTACATATAGAGTCCGTCTTTACGCTGGGACTCCCCGGTTCTCAGATTTCTTCCTCTATTATCTTTTCTAGCCACAAAACCATTCCTTTCTGTACGTTTGCTTCCACCTCCGTCTGTTCTCAGAATGGTCTTGTCCTGTCTAACCAAAGTATAGCACAAAACCATCCCCACGCACACATTTCCCGCTTATTCCGCGATGGCTTCCAGATACTTTTCCACCTTCTGTACCGAATACAGCACCCGGCGTCCGATGACGATCCTTGCCCCCGCGTCTTCCCCGATCTTTCTTGCTGTCATCTGACCGCAGGACAGCAGGGCGGCCAGTCCATCAATATCCACCGCCAAGCGAAATTTGCTCTCTCTTTCTTTTGTCTGTCTCAATTCACATCACCCCCTTCATCTGTTCTTTCAGCCGATTCAATTTTTCCTGCGCAGTCACGCGCCTCCGGCTCTCCCCGGAAAATTTTACCGGGACACACAGTTCCTTCAGGCGGTCATAAATCCGTGCATGAGCCGTATCCTGAGGATTGTTCAGCTCGTTTAGTGTCAGATTGGTAGTCACGATCAGCGGCTTTCCGCTCCGATACCTGCCGTCGATCACTGCATAAATCTGTTCCAAGCCATATTCCGTGCCTCGTTCCATTCCGAAATCATCCAAAATCAGCAAAGGGAACCGGCACAGGGATTTTATATACTCATTCTTTTCTGAAAAATTAGAGGACAGGTCATTTAAGACTTCCGCGAAATTCGTCATGCGGACCGGGATCTCCTGTTCCAGCAGCGCATTGGCAATGCATCCGGCCAAAAAACTTTTCCCTGTCCCTACCGCTCCCCAGAAGAGGAGACCGATATTATCACGCTTCATTTCCTCCCAATGCTTTATATAAAACCGGGCAGTCTCCGTATTCTTTGATTCCACGCGATTCTTTTTAAAGTTCCATTCCCGCATGGCTTTCTCGGAGAAACATCGTTCTTTTAAGCTCCTTACAGTTTCTTCATGCCATGACTGCTCCCGAAGCGCTTCCGCCTGTTCCCGGGCTTTTCTCCGGCAGTCACATTCCCTTGGATGGGTTTTCATTCCGAACTTCTGCGCCAACTCCTGATCAAAATAGGCTTCCTTCGGCGTGTGGCATTTCCCGCAGTAGGTCAGACCATCTTCCCCGATGTAATCCTCCTCAGTTTTCTCTATCTGAGTTGTCATTTTCTTTAATGCTTCTTCTACGATTTCTTTCACAGGCTTTCCTCCTCACTGCATATATAATCCGGAATCCTTCCTGCAGGAGCAGAACGCTCCGCCCATCTCCTCAGGGTAGCGGCATGGTCGGCATAGTATTTGCCCGTAGATCTCATATAGCCGGATAATTCCTCGATCAGCCGGTTCACTCCCGGGATCTCCTGCTGAAGCTTCCTGTACTCGGATTCCGATAAATATACGTTTTGATATTTTCCATAAACAGAGCGGGGTTCCCTCTCTCCACTTATTTGACTCTGTATCTTTTGACTATTATTCATTTGATTAGAGGACACATTTCTTCCCCTCTGACGGTCACTTTTCTTTCCCTCTGAGCGACAGGTTTCTGTCTTTCCGGACGGTTCTTTTTCTTTCCTTCCGGACAGGCAGATTCCCCGTCCTTCCTGTGGAATTTTAATGTAAAGAATGTTCGGCATACAGAATCCCTGCCGCTTCTTTTCTACCAGTCCGGCATCCTCCAGTTCGCGCATCGCTTTCTTGATAGTAGTCTGGCTCTTTCCCAGATCCTTTGCCATGTTGGATATGGGATAGATCAAATAGATCTGCCCCTTCTCATCCTTCCATCCATTTCTCCGGGAGAGCTTCGCCCGGTCCAGCAGCATAGCATACAATACTCTGGCGGTATTCGTCAGTTCCGTCTTCAGCAAAAATCGTGGATAAGGGAGAAAGACCGGAATCCGGGTCTGATCTGTCATGTACTCGGTCAACGGCCTATTCATTTTGTTCATTCTTCTGCTGCCGTCTGATCTTCCGCCGATGGCTCCGCTTGGATTCATAACAAGGACAGCAGATGATAACTGTCCGGAAACTCTGCTTACAGTCCCCGATGCATTTCCGGCAGGTCTCATTGTGTGTAACCCTTCCCCTTTCATTGAGGAAAAAGGACAGTTCCTGTTTTCTCTTCTTGCTCATTCGCGGCACAGACATTCCTCCTTTCTGCCATCCCGCCGATGCCGTATGCAGGACAGCAAAATATGGTCGCGTTTCAGTATCATTTTTCACATTTTGGGCCAGTCTAAATGAGCTTTTTTGACCTCAAATATTATCAGACAGGGATTCTACTGCCTGCGGGCAAAAACGCTGTTTGGTCGTGTTTCGGTGTCATTTTTGAATAATTTATCTGGACTACCTCCCGAGTCCGGCAGAATGCGAATAGTTCGGAGTCCGTTCCAGTCTCTTTCTTCTCATGAATCCTCCTTTCATTCTTCCTGTTACGCAGTAACACCACAAATGGGGAAGCCGGCAGTCCTGCCGGGATCTTCCTTTTGTGCTGCGTCTCACTTTCCAGTGGACGCTAATATCTGCTAAAGAAGCAGATCATCGAGGGTATGGGGAATTGAAATCCCAAGCAAGAGCACTACTCTGGAATACACGATTGTGTATTACGAGGTGGATCTTGCTCTTAGAAATCCCCATCAAGATCACGCCCCCAAAAGGGAAGGGAAAATCCATAACATGGATTTCGGTATTACCGGGGTGGATCTTGCTCTAGAAAAGACACTTCCCTCTGCTTATCCAAAAAATCCGCATGGTTTTTACAAGAAAATGAACAAAAATTTTATTTTTTATGAAAACTACAGAATGTTACTTCTTCGGGCGATTTGATATTGTGCTTTTCTAAAAATCTCCTCACTTATCCAAACTGGAAGAAGCAATTTTATAACATCTGAATAGAAAAGTTTTATTTCACCCTTCACTAATAGAAACGAAATCGGGTGGTTTTACAGTGTGCAAGGAAATTATTTTTAAAAAAGAACATAAAAAAAAGTCACCAGCATAAATAAGCTGACGACTCTAAAAATGTCCTCTTCTCTAATTTTCCCTGTCAATATTCTTCTGTATTTCCTTCATCAACGAGATTCCTATCTGCAACCCTATTTCCATATATACACTGGCAGTTTCACTTGTAAGTTCATTACACAGATCCAGTAATTCTGAGTTTGGATTTGGATCATATTTCGCAACTGCTGTCTCAAATCTTTGATAAATCTCATCCATCCGTTCTTCATAATCCCGATCATCTTTGTCGGGACCAATACCAAACAACAAATAATCTGCGATTCCTCGTACAGTTGCCCTTTCAAAAATACCTTTTATTTGCGACATCCTTTTTCTCCTCATATGTTGTTTTCATATTCATGATTATACTCGGATATTCGTACATTTTCAATATCCGAGTATATCAATAAAATAATCACATATACTACAGTAGGAGAATGAAACGGAGACATGATTAGCTATCGCCCACTCTTTAAAACTATGGCTCAAAAGAATATCTCGTCCTATGCGCTTTTTAAAATGGGATTTTCAAAAGCAACCTATCATTCCATTAAAAAGGGCAATAGCATCAGTACAAATACAGTCAACCAATTGTGCCGACTGTTACACTGTTCTGTTTCTGATATTATGGAATATATTGATGATGAACAACATGGTTAAACTCACTGGCTAAAAAAATCAATACAAGTAATTCTCTACATTTTTACGATTATTACAAACCAAACACTGTTCTCATTACAAAATATTCGAAGAACATTATATTAAACAGCATGCCCTGTATCTATGGAAATATCTTGTCCGTTCAAGATTCATTATACATATGAATGTTACAATGCGGCAGAGCCGCCAGTCCGGTGTGGCGTCGGAATAATCAACATGTATTCTATAGTAAGCATATCCTGTTCTATACTTATCAAAAACTTATTCTTTGTGCCTTCATAAATCGAAATCAGATACTTCTATATACTTATCTGTTATTTTAACACATAAAAAGAGGAGCCAGACTTCTCCGACTCCTCCAAGTATGTGTCCGCAAACACATACCCCAATTGCTATTAATAATATACTATAACCACAAAAAATATGCAATCCTCTAAAGAGAACTTTTTAATATTGTCTAAAGAGAACTTTTTAATATTGTCATGCGAGAAGCTAAATCTGGATGAATAGTAAGCCTTGTAACTTCAGGATTTACAGAGTTTTCGTATTCCTTTGTGATTTTTTCAAATTCACGTATAAATATTTTAAGTTCTGTTTTGGTTACTTTCAGCAATTTCAGATAATAGCAAATTAGAATGATATAATCTCCAATAGTTTTAAAATTTATGTATGGAAGCCCTATTTCCAAAATTAGACATTGCTTCATTGGTCTAGAAGGATCCATTTTTCTGAATCGGGTATCATAAACAACATCATTATGAGCAATAGCATTTCGCAAATCTTTGAGAGCGTATACATATTTATAAACTAATTCTCGATAGGTATCACAGGACAGATTAATGCCTATCGCTCGTGAAATTTTTTCTCTCATATCTATCGTTAGACAGGAAAGAAGATATCCAAAATCGCCCATAGTCAAAATTTCAAATACTGCCCAAATTGGAACCTCATTATAATTTACATTATTATAAAAATGAGTAATCTTTGGATTATCCTTTCGATATGCTCCTGCAATAGAATTTTGAATAGAGCCCTGTAAATTCAACTTATTAATCTGAAATTTTTTCTTAATATCTTCTGAGGTTCCGGGTGATGCATTTTTGTAACTGTTTACAACTTTATCATACATATCATAAATACTATTCGATCCTACTTCGTCCATGATTGTATTAAGTGCAATATTTTTCAGTGCAGTCTCTATAAACATCATTTTTCCATACAACAATGACTTTAATTTTGTATCATACTGGATTGTCGCATTAATTTCATTATACGATATAAAAGGGAGTCTATTCTGAGAAGATACAAAGAAACGATATCCTTTATAACCATGAAAATATCCAGTATTAATCAATTGCTGTTTCTGTGAACTTCCAGAAATTGCAATCCCATTCTTACGAAGATGACGCATAAGTGCATCGGTAGATTTATAATCTTTTGTTGGCATAATGTCTCCTAAAAAATTTGATATATCCAGTATAATACAAATATTCCCTATTAACAAGATAACCGTCCCAAGTAGTACCGCCGTAAAATTTAAAATTACCCTGGCCTTTGCGAGTTAGAGTAATTCACTATAATTCATATGCGATTTTTGATAGATTGGAGTTTTTCACTCCAAGGTGCCAGCTCTGGCAGTTGTTCATCGGTCATATCTTTACATGACCGGTGCTCCAGCAGAAATTTAAGATATCCATAAATATTCAGCCCATGTGCTTTTGCCATTCCAACCATTGTGCAGACTACCGCACTGGCATTCTCTCCGGTCACGACCAGAAAGCCTCTAGAACAGGTTTTTCCTTTTCGAGACGAAGCTATTTCCGCTTTTCATAATCACCGGGATACTTTTTTGTTAATGGAATCCTCAATGACGAATAACCGATTGCAGTATTGGACACCCTGTACTGCCGACTGGTTGTAATCATACTATTTCCCTTTGGGAACAGCATCGATAAAGTATCAGCGGATATACCCAACAAGAGCAGCGTCTAGTCCACGGAAGATTGTTGTATTCCCCCGGAAGCGAAAAGATAAAGACGGGAATAGAGATGAAGCAATGCTGGGATCGATCATGCCATGGTCGAAAGAACTTCCGGATGAATGTTATAGTAAGCGCCGCCAATGAACAGCGGCGCATGACTTATCAACCGCGACCTTCCAGAGCATGCCCCAGAGAAATGGGATAAGTAAAAAAACCTCCTTACCATTCACTTACTTCCTCAAAATACCAATCAACGCCTCTGCAATCGCTAAGGCTTCTTCTTCTGTATTCTCCACACCGAAGGAAATGCGTATCGTGCCTTTTGCATATTCTTCCGGCACATGAATCGCCTCTATCACATGAGAGACACGAGCATTTACTGAATCGCATGCGGAGCCAGTGGAAATACAGATTCCCTTCAGGTCCAACCGATGAAGTAGCATCTCGCCATCAGCTCCTTTGATGGAAATATTTACATTTCCAGGAAGATGATAGCTATTGCCGTTTCTTCTGTACTCAATGCCCGCAAAAGTCAACGTATCCAGAAGAATTTTCTCTAGCTTTCGGAGTCTCTGTGAGGACGCTTCCATGCGATTGCAGTTCTTTTTCAGAGCTACAGCCATAGCTGCGATTGCCGCCACGTTCTCTGTGCCGCCACGTCTACCGTGCTCCTGTGAGCCGCCATCAGCATAAGGATGAAGCTCTACGCCTTTACGGATATACAGAAATCCGCTGCCCTTCATTCCGTTAAATTTATGTGCCGACGCAGAGAGCATATCAACGTCAAGTTCTTTCACATTAATTGGAATATGACCAACCGCCTGCACTGCGTCGGTATGGAACAGTGTACCATGTTCATGCGCAATTCTGGTAAGCTCCTTGATCGGTTCGATTGTCCCAATCTCGTTATTAGCCAGCATAACAGAGACGAGTCTCGTATTGTCCGTTATATACTGTGAAAGCTTTTCCGGCTGCACAATACCATCATCCGTCACCGGCAGGTAAGTTACTGGATAGCCGAGCAGCTCGATTGCCGCGCAAGTATTCAATACAGCATGGTGCTCAATCTTGGATGTAATGATTGTTCGCATTTTTGCGTCGGGAAATACTGAACTCTTAATCGCCCAGTTGTTACTCTCGGTACCGCCAGAGGTAAAATAGATTTCGTCCGGCTCCGCTCCTATGCACGCAGCAATAGTTTCACGAGCCTCGGAGATTGCCTTCTTGGCCGGTTTGGCGAAGAAATACGGCTGTGAAGCATTACCATATTCCCCAGTTAAAAAGGGCATAGCTGTTTCCAACGCATCTGTATCTAATTTCGTTGTCGCTGCATTATCAGCATAAATCACAAAATTCCACCTGCCTCACTCAAAAAGTTTGCACCCCTCATTTTTGAACTCTTCGATTTTGTCCTGAAGTTCCTCAGTGGTCACTTCCAATTGCTCAGCTAAACAAGATATACAATAAAAATTCTTAGAACTTTTCCCCATCAGTTTTTTTGTAAGTCCTATTTCGTTTTTACTGATATTCTTTTTTCCGCAAATATAACAGTCTGCCATCTTAATCATTGTCATAATCTCTGCACACAGTAAATGCAGGTATGTCCTTTCCTTTATACTCATCATCCAGCAAGCCTAACTGATATTTGATGGTATCTCTCATTTTTCTTGCCCTGTCCAAACAGTATCGCTTGAAATCGTCAGATGAGATATCACTAGGTTGCCTTACGTTAGGGAATAGAAGTTTTAAATACGCCGTAGAAATTCTTTTTACTGCCTCCGTATCTCTTGTGTCTGCGCCGTCAGGAACAACAACAAGCTCATCAACTATTGCTCTATAGCTCATATCATCTCTTAGTTCATGCATGATTGAACAGAAGTATTCCGAGTTTAAAGCCCAACCGGATGCCTTTAAATCATCGTTCATTCTCGGAATGTTCCAACCTTTTATAAAACCATGAAACCTATCAATAAGTGCAGATTCATGAAAAACTTTTGGAAGCTCCACGAACATGTTTCCATAACCGTCTTCTTCCATAGATGCTTTGCTTATATTTCCACATAAAATCATTCCTGCATAAGCGGTACCCTCGTGATTACCGACAGTATAGACACCAGATTCAAGATATCCCTTAAGGGCGGCTCTCATTTCATCAGTATCCGTAAATGAAATCGTCTGAACCTCATCAAGCGTGATGAAATCGTTTCCTGCCACCAAGCCTTCCATATGACGGTTTTGATCATAAAACATTTTTGCACGGCTCATAATTCCGCCGCTTGACAGCCAGCCAAAACGACTTACTCGTCCGAACAAATAAGATTTCCCTGTCCCCTTAGGCGCTAATTCTATTAAATTCAATCTTTTTTCTATGAAAGGAAGCAGACGTGTAAGCATGGTGAGCTTCTTTTCTTCATCGCCGTTATACCCGTCAGCATTATAGTCCACTGCGCCCAAAATAATATCGATCCATTCCTTCGTGGAGAATTCTTTTCTTGCATCCTTAAAATAATCAATGTCTATTCTGTATGGACAAAACGGTTTAAAAGAAAGCAACTTAATCTTTCCTTTTTTGCCGGCTTTAGATCTGTCCCGATTTTTATTAACGTTGAATGACCATTCGTGCTCATACTCGTCAGGGGACTGATATCCCAGTTCGACCATTCCCCACGTCTCATATTCATGAATAAGATCGGCCTTGCATTCATTCCAGACATTTTCATCAATCAGTGTGTCTTTAAACGAAAGTCCAAAATCAGGCAGTGAGAATGAAACCTTTCCTGTCTTTATATCTATGTCGATAGATATTTTGGCTAAAAATCTTACAGTCTCCTGTTCTATGACCACACGATTTTTTATTGAATTCCAATCTTCTTTTTTAGGAAGATAGGTATGTACAAATTTTAAGACCCTATCCACATCAAAAGTGCCATTCTCATCTTCAAATTTCCGAAGGATCCAATCCCTCATAAAAGATGGAAGGCTAAGTGCTGAAAAGACGTTACTCTGCTTTTTGAGATCTTTGTACACAACCATCTCATCAAAGCAATTCTTTAATTTTTCCTCAGTAATAGTCACTTAGATTCCTCCTACTCATCAAAACAAATCATCGAAATCGTCATTCATAGTTGCACTCTTACCGGCTGCTTCGATTTCTATATGACCGGCGAGATCATTGCCCAGATAAACATCTGCTGAATACGTTCCCGATCTTTTAATATCTGGAATATCAACTTTGAAATGATTATCATCAATACATTCGGACTGATATCTCTTATTTTCATACCCTATGGTCAGAGTATCTCTTATAGTTTTATTTACATATAAGGTTACAGTAATTCCCTTTTTATAATCAGCCTTAATCTTTTCTCCATCAACGACTGTCACAACAAAGCTGCTATCATTCAGCGAAAAGGTAATGATCGGTACAATAACCTCTTCCAGCGAAGCTCCTCCGTGTACTTCTACATTGGCCTCTCGGCTACCCTTAAATCTTCCATAATCAGCAAGAACTATATATCCTCGATCTTCCTCATTTATTGCAAATGGAAGATCACATCCAGAAAAGAATTTACAACACCTTCCTGAATGTTTACCCTTTGTATCGGTTTCGTATTTTTCTTTCTTATTACGCAACACCGCAAGACGTGATGCTCCGTGATCACTTGCAATCACAACGCGTTCGTACTTTCTAAGGCCTAATGTCGTAGCGACATCACTAACTGCTTTTTCAATGATTTCCAACTCCCTTGCCAAATGAATAGGATAAGGATTTTTCGAACTATAGTAATATCCACCTTTATCTTTATGTTTTATTTCATCAAGTTCCTCCTCTTTCGGATGCCTTAAATCTTCTGGCCAGTTATTAAAGAAGGCATTGTTTTCACAAGTAATAGTGGGCAGTTCAGCCCTGCCGATTTCTACAGAAATTTTCAGCCCGCGTCTTCTTGCAAGTTCCGCAATGAATCCAAGATATTCTACTCCAAGTGCATCAATCCAAAAAAGCTGAGTAGACCCGTCATTCTTTTCTTTAACAAGCTCATCTCTCTTCGGAAGACGATTATATATTCTCTCAAGCGCAAGTTTGTCTACTTCTTTCAAAAAATCATCGGTTAGACTATTTCTAAGCTTGAGTTCCTTATATTTTTCAAAATATGTTGTTATTCTAGCAGCAAATCCAGAATCAAGCCCATTCCCATTAAACGGATATCTGTTGGTATAAGCAGCAAGATCTGGGTATAACTCCCCAAGATTCTCAGGCAGGCCATTATTGGCAATCCAAATGATAACCTCCTGCTTTTCAACCAAAGTATTATCCGTTAATTTATAAACACTTTCACCGACGTTTACACGATTGTCATTTACAAAGGGAGCTATTTCTGCTTCGGGATAATGTGATAACAGTCTTTTCCGTTCTTTATAAAATTGCTGATACTCAGCATTTGTATGAGAAACGGCAATAATAGCACATAGTATTCCTTTCTTGAAACCGGAAAGTCCTGTACTGTTTTTTAAAACATATCCCAAGTATTTACCTTCATATGCTTTGGCATTCATCACCAAATAGATGTAAAACAACCAACTATTATACTCCTCTCCATATAGTAAACCGTAAAAATCAGCATCCTGAAAATCAGTAAATCCATATTCTTCAAACAACTTGTTAGTTTGAAAATTCATATTCCGAAGATCTGTAAGCAACTTCTCCCACATATCTTCTGTCCCGTACTCCTTAGGGACTTCATCCATGTTTATATTTTTGGCAATCGCTTCATAAGAATCTCTTACACGCTGAATAGGAAGCAAGGAATCTCTAAATTCCATAATAGTGTTCGCAGACACTTCATTATTGGCCCCGCCTTCCAGAACTTTCAGAAGATTTTTTACTCCATTTATTTTATATATTCCAAGTCCAGGATCAGAAAATTTAAAGCACAGTGATGTAGCAAGTTCATCACTAAATGCAACCCTTCCGCTTTCAACCAACCTTTTATCATTCTTTACAAGTAATCTTACCTGAGGCTCTACACATCTCAGCAACAAAACGACCTGAGCATTTCCCAGATTGTAATCTTTCAGTTCGGTCAAAACATCGTTTACTCTTTCGTTGCCGCATAAAGCAAGGTATTCCCCCAAACCGAGCATCACAATATTATTGTAAGAAAATGAAACATCCGCTGTTTCAAGTTTTTCTCTCATCGCATCTAAATCAGGAAGTTTGTCGACATTTTTGCAGCATTCACTTATACGCAAAAAACTGATCGCTCTGCTTTTTAAGTTATCTATTACTTCTCCGTATTCCTTATCTCCGACTACCATGTAAAAAGGCTTATGGATTTTTGAAGCAAAATAGTCTTCTATTGGCTTCATATTCATGAGGATTATTCACCTCCATTAATAATTTCTATTCCGAGTGTCATACTCTCTTTTACCATGGAAATAAGATGTTCCTTTAACTCATCACTACCCATAGAATTAATCTTAGCAATGGCCTTATCACTGCCTCCGGCATTATATTCCGCCTTTGCAAGTTCGCAGATCTTCTCACGAATGCGAGGATGTGAATCCCATTCATATGCATCTATAGGCAGAGTATCCAAAGAATCCCTGACTTTTTCAATGTCGGTCAGGAGCTTTCTATAAGTTCCCAATATACTGCTAAATGCTTCATCGACTTCCCGCTTGTCATTCAGACTATCAAAAAACTGTGCGCCGTTCAAAAATTCCAATGCTTCCTTGAACTCTTTCTCGCTCGCAGTACCTCTGTTGAGAACTTCAAAAGTCTTTCTGGCCTGATCATATTCCCCCTTTGGAATTATCGATAAAATCGGCGTCCTATTTATAGCAGACCAGGCAGCCGGAGTTTTAGTACCGGTCTTATCTCTCCATAACTTGAAGAGCTGTGTCTTTGTCTGATTCTTACGGAATTCATCAGCGACTCTCTTTACTATTGCATTACTCTCTGTCCTTGACTTTTTGAAAATATCGGCAAGCTCTGCCGTCCTTAACCGAGCCACATCGTCATCATTCAGGCCTTCCAGATAAGGAGAATAAATCCTCATGAATGCAGGAATTTCATTTGAAAGATAACTTTCAAGTACAGCCGAATTACTTACTATACTATCTGTATAGGTTTTCATCTGCTCCGGCAGGATATCAGCGTCAAGGTAAATCTTTTTCAAGAATTCAAACACATCTTTCAGTTGGGGATATTCCTCCTGAAGAGCTTCACATGAGCACATTACGAATTTCAGTTTTTCCTGCCATTCCTTATCTGCATCATTCTTGGAATGAACTGTAATATGCAGAATATCATTAGTTGCCTTTACATATGTATAGTCAATTATAAGTTCCTTGATCCTTTCTTCGCCTGTATCAAGATTCCAAAGACTGGAATATTCAACTGAGAACAGCCTTCCGATATCTTTTATAATGTTATCATCGCTTGCTCCGATATTATCAGCCAAATTTCGAAGCTTCCTACCATCAAAATGTTCGATAAACTTCAGCATACCTTTGCGGCAGTTTTCCGGAGTCAGTAAATCATGAAGGGAACCTACTATTTTATCGTTTTTCAAAGATTCAGCGCCAATCTCTTTTGCAATCTGATGCGCATCTTCGCCCTCTTTCTGTACGAGGAGTATATATTTGGAGACAATATCATAAACTCCGTCAGCATCTACATACCTTAAGCACCATACCGGCAGTCCCAGATTCTGCATTCTGGACTTCACAGACGACGATGCCTTTGCGGGAGATGAGAGCGTATTTTCCGGAATACCCCATGCTTTTTCAGTAGTGGCATAGAAGGCACGTTCCTCCTGCGTCATTTTTACTATGTAGGTAGAGGTTCCCTTACTTATGCAGTTGCCAATAATCTCTGCAAGTTTGTTCGAATCCATCTCTCCGTTGGCACCTTTGGGGTCAATATAGCGATATTTTGTCAGGCTATATTCCTTGAGAAGAAATCCCATAAGGAATGCCGTCAAATTGCACTGTGCATATCCAAATTTAGATACAAGATGCTCGTACACATCAAGAACTGACACTGACTGATTATTGTCAAACAGATCTTTTATCAAAACTTCAACAGAGGACTTTATGACCGAAATTCCTATACCAGAGGTCTCGGGCTTTGTCCAATAATTATCAACATTCCATACACCTGCTAACGTGCTCTTTTCCGCCCCAGCCATTACTCCGCTTGTCTTTTGGTTAATGCCGCACAAAGCAGCTGCCTTTGCATTTGATAACTTGAATTGCGATTCCGTAAGCCCCTTTCCAAAATCAGGCACATATCTGAATTTTTTAAGAACAACCGTCTGCAGAACGTCTGCCACAGCTGAACCACCCAATACTTTCTCCCCATCAGGATAATCCTTGCTCCATATCGTAAAAATTCCGTTATAGATGCGATTCTTCCATGTTATGGTTAGAACCTGCTCCGCTTTCTTGGCGTTATCTCTTGCAGACAGATTGTTATTATGTTGATAGTAATTCGCCATTGCGGAGTACTCGACATAAGAATTAAAATCGTCATCACCCAGCGGACTTGCTGTAGCATCGATAAATAGAATGTTGTTATAATCTCCGCTTGCCACCGCTGCCTTAATCTTGTCACGCAGCGCGACGCCTTCTGCTGCGTCTTTCGCAAACGCTAAGACAGCATTAAAGTGCCAATTTTCCTGACGATTTTTTAATGTATTGATTTTTTTTGTAATATCATTTATCGTCACCGTAGTTATCTGGCCGCTCGTGTAGTCTTCGGCAAAACGTAACCTAAGCGGCGGATTCAGAGAAAGACAGGTTCCAAGTTTTCCGTCACTGACGAGGCTAGCAGCTGAACTGCTGTTTCTAATCAACTCCTTGTATTCATTTATCTTTACCTGATCTCCGGCAAGTACCGCCACACCGTAGGCAAATTTATTATTACCGATAGGTGTCTGAACGAGAACTCCACTCTTGCAGAGCTGCTTTGCCAGATTTTTGCATTTAGTATCCATTCCGGAAGTTATGCCTTCAAAAACATAACTAATGTTCTGTTCCGTCGGCTTAAGTACGTCAAGCTCACCACCCAAGCGTTTATCAATCGCCTGCATGATAAGGATAGCTTTCAGGACACGTTTTTCATCATCCCTGAGATTTTTCTGCTGAGGATAAGCGTCAAGGATCATTCTGATGTCAGGAGAAAGGTTATCTTTGCCCTTTTCATAGAAGAAGTCCCAGAGCATATCAATAGTCAAAAATGGGTAATCGTCATCCGGTCCATAGTTGGATATGAACCACTGAAAAGCCTGCGAATCATCTTTTACCTTAATAAAATCAAACATACTACGCTGATTGGATGCAAACGCAGACGCAATGTTTTTAAGGACAAGCGCGGCCATAGGATGAAGCGGCATAATCTTCTTTATAACTTTCTGATCAGTGATATTCGCCGCTTTCATCACAGCGTTTCTTGAATCGCTGAGACGACTGTTGAGCGTGTTAGCGCAGTTATTCCAAGTATCTGCTGCTGCCGATTTAACCTTGAAAGCATCGCCTATGAGATCAAACGCAATATTGTCTGGGAGCGTGATCTCAACCTTATCAAAACGTTGCTGAACAACCTTCCATGATTCATCCTGATTATCAATAATACTGCCCGCCTGATGGGTAACGATGACAAGATAGAACGGACTCTCCTGGCAAAGAGCGACGACTTTCTGAAACTCATCAAGCGAATACTTGTTGTTTTCAAAGAATTTGCTGAATTCATCCCAGAAAAATACAATCTTTATATGATTCTGGTCAATTACATCCTTGAGCCATACTTTCAGCCTGTCGGCATCAAGATTCATAGCTGTAATGCCTTCTTTGTCAGCAAGTTCAAAAATGTTTGACATGAGATCCTTTATGTCGCCGGATTTCTTCAATGTATTGAGAACCTCATCTGCATTGGACTGAGAGAACTTTGCAATCCATTCTGGCTTCTGGAGAAGATCATTAAAGAATCTTTTATGTGCCGGGTCTTCTATCCAAGAGATAACATTCTCCTTGAATGTATTTTCACCCATATATGTAACACGATCACTCTTTTCCAAAGCTTCACGTACACTCTCCTGAATTTCGGCAAAGAACTTCTGCGGAGTGGTAATTCCGCCTGTCGCATATCTGTAAACTGTCACAATACCCCTGTCTCTGTGGCCAAGAAGCTTTGAGAGAAGGTCGCTCTCCTTTTTCAGCGCGTCATAGCTATTCCAGTAAGCTTTCAGCTCATCTTCGGGGACTTCCAGAATACTCTTCAACGCAAAAGCACACTGTGATTTTCCGGTTCCGTAAGCACCGTGAATCCATACGGAACGGTTCGTGCTTCCTCCCAGCATATTTTCTGTTGCACGCAGTAATTTGATAAATGTCGCGTGGGGGTAGGTGGTATCCCACCTTGCGCCTCCCGCTATCGCGGAATCATCAATACACGGGAAATACTTTTCATCGATATCAAAGAACTGATCGTATTTTCCTCTTCCAAATCCAGCCATGATTAATCCTCCTCAAACAGACGTAGGACATCCTTCGATGTCTTATCCGTCAATGATATTTTATCCAGGTCATTTGTAAACGTAGCGTTTATGAAATCCGGGTACTTAGCTGTCAACCCCATCAAAATTGACTTGGTATCCTCATATTCGAGTCCGAAGAGTCGAGTTGGGCTGATACCATCACGATCTATATCATCGTTCATCATCCATGCTAGAGTAAATTCCTTGTAGTCGTTGCACGCCTCCGCAAATTTGTAGAGAGCATAAAGAACAACGCGGTTGTCAGAAATAATACATTTAGTTCTACAAATAGAATTAATCTGTCTACCGTTCTCTTCAACACACCCCCAATTCAACGTAGTTCCCATAGGTAATTCACAAAATCTCTTAAAGGCATTTATGATCGACGTAGCATCCGCCTTACTTACTCCCTCAGCCATTAAGAGATCCCTTACTTTATTTCGCGGATAAAAAATTCCAACATCCAAATTATTTACATACCATGCAAACTGAGGATTTTCAACAAAATTAACTATCATAATTCCCCAAGATGTTTCGCTTTCCCAGCCAAGTTTTGAAACAATATCATAAAGTGCCGTTGTTTTATTATCTTTACCTATAATTCCAGATTCTCTAAAAAATCTTTTAACTTTTGGCTCTTGATTTTTTTTATTCAACGTATTGTTCTCCCAATACTCATTTCCAAGTTCAAAAAACTCTCTGATCCAATCTACCTTTGGCGCATGATTTGCAAAGGAATTTAAACTCTTATCTTTCATGTTTCCTCCTGTTGTAGTTCTTAAAGAATGAAATAATAAACATCCATCATCTATTTCATGACATTGTCCACAATGAACACAACCATCAATTTTTAAGCCATGATCAAAGGTAATACAACCGTTTCGGCAATTCGTCTCACAAACACGACATCCTGTACAATATGCAGCCTTATGGAATACCTGCTTAAACTTCTTTATTTCTTGCGGATATTTCTTTAATAATGACGCATCACATGTAACAATATATCCTTCTAATGTTTGCTCAAAGGAAAATTCGAACGGAATTTGTCCAAGTGTTTTAATCCATTCTCTCCAATCAGTTGATGGATTCTTCACCGTAATAATAAGTTTTCGATCCTTTACTTCGTCTTTATACTTTTGCTTATTAATCGTAAGATCTCTTCCGTTTTTTCGAGCATTCCATCCACCCCTGGATACATATGTGTTAAGTGAATTTTCATTATCCTTATCTCTTGCATCCATCGATTTTATCAGATCTACATACTTTGAAACTTCAGAGGGATATGCACAATATTGAATATAATCTCCTTTATTGCCACCCATAGGACAGAAAAGACACCCCGCTCTAGAGTTTCCCTTTTTATAGGCTTCATTGACATATATACCCTTTGCAAATATATACAGCCATACCTCAGCGGACGTCCACTCTAAAATCGCATTAAAACTATATTGCCCCTTCTGCTTTTTCCCATAATTTTCGTACTGGTATTCGCTTCTGGCTACACTTTCATGCTTGCGGACACCAACAAAGTCCATTCCAACGTAATCATCTTTGCCGGTAATCTCTCTCAACTTCAGCGTCTGTGGTGCACTCTTATGAACGCTGCAGCACCAGCGAAGAACCCTTGCAGGAGGGCCGAAAATCTTCCAGGATTCATGTGGATCAAAGTGGGATCGAGCCACATAAAACGGCGTTCCATCCTCTTCACAAGCCTGCTTTTCTTTTTCAACTGCAACATAGGTATCCGGAAATTCCATTCCTGTATCGCCGAAGACAACAACAAAGCTCCCCTTAGGCAATGCCCGTTTCACCAGATCTAAGAGTACCGCACTGTCCTTGCCTCCCGAAAAAGCCACATGGAATATATCGAGCTTGTTCTTATACTTCTCGTATATTGCCACAATCTTTTTGACCGTAGTATTCTCAATGATATCAAGCAGATCAAGATTCTTATTAACCATTCCCTCTATATCAACAGGGCGTAACATACCCCCGTCTGGCTCCGGCTGAACAGGATTGCCCTCACTGTCCTTGGGGATTATTATCTCCGGTGCTTCATACAGGTTACCGCCTTTAAGTTTAGCCACCTGCTTTCCTCTATACCAGTATTGAACAGACTCCGCCCACATATAGGGAGCATCCGATTGCTTGTCATATTTCCAGTATTTATCAAATCCAAGCAGATCCAACTCCGGTGCATAGACCGGTCTTGGCTCCTTAGAAAATACTGTAGGCGTGGAATTCAGAAGGATCCCGCCTGTTTCTTCATCATAAGTATATGAATACAAGCTTACTTTCTCCTTTCTCGCAGCTGAGCAGCTTCGTTTATCAGCAAATCAATATCTTTGTATTTCTTTCTTTCCATATATCCAGCCTCTGTCAGAAAACCAAAGACCTCGCTCTGCTGCAAATCTCTACCAGAGCGTGCAACTGCTTGCGTCATAATATCATGATAGCTAAGCGTACATGACTTAATCACTATTGCCCCTGAATTAGATGAATTTGCGCGACGCGTCTCATACTTATATTTTTTGCTGAACCGGCGGCAATAGCTTTCAAGCAAATAAAGGTTCCATCCATATCCACAGAAGGGGAATGTACTAAAAGTCGTTATTTCCCGCATTCCGATAAAGTCATCGGTGATCACATAATCAAGCGCCGCATCTATGCGGTCTATATCAAACTGAATAAATCTATCCGCAATAAAATCATCCTTATCAACGCGAACCATGACAGCATTAGCTGCCTCGATTATATCTGGTCGCCTGATAGTACCTGTAACCCGTTTAGCTATACCTTCAAGGCGATCATAAGTGCATTTATCCTGTTTCCGGCAAAACTCAATTACAGCAGTGTATGTATCTTTACTGGCTCCTTTACGCGTCAGTACTCTAGCATTTCTCTCGAAACGATCCTCAACCAATTTGTAAAAGCATGTATAAAGTGCTGCCTCCGAAATTTCCGGATTTGCTTCAACTAAATGGTCAAATGGGATCTCGTCCAATGAAACCACTCCATGTTTCTCACATTGCTCATCCGCGTAATCAGAAAGGCTTTCTATCTCAGCTTCGTCCGCTTCAAACCAATCTGCCTGCATATAAGTTTCCGCAGAATTCCAGACGAATGCTGGCTGTTTGGCCAGTGTGAACTTTATCTTATCCATCGGAATCAGTGGCAGTTTCATAGAGAGTTCATCAAAAGTCTGCAATGTACTGCTGCCCCAAACACGTATAATATCATTTTTTATTAGTTCAAATTCTGTTTGGCGCTCTGAAGGTAAAGCAAAATAATTACTCCTGTACCGAAACTGCGGCATAAGATACTTTAATATTGCCTTAAGCATATCTGCCGATATGATCTTCGCCTCAGAATATTCATAGAACTTAAAATCATAAAGCGAATCATAATAAACAATATTGACTCCTTGATTCTTATAGTCATTAATCTCATTAACGATGGACTTCATACTGTCATCCGAGATAAGATAAACTTTCCCATCAAACTCAAACCCCATCTCTCTGATGGCATTAAGCAACACGTCATCACTCAGTGAACAATCCAAATCGTTAACTTCCTCATAGGATGCTCTAAATCTGTACAGTTCTACACCATCGTCCTTAAAGCCATACTCAAAACGTGGGAGCTTCAAAGTTTCTCTTATTCGATCTAACTCGTCCTTGCTTACTTTTTCTTGCGGGGAAACCTTTTCACCTTTTGACTTTTGAAACTTTCTACCTCCTTTCAAGCCCAAGAACTCAAGATATTTTGCTAATGCAGCAGTTAACCTATTATGCTGCGTTTCATTATAGACTCGAAAATCATTATCCAAAGTCAAGAGTGCTATATTGCTTTCTAATTTATCTAGAGATTCCTCGCCATAAATTCTACCTGTACCAATATTATGTTCCGCACATAAAGAATCACATCTGTTAATTGCTGATGCATAGCTTCTTCCTGTAGGCGCAGCAAGACCTTTATTCTCTGTCAGCCAAAGATAAAAGTCAGACTTATTTATTCCTGAACTTGGTTTATCTTTCTCTTCTGTCTCTTCATCAGGATACTTATGCACAAGAAATTCTTTATACTTGATTAATCCGCTAATCATGGAGTATCTCCGACTCCTTGAATGGATTCTTATTCCTTTACTGCTCCTGATATTATCTATCAAGAGAGATATTTCATCAGAATCATCCATTTCAAGGATTCGATTATGAATGACCCCCTTTTTCTTCAACAATATCTCCAAGACCCCCAATTCTTCGATAACCGCTGAAGAAGCTTTTTCAGACAAAGTATGCTCAAGCCATTCTTGAAACGCGGATTTATTGTTTGTGGAAGCTTCTGACACAATCCTCGCCTCCTTTAATAATTCAGCAAATGCATCTTGATCATTTTGATATTTATTAACTATATCGAAGTACCATCCACGTGTAACATGCAGACCTGACTTACCACCAGTATACGCATATTCGAGGCAGTTCATCTGAAGCGAAATACCATTCTCATTACGAAATTTCTCGTCGATTTTAATTCCACGTGATTCAGCTTCTTTTCTAAGCCTTTTTGATACTTCTGATATTGCCTCTTTCCTTTCAGTTTTTCCATTCAGTACGTCTATCAGTGCTTGGAGCAAGACAGCTTGTTCATGCTCATTCCAGACAATTCTGGTTGACATATTGTAATGTTCCTTCCTTCACTACAGTATATAAAATGATATATCCCATAATCAGGACTCTGTACTTTTGTCTTTTGTAATATTCGGCACACGTTCCATAATGTCCTCGACATTGCAGTCAAGGGCTTCGCATATTCTAAGCAACACGTCTGTCGTGACATTCTCGCATCTGCCCATCTTAGCGATCGATGCGGCGCTAACGTCACTTTGCTTTTGCAATTCCTGTTTCTGGATCCCCCTGTCGATCAGGAGTTTCCATAAACGGTTGTAATTAAAATGCGTTGCTGTTTCTTTTTTAATTTTCTGCTCTGCCATTTTCAGACTCCGTTTCTTTATTTCAGGTGCGACCAAACAGTTCATTGCCATCCAGTGAAAGTTCAAGAGCGCAATGTCCTATCATAGTCTTCTTTGTTTCCGCATCGTATGTATCCAGCCGGTCAAAAGCTAGAAATACCTACTTGCCTGACTGTTCCTGTGCTTCGTATGCCCTGATGATCTCAACCATGATCTTCTTCTATATGCAGCATTTATATGTCCTATATCACGTAGGGAGCGGCGTCAGCTTAAGATTTACCGGGTCGAGCGTAATAACACCTCTATACTGTGCGCCGGTTCCGCCGTTATTCGGCGTTTCAAAAGTATACTTGTTCAGCTTCTCCATGCAGAAAAGCAGCAGAAAACACCGGCAAAACGGTGGCAAATATTTTTAAAGCACGATTTTTTACAATGTTCTTGTGCTTAAGGGTTCCCTAGTCAACGGAAATGCTACAAATTTCGCAGGGTACCCCGGCACGGCACAGAAATCCCAAGATATTGTACCACAAGGTCACTTAAAAATCTATTCTATTTAACGATTTTATAAGCAATCGCTTAAGTAATAACGAAAGAGAATAAATTTTTAAGCACTGTTTCCAGAGACTCGCTTCCCTTAGCTAAACTTCCCATAATTCCAGCATATACTATGCCGGCAGCAGAGATATGCTGTAACCAGAGGAGAATGGAACATCAAAATAAAAATGATCAGTTGGAGTAATAGATGGAGATTACACGGCTACGGTTTGGGATGATTGCGCCGGTAATCCAGGGAACCTATCTAAATGAATCCATCATGGCCTACTGCCGGAGGATGTCGCCCCCGATGCAGTTCCCGGATGGACGGACTGTAAAATATAATCCCAAAACGATCGGGAAACGGGTCTCTCTTTACCGGAATAGCGGGATTGACGCCTTGACACCGAAAACGCACTCGAATCTGAGGAAGACTCAGGTACTCACAGAGGGATACAATCGATGAGATATATCGAATCAAGCTGAAATATCCGAAACTGAACGCAACACCAATCCACGCCAGGCTAGTACAGGAAAGCCTAATCCCTGCAACGGTTTCCGCGGAAACTGTTTGATTTCCGCCAATACGGTCTTATCTTCTTCCGTCAGCCTAACTTGGGTGGTACCTTGGGTAGCTTGGGTAGTTTTTTCAGCACCTTGGGGGATATCCTCCAGCGCATCCTCTGTATTGCGATAAAAATTGATGCGAAATCCGATCTCCATATCGCGGAACTCCGACTCACGCAGTCCATATTCCCTCATGGCTTCCAGCAGCTTCGAAATACCGCTATCTCATGCCTCAATCAAATTCATATAGGAGAATGCATAAGCAAGCGCAGGGTTTCGAATCTTGGAATATCCCTCTTTCATCTTGTCCAGCGTCACGCCAGACATAAGACCGTCAGGCGAGATGCTTTCCAACCTCCCACGGTCATCCCACTACACCATTTACTACACCATTTCCGCAAAAATCTACACCATTTGACGCTCCCAGACAAAAAGGCAGAACCCGCAAAAACCTTGTAAAATAAGGCTTTACGGGCTCTGACGCCACAGGACAAAACCACCCGCTCCACGGCAAGAGGTGAGTGCTAATTTTTTAATTTTGTTATACTCCCCAGGACTACCCACCAATTTTCTATGTATTGATGCAACATTCCCGCTATAAAAGATATGTCCGTTACATGTTTTCCTTCTAAAAATATATACAGCATACCTTTCCTTATCCAGCCCCTATTTCCATTACAGTATTCCCCCGTAAAACTCGCTGTATCCTTACTAAATTCTCCTTCACTTCCACTCGTAGATGCAAAAAAGGATCTCCTTTCATATAGATTATCCGCAGTATTGTCTATATGCTTCGATTAAAACCCGCTGAATTTCTTCCCTAAACCTCTTCGGCCCCATCACTTCACATTGATCTATATGCTCTAAAACCCATAACTTCATTTCTGATGGCACACCCATAATCTTGACTGCGATTTTAGTCCCGTCGTTTCGTATAACATCAGCATCTTTTCCGAAAGTCTCCGCTACATCCTGCCATAAATCCAGGCCACACTCTATTTCGAATTTTTCTTTTTTCTCTCCATTCTGAAAAATAAATTTCTCCGCATACTGACCGGGATTTAAGCCTCCGAAGATCATATCAACCCCTCTTTCCAGTATTGCAATATCTTTTAACAGATCGATACGAAAATGTTCCAGTTGCTCTATCCCTTCTCTTCTGCCAAGAATGTAATAATTTCCTTCTGCCCACAGAGTAACATACGGGCTCAACACAATCGGACTGTCCTGTCTTTCCGTCAGCTCGTGATCCAGCCCATATTCCATCATTTTCACGCTCACTTTACACCCCTGGTTAATCGCAACATTGAGTGTGTCTATATTATAGAACAGCTGTTTATTCAGTATTTTCTTCTCTGATTTTACAAATACGGTTTTCTGGAGCATTCTTCCCTGAAAAATACTCTGAGTATCTGTCAGTTTTTTAATGATGGTTTTCCCTGTTTTCTCATTTATCATATCGGAAGCAGCCACAGCATCACAGAGTAGCCTTATTTCTGACAGTTCAAATTCTCTGTCAATCAGATAATACCCCTCCCGATTTTCCTGATATCCTTCTATTTCAATCCCCATACTACGAAGAGCGTCAATATTACGATAGACTGCCCTGCGCTCCATATCAATATCATATACTTTTTTCAGCTTTTCCCGTATTTTTTCTGTTGACAGAATATGATTTTCATCCGTATATCTTTTTAAGATCTCATATACACATAATATAGTTGCCTTTTGTGCGATCATTATTTTTACCTCTGAAGATTCTTAACTATATTATAGCGGTTCATCCTCTTCAAGGCAATCAAACGCTGTACCTGAAATAGTACAACGACTGGAATACATATGGCAATTATAATTTGCTATACTCTACCCACGAAACAAAGCAGAAAATGGAGGGTTAACAATGAACATACCACATATTGAACATGCACTGGATCATATAACAACTGCCTGTCAGAAAAAACTTTCTTTTCTTTATCCCCAGGGAGTACCAGAACCGGTACGCGACAGGTATACGAAAGAACTCACTTTGCTCTCACATTCCGAACTTATAGATGATTTTGAAATATTTCGGTTGTTTTCAGATGAAGCAAGAAAAAGTTCTGTTCCCATACACATGAAAGGAACCGTCATGGGATCGTTTATTTATTATCTTCTTGGAGTAAACTGCTTTAATCCGCTTCCAGTTCACTATTATTGTACTGACTGCGGTTATTATGAAGAAGTCCATACTCATCTGTTTGGAATTGATCTTCCCTCAAAAAAATGTCCGCAATGCGGGAAAGATATTACAGCTGACGGTTTTAATCTGCCGCTTGAAAGTGTCTGGGGTAATGACGGGAAAAAAATTATTTCATTTGAGTACTCCGTAAGTACAGAATTTTTCCCTTTTGCCCGGCGTGTGCTTAATTCCATATATCCTGATAACCCTGTTATCCCATGGGGTATGTTTCAGTTTGAGGCAGGGCTTTCAGGCCCCGATAGAGACGGACAGGTAATCGGTATTTCCCCTGCCGGCTATACTGTACTTCCGGCAGGAAATACAATCCACGACTATCCTGATCTGATTTCTTATTTAGAAAATGGTGAACCCTGTGTTACAGGCGGCAGTTGGGAATTATCGATACATTCATTAAAACCGATACGCTTATGCCAGTTCGATTACATAGATGACCTGCTCCATCTTCAGCGGGCAACCGGGATTTATGCAAATGAGCTGACTCCTGACGTACTCCGTGATATCACCTGGAGTAATATCTACAATACTGCCATACTGAACAGTACATCCCGTATGTTGTTCCATGAAATGAAGCCAAAAACATTTAAAGATATGGTTGCTTTGGATTCCAGTTCTCATAATTCTTTTTCGTGGAATAAGAATTATGCCGAAGGTATTAACCTTTACTGTTTTCAGAAAATGATCTCATCTGACGCCTTTAAAAAATATCCCTGTTTTACACGGGAAGATTTCTTTGATTATTTACTTGAATCCGGCCTCGAAAGATCTTTAGCTTTTGAAGCATCCGAACGGATCAGGAAAGGACATGCTTGTTCCACAAAAGAAAGCAAAGAACTATTTGATTCACTCCCCATACCTGATGATATGAAAGAAGTTGCCAGAAATTATTGGTATGTATTTCCTCGGGCACATGGGATCGAATATATATTACTCTACGCTCAACTTGCCTATTATGCCAGAATTGACAGCCGTGCCTTCAGTAAAATCATGTTTAAAAAGAAAAACCCAATCTAATACAAAACACCGGGACAAAATATCGCGACCACTAATTAAGCGGTAAATTTAAGGGGTTCAGTGAATGTCACATTAAACCGGACTGGCCTCTAGTCTATCTGATTGAAAATGACATTCTGACACTTACGCTCATTGATACCGGAACACATGCAGATATTTTTAAACTTCAGTAATAAGGCGGGCTATCCGATTGTTGATATCCCGCCTAAATCCATATGTCAACTGGTGGGTTTAACGTTCAATTGGCGAAACAGTGTTCAGCCAATTCAGGAACCTTACCCCTTTTTCTTACCCGCTGACAGACACTTTTCTGTACCGCTGACAGACTTTTTACTGCTATCCAATTCTCTTTAAGAAAATTTCGCTACTGTTCAGACTGTTCCACTTTCTTTCTATAATTCTCCAACTGATGGAAAACACCTGTTACATATACGGAAACTTCCTCTATCCGGAATATGATCACATAGTCCATATCAGTTAAGACCTCCTCCCGATACCCTCTGTGCCGCAGATTCATCTCTCTGCTTTCAGGAAACTGAAAAAAATCTTCTTCCAGTCTGTCATAAATCCTGTCGATACTGTCAAACAGATGTACAGTTGCCCGAGTGTTTTTCAGTCTGTATATCAAATGATATATAAGGTTATCCAAAAGTTTTTCTGCTTTTTCAGTAATGATCAGTTTATAAGCCATGCCGTTCTCTCATAGATGAAAGGGACTTCTTTGCATCCTTTATCTTCCCTTCCCGGATCTGCGTCTCCGAAGCCTCAATATCTTCATACATTTCAATCCGTTTCATCTGAGATTCGTAACTTTCCATGCTCATGATGACCATATCACCATAACCGTTTTTCGTAACATAGATCGGTTCATCTGTACGATGACACATTTCTGATATATCAGAAGTATTTTTCAGATCCTTTATTGGAATAATCTTCGGCATTATATGCACTTCTTTCTTCTATGGCCTATATACCATTATTATATCCATATCATCAATCATTCTTTATAAAAAGGGCCGCACTGAATTCACAGAATTTCAGCACAATTTACAGACCTTATAAGTGTGAAAATGGAATTCCGCTTTCTATCTTATTATCCTTTTGCATAGGGAATAAAAAATAATCGCTATTAATATAAACTAATTCATATAACTCTGGCACAACAGAAAATTGTTGACTCATAATACGAATTGGCTCATACAACAATTTGTCCGCTCGAGTTCCCACAATAATCCCTTTTAAAATGCCATCCAGACTTATGCCGGGGTTTTCTTCGGATGTATCTTTTATTAAAAATCTATATTCATTCTCATCTCTCCAATCTGGATGCTTCGAAAAATAATATATATCTGCAAATTTTTCTATTCTGTTTTCAACCACCTTTTCAATACTATTTTCCTTTAACTCACTTGTATATAATGTGTATGCTTCAACACTAGCTTCTAATTTATCATAATCATATTCATAAATCACATCACGTGACAAATGATACCGATCACAAAATTCATCATCAAACTTCTCTACAAATTTTTTCTTATCTAAAACCAAACATACTCCTTTATGATTATCGGAATACTGTGCCCACATTCTGGGCTTTATAAAACCTCTTCCTTTATTCCTGGGAAAATCCATTTGTTTAGGAATACTGTCCTGTGAGCAGCACAAAACCTTCACTGCTTTACGCAATGCATCTGCAAATCTCTTTTGATTTGTAACAAACTGAGCAAAAAAAGCATCTTGCGGTTCCATCCCCCCGCCTAAATCATCGTTCATTTGAAAACCGTGATCATAAATTTCCTCGGGATCATTTGTTTCTCTAATATTCGAAAATCTTAGCGTCTTTTGTGGCAGTATATACAATACCAATGTTTCAATTGTTGTATAATGATATAGGTATTCTTGTGTATCTTCCTCATTATTTATCTTTGTTGATATCATAAAATTTCTCCTTATCTTTTAAAAATAGTATCTCTGCCAGCATAGACAACCACATGTTGCTCTTCAACTGTATACACGGTCGGCTGAACATGGACTCTTTTGTAGCCTTCATCCGGGAGCTGTTTCCAGCCGCCTGCGCCAAAGAGTCCCTCAATTTTTCGTCTGAAAGAATATGAGGGGTCACTTTAACCGGAAGATCCTTTAAATCTTCCTCACGTTTTCCTTTTTCGACGGCTGCCTCGGATCACGTCCTCTTCGGGCTGGCTCAACAACATAAAGAGTTTCTGTCAAGGCTTCTGCTTCGTTAAAAATAAATTCCAATTCCAGCCGGCCTGCTATGACATTCAGTTTTTCAGAAGGGCGCCCTTAACGTTTATCCTTTGCGTCAGCGATCTGCTCAATCAGATACTCCATGTTCGCATTCCCATGCCTCTGTCACGATATGTTACTTCTCCTCCAAAACCTCATTATCCAGCTCTTCAACTTCTTCCGGAGTCATTTCAAGAAGCTCCGCAATCATCGCAAGGCTCATCCCCTTCTCCTTCTTTTTCCTGATAAGCTTCTGCAGAACGCTTCGCTCTCCCTGCGTCTTTCCCTGTTTTATTCCCTGCTCTATTCCCTGCTTTATTCCCTGCTCTATTCCTTGCTTTATTCCCTGCTCTATTCCCTGCTCTATTCCTTGCTTTATTCCCTGCTCTATTCCCTGCTTTACTCCCCGCTCTATTCCTTCTTCCATTCCCTTTTTCAGGCCATACTCTCTTGCACTCTTCATCTGTGAATTATAATCTCTTATCGCTTTTTGACGGGCCTCATACTCCATCCTTTTCTGTTCATCCATACTGAGCTTCTTCAGTTCATCATATGCCTCTTCAATATACTCGTCTGTCTTCGCCATATCTTCGAACTCCTTTCGGTTCTTCCCGCCAAAAAAGCGCATCCAGCGGATAACCCCTTCTTCATTCTGATCCCCGGGAGGCAGCTTTTTCAATTCAAGGATATGAAGCTCCATCAGATCCGTATACTGTTCTCCGGTTTCCACATCACAGAAAGCAATCTTCCGGTAACACTTTTTATCCTGAGGAAAATGGATGAAATCCAGGATGCTTACATGAATGCATTTCTTCAGCACATCATAATCTTCTCCCTCTTTAATCTGCCCGCTGTACGTTTTGCTCACATAAAACAGTACCCGGCTGGACCAGTAGCCAAAATAAGCGACCTGCATCTCCATATTGATTTTTGATCCGTCCTCCATCTCCACCATCACATCAAGAATCCCCAGCTTTGCATCTTTTGATTCTTTCTTTGTGGCATTCGGAATGAGTGTTGTCTTTCTTATTGTCTTCGGATCTTTTCCCATGATCGCCGCAATAAATCCTTGTCTGACTTTCGGATTCTGCATCAATTCTTTAAAACAGAAATCCACGGTGGGAAGCATAATAAAATTTTCACTGTTTCTTTTGTCCATATATCTACCTCCTATCTTACCACGTTCTCCATTTGAAAAAAACAGAAACCTTGGAATGTTCGGACAGATCTGTCCGCAAGAACCTGACTGTTCAGATTATCAGAATACGCTCCGTACTCCGGAGCATGGCCGGAAGCTTCGATAAGATAAATTTCCGGACCGCTTAAGATTTTCTCAGATACAAAGGCACCCGAACCAGGAACTGTTTCGGATGCCTCTACAATACCATATCAGATTTTCAGATACAACAGCCGGACAGTATAAAATCCGGTTATCAACAAACTTACACGAGTTATAAAAAGTTATCCACAGAGGATTGCTTACCAGCTGCATCTTCCACAGTTCGTACACGGAATACAGCTTCTCTTTTTAATTTCAGCTTCCCAGGGCAGAATTTCCACGGAAGACGCTTCTGATTCAGGAATTATCCACTGCTGATCTCTCACCTGAAAACAGATTTCCCCTTTGTCCATTCGGATCTGCACAGGATCAATATGAATGATTTCCGGATGCATGCAGTTCTGATAAAGGATCGGTGAAATTTCCGTTTCCCCGTTTCTGATCCGGAAGACATGAGAAGCAGTAATGATTACAAGTCCGCCGTCTTTTTCTTCCGTAATTCCCGGCGGCAGCACACATGGATACGGATACTCCATATCTACCCTTATCGTTCCCATCTCTGTCTGCCTTTCCACTGCTTTTCTTTCGTTTTCAGTCTTTCCGCTATCTGATAAATTTTCCTTTTCTTTCATTTTCTGAATTTCCTTTCGGCTTTTCATTGCTTTTCCCTATTATATCTTATTCACAATCTGATGTATAGAAGTCGTATACGGTTAAGCGGCTCTCCATATCCGCTTCACTGCAGCGTCTGACCCCTGACCAGATCTTATTTTCTCTGACTGGATTTATAAAATCTCCTTCCGGTCATACGTCCATCTCCCTCATATTTTTCATCATACATGTTTATCCTGCCCATTACAAGATTTTTACCCCCGGCAGACGAATCCTCTCAATCGGTTTAATTTTTTCTTAATTAAATGCCGCATAAGTTGAACCTGCCTGTACTTTCATATATAATCGAGAAATCAGGCTGAAAAAGCCGTAATTTAACCGGAGGTTTCCATGAAATACCTGATTGATTTTGCCGTTCTGGCTCTTTTATATGTTTTTGTATTTTTCAGAAAATGGAAAATAAAAGGAACTGATGTACTGCTTGTCAACACACTGATGTACGTATATCTTTCTTTCGTGCTGTACTTTACCCTGATGCCTGTCATAACATCTGTCCCGCTTATTCTGAATCATTCCTATGTGCCTATGAATCTGGTACCGTTTATAGACGTTTCAGAAGGGAGAGGGGACTTTATAAGACAGGTAGTCCTGAATATCATTATGACTATCCCATTCGGGTTCCTGTTCCCTTTAACCCGGAATCGGACTGCTAAGTTTGGCCGGACCGTACTTTTCTGCTTTCTGATGAGCCTGGGCATCGAGGTGCTGCAGCCGCTGATCAATGATTTCAGATCTTCCGATATTACGGATCTGATTACGAATGTAACCGGCGGAATCATCGGATACATCCTTTCCCTTATTTTCAGGCCGGTTACATTTAAAGTTCTGGACCATGTAAAAAAGAGGGCCTGCGCTTAATATGTCAGACCCTCTTCCCCGCAGATATCCCCGGTTCTTTATCATCCGGCGGTTTTCTCCCGGGCCGGCTCTCCTTCCAGTTTCCATCTCATCAGCAGCTTTCCCAGCTGTTTCGCAATCAGTCCCACCAGCAGCGCCGCCGCCACGGTTCCTTCTCTTACGCCCTGCAGACGGCCGGTAAATCCAAGCGACAGGACACATGCGATCACAACAAGGGTTACGTCAAATCCGACTTTCATATATCCGAATTTGATCTTCGGAAGCACTTTGCAGATCGCCAGTACAACGCCCTCTCCGGCCAGCACAACCACGCCGGCCTTTACTTCCAGGCTGACGCCCACTGCCACCAGCAGGATTCCGATCAGACAGACAATCCACTGCTGCCAGTATGTAGTGCAGCGGACGCCCTGAACCGCCCACACGCCGAAATCCGTCAGATACCCGAAGAAAAATGCCACCGGCAGCTGCATCAGCTGGATCGGATGATAGTTTCTTCTTAATATCAGAATCTGCAGGAGAATAAATACACAGTGCATAACGATCGTAGCCGTTCCCACCGTCAGCGGCGTGAACAGGCTGACCACATAAGGTACACTTGAAATAGGGGATGTCCCCAGACTTGCTTTAATAGAAAAAGCCACACCAAAGGCCATAATGGAAAGGCCCGCAAGAAGAAGCAGATACCGCTTCGCAATATAAACAGGTAATTTGTTCAATTTTCCTCATTCCTTTCATAAACATGAACAAAGCCCGGCACCTGAGATGCCGGGCTTCTGATGACGTTCTGTAATTTTCAATCCTGTTATCTCTTGCTTATGATACCACGATTTTCTGAATTTCTCAAATTTCCCCTTCTGAGACATTTCATTTCCCAGGTCCTGTTTCGGACAGA
The DNA here is from genome assembly GCA_900553885.1 of uncultured Ruminococcus sp. GTDB lineage: Bacteria > Bacillota > Clostridia > Lachnospirales > Lachnospiraceae > Mediterraneibacter. Next base: position 65,847 of record USFD01000001.1, read on the forward strand.
GCTGCCGGTTCTGTCCGGCTGCTTCCGATTACGCCGCGCTTGTACGGTGGATCTGCTCTCTCTTCAGAGCCTGCTCATACTCTCTTAATTTCTGCCGTGCTTCCGGTCCGATATTCTGAGGAATCTGGATCTCAATCACAGCGTACTGGTCTCCTCTTACAGAAGGATTGCTCATGGATACAACGCCTTTTCCTCTCAGGCGGAGTTTTGTTCCAGGCTGTGTACCTTCTTTAATCCTGCATACTACGTCTCCGTAAATAGTCCGTATTCTGGCTTCTCCGCCGAATACAGCTGTTGTATACGGAATTCTGACGGTTGTATAGATATCCATTCCTTCTCTGCGGAATCCCGGTTTCTCCTGCACGGTTACTTTCAGAAGCAGATCGCCCGGTTCTCCGCCGCCGCTTCCCGGCATGCCTTTTCCTCTCAGACGGATGGACTTGCCGGATTCAATTCCTGCCGGAATCTTAATATCCAGTGACTGTTCCTTTCCGTCAGAGCCTCTCAGATGAATCCGCTTTGTACCTCCAAGTACTGCCTCATCAAAGGTCACATCGATATCGGCATGAAGGTCTTCTCCCTTCATCTGAAATCCTCCGGAGCCATATCCGCCAAAGCCGCTGCCTCTTGTGCCGCCGCTGTGAAAGCCGCTGTTCTGGAAACCGCTGCTCCAGAATCCGCCGGATGTACCGCCGGATGTTCTTCCGGAAGTGCTTCCGCTAAATCCGTTTCCGAATATATTACGAAGGAAGTCATCCATGTCTTCGCCGCCTTCAAAATGAAATTCCTGGTAGCTGCCGCCCGGCCCGTAAGACTGCCGGTAAGTTCTTCCGCCCTGTCCACCGAAGCCGCCATATCCGCCGCCGGCCTGAGGACCTCCTTCCTCAAATGCCGCATGGCCGAACTGGTCATACAGTTTTCTCTTTTTATCATCACTTAATACGTTATACGCTTCTGTAACTTCTTTAAATTTTTCTTCCGCCTGCGGGTTGCCTGTATTACTGTCCGGATGGTACTTTTTTGCCAGTTTTCTGTAAGCTTTTTTTATGGCAGCGCCATCCGCTCCCCTGCTGACGCCCAGCACATCATAATAATCTCTTTTTGCGCTCATTTCATTCACCCTCCTTCACAGTCTCTGCCGAAGAAAAACGAGAAACCTGTCCGCGGCCTCTCGTTCCCTTCCTTTCTATATATGAATCACCAGATCTGAATCTTTCAGTGTTCTATCTGTAATATAACACTTGAATTTTATCCTGTCAAGATCGGGATGTAAATAAGTTCTTTTTATTTTGTTGCAATTCCGTTAATTTTTCTTTTTCTTTTCTCTGACTCATTGACAGGGAAACCCAACTTCTATATACTTTTTTCTATCGGCTTTCTGAAGGATACCGCGGCCCGGCAGCCCCCGGACAGAGTTTACAGGAGACACCGGGCAGTCTTTTCAGCGCCGTATCGCACATCTGTCAACCATGTTTATGAAAAAGGAAGATACCAATGAATTCAGAAAACAAAACAGAAAATAAAATTTTAACGATTCCCAACCTGCTCTCCCTGTTCCGGCTGATTCTTATCCCGGTAATTGTCTGGCTGTACTGGGTCCGGAAAGATTACTTTCCCGCCGGAGTCCTGCTGATTGTTTCCGGCCTGACTGATCTTGCGGACGGATACATTGCCCGGCGCTTTCATGCAGTCAGCAACGTAGGGAAAATCCTGGATCCCATAGCGGACAAGCTGACCCAGGCGGCTATGCTCTTCTGCCTGGTTACCCGCTTCCCGCTGATGGCGGCGCCTTTTGGCTTTCTTGTAATTAAAGAAATCTTTATCGGCACAACCGGTCTGCTGATGATCCGCAAAACAGGAAAAGTTGTGGGAGCGGACTTTCACGGCAAAGTGGCTACGACACTGCTCTACGCCATGATGATCCTTCACATTTTCTGGATCGATATCCCCTCCACTGTTTCCGCCGTGTCAATCCTGATCTGTCTGGTATCCATGGCCTTCACCCTGCTCACCTACGGATCAAGGAACATGCGGGTACTTCAGGGACAGGAAAAACTGGACGAAAAATAAATCTGCCTCTTGACAACGGTGCTATACTATAGTTGTAGCAAAGAAATACACTTAACAAGACCTATTTGTTCGTACAAAGTGGAAGGCTGCTAAGCGTGATTCAGTGATTGGAGGAAAAGATAAATGAATACTTTAAAAGCTGAAAAAAGAGACATGACAATTAAAGCCAAGAAACTTAGACGTGAAGGATTTGTTACGGGATGTATATTCGGCCGTGAACTGACAGAATCAATTCCGCTGCAAATGGAAAAAGCTTCGATCGAGCGTCTTCTGAAAACAGAAGGCAAGGGCGGACAGGTTATGCTGGAAGTAGACGGCAAGACATACGACGCACTGATCAAGGAAATTGATTTTAACCCGCTCAAAGGTACCATTGACGAAGTTGATTTCCAGGCTCTGGTAAGCGGAGAGAAAGTTCACTCCACCGCAGAGATTCATCTGCTCAACCATGAGAAACTGGAAGACGGAGTTGCACAGCAGATGCTCCACGAAGTATCCTTCAAGGCTCTTCCGTCTGCGCTGGTTGATAAAATCCAGATCGATATCGGAGATATGAAGCCTGGTGATACACTGAAAGTCAAGGATCTTGATATTGCCAAAGACAAGGACGTAGACCTTCTGACAGATCCGGAAGATGTTGTCGTAACCATTACAGAGGTACACGCAGCTGCAGCAGAGGATGCTGACGAGGAAGAGGAAGCAGCCGAATAAGGAGCAGATTCCTTTCATCCGGAATTCTGAGGAGTCAGTTTTCCGGAATGTATTCCACATACAATAAAAAAGGATTCAGAATCGTAAAAGGTTCTGAATCCTTTTTTATGCTTTATAATACAGATAACAGGGTCCGGCCTTCCAGCCGGAACGCCGGACCCGCATTTCCACCCTTGTAAGAAAGCATCTTCTGTATCGGTTCGCTCCTTCTAGAACGGGCCGTATCCGATTCCGTATGCGATCATTACCATCACAAATGCGCTGACTATAAATCCCAGATAAATCTTCCAGCAGAATTTCAGCCAGGAGCCGTAATCGACTCCGCACATAGACAGCTGGATCACTGCGCTGCCCGGCCAGAAGCTGTTTGTAATGCCATCGCCGTACTGATATGTCAGTACCAGTACCTGCTGGTTGATATTGAGGATCTTGCCCAGCGGCTGCAGGATCGGCATGACAATAACCGCCTTTCCGCTTCCCGATACAACCAGGAAATTAAAGAGAGTCACAAAGATAAATATGATCAGAAGCGCAAGGATCGCGCTCTTATTCTGCAGAAGCTGCGCCATTCCATGCACAATGGTATCCATAATGCATGCCTGATTCATCAGCACGACTACTGACTGGGCAAGTCCCACTGCAAACGCTGCGGCAAATACCCGGACCGCACCTTTACAGAAGAGCTGGCACGCCTCGCTGGGTCCGAACCGGGAAATCACCGACAGCAGGATTCCCATAATTATATAGATCGCCGCAATCTGGGGGAAGGACCATCCCAGTCGGATGCAGCCGTATCCCTGAGCAATAATAATTCCCAGGAAGACAAGAAGCCCCAGCACTTTTCTCACTGTCATTTCTTCCGCATCCGTCATCTGATCCCCTGCTTTCATATTCATATATTCATCCTTCATCAGGCTCAGTTCCGGATTTTTCTTGATTTTCCGGCAGTATGCGTAAAGTCCCGCCAGGCCGATCACGTAGAATACCACCAGTCCCGCAGAACGGAACCCGATTCCCGAAAACAGCGGCAGCCCCACGATCTGCTGGGCCACTCCGGTGGTAAAGGTATTCATCAGTCCGGAAGTAAATCCCACCGTACTTCCCACAATCGCAAGTCCGGTTCCGACCATCCGGTCATATCCCAGCGCAAATCCGATGGTTACGGCAAGGGGATAAAACGGATATGCCGCTTCGCCGTATCCCAGTACGCCGAAGATCACAAAGATTGTATAGAAGATGCAGACCACGGAAAATTCTTTTCCCTTTGTCTTCTTCAGAATCGCGTTGATCCCGGCTCCGAAAGCTCCGCTAACCTCCAGAAGATAAATCACTCCCGAACTGATAAAAAGCGTGCCCATAATCGTAGCGCCGTTTACGAATCCGGTATATACTGCTTCAAAATAATCCATGAATCCAATGGGATTCTCATTTTCAACATAAGAAAATGTATCCGGATCAATTACGGTAATTCCCGCGCTGTCCTCGATCCTCTCATACATTCCGCTTGGTATTATGTAGGACAGCACTACAATAAACAGCATAATAACAAGAAGAATGATAAATACATGGGGCATGTGAAAGCCCTTTTTTACTGCTTTCTGTTTCATTTTTTCTTCTCCCTCCCGTGGTCTCTCAGCCAGGATACCGCCACATTGGCGTGCACTGCCGCTCCCAGTGGCAGTACGGCTTCATCCAGCACCATTCTGGGGCTGTGAAGCGGAGCATTTCCCGGCGCTCCTGCTCCGATAAATGCGAACATGCCCGGAACCTGTTCCGTCACATATCCGAAGTCCTCTGTTCCTGTCATGGGAGGAATCTGTTTCACATTGTCCTCTCCCACAATTTCACTGATATAGGGCACTGCCTCCCGGCAGAACGTCCCGTCCGTCCAGGTACAGGGCGTATGGAAAACAGTCATTTCGTATTCACCGTTCCATGCCTTTACATAATGATCCACCAGTTCCGGAATCCGCCGGGTCAGACGGGCTGCCGCCTCCACATCCTGGGTGCGCAGTCCGATATGAAGTTCCGCCTCATCCGGTATAATATTCACCGCAGTTCCTCCCTTCGCTACCCCGCAGGTCAGTGCCACGGTAGCGGCCGGATCTGCCTCCCGGGTCGCCAGAAGATTCACTGCCTGGTAAAGCTGATTCATAATCATCAGCGGATCCACGCAGAGCTGGGGCTGGGAACTGTGTCCCCCTTTGCCTTTTATCTTTACAATAAACGTATCCAGGGAAGACGAGTTGACTCCTACCGAATATCCTACCTGGCCGGTGGGATCCACGGACTGCACGTGCAGGCCGAAGGCTACATCCGGTTTCGGGTTTTCCAGAGCCCCGTTTTCCACCAGGATACGGGCTCCCGCGCCGGTTTCCTCCCCGGGCTGGAACATCAGCTTCACTGTTCCTTCCAGCTCATCTTCCATTTCCTTTAAGATCTGTGCAGCTCCCAGCAGCATGGCCGCATGACTGTCATGGCCGCACATGTGGCTGTATCCGCTTTCCGAGCGGAAGTCCAGATCATTTTCTTCCCGGAGAGGAAGGGCATCTATATCTGCACGCAGCAGGATACAGGGTTCTCCCTTCCCGATTACAGCGGTTACTCCTGTGGCCCGCTCCATCCGGGGAAACCCTGCACTGATATAATCTTCTGTCATCTTCTCCGGCAGCGGTCCCCCGCAGGGCTGCCAGGAAATTCCCATCTGATCCAGCCGGCTGCAGATATAGGCGGTAGTCTGAGGCACATCGGTTCCGATTTCCGGAATCTGATGCAGATATCTCCGGTCCTCTCTGATCTGCCCGAACAGTTCCTCCGCCCGTTTCTTTATCCTTCCGGCTGTCTTCTGCTCATTTTCCATAATGATCTCCTTAAAATACAAAGAACTCCGAATTTCTGACATTCCACCTTCGGAGTTCTTTTTATAATTATAACTGTTAATGAATAATTATTCTAATGTTATCACTTTCCCCGGAATTTATCAATGTTTCTGTTAAGATTTCGCAAAATTATGTAAAATTATGTCTGATATTCACAGCCCCGGATCTGATCCGGAATTTCTCTCCGAAAGTGAATCACATCCTGACAAATCGCTCTACTTCTGGTATGATTATAACATCGGCATGTGAAATGCTGAGCCGTTTTAAACAAAAGGAGTGTGAAATATTATGTCATCAGACAGACACTTATTTATGAATGGAAATATTTTTACCTCTGACAGCGAACAGCCTTACGCGGATGCGATGGCCGTGGAAAACGGACGTATTCTCTGGATCGGAAAGCAGTCGGAAATACCGGACTCTCTCTCCTCCTGTTCTTCTGTCACTGATCTGGGCGGCCGGAGAGTTATTCCCGGATTTATCGACGCCCATATGCATCCGGCCATGCTGGCAGACATGCGCAAACAGATTACGGTTATGCCTCCGGAGATCAATTCTATCGAAGAACTTGTGGCAGCCATAAAAAAGCGCCGGGAAACACAGACAGAAGGGGAATGGATCAGCGGCTGGGGCTATGACGAACATGGCCTGAAGGAACAGCGCTCTCCAAACAGATACGACCTGGACCGGGGCTGCAGCGATTCGCCGGTCTATATGCTGCGCACCTGCGCCCATATCTGCTGCGTGAACAGTATGGCCCTGAAACTGGCAGGGATTGACCGGAACACACCGGATCCGCCGGGCGGTGAAATCGAGCGCGGTGAAGACGGAGAGCCTACCGGCGTACTCAAAGAAAATGCCCGCAGCCTTGTCTCTGTCCTGCTGCCCCCTGAGTCCCGGGAACAGAAAGTGCAGAATCTTCTGGAGCTGGGCGATCTGCTCACTTCCCAGGGCATTACAGCCGTCTGCGATATGGGCAACCTGGACCACGAAGATAATCTGCCCATCTATGAGGCGGCAGCAGAAAAGGGCTTCCGCCAGCATGTAGGCGTCTATTATATGTGGGATTTCTTTGCGGATGACAAAGACTTCCATATACCGCCGGAACTTCTGGACCGGAACCGTTCCATTTTCGCAGCAGGGCTGAAGCTGATCGGCGATGGCAGCGTCTCCGGGCGGACTGCCTGGATGAACCGGCCTTACCCCGGCACAGATGATGAATACGGCATTTCCGTATGCAGTGATGATCTGGTGGAATCTGCCGTTTCCTTCTGTAAGAAAAACCACTGTCAGCTCTCCATGCACGCCATGGGCGGACGGGCAATCTCCCGGATGATCGACCGGGCCTGCCGGGAAGAAAAATGGACACCGGATGGCATCCCCTACGTCAGAATCGAACACGCCACAGATCCCTCCGACGACAGTCTGAAAAAGGCCGCCGGACATGGTATTTCTTTTGTGACACAGCCCATTTTCCTGTACGCCGAAAGCAAGAGCTATCTGTCCAATCTGGGGCAGGAATGGACCCGCCGGTGCTACCCCATCCGCCATATTCTGGAGGGAGGCGTTGTACTTGGATTTTCTACAGATGCTCCGGCTACTTTCTGGGCCGTGCCTTCTGATCCCTTCCCGGGCATCAAACTGGCGGTAACCCGCACCGCGGCTGACGGCACCGACTGCGGCAGAGATCAGGCGGTAGACGCAGAAACCGCCGTAAAACTTTACACCGATGGAGCAGCACAGGCCGCAGGCTTCCCGGATATGGGAAAACTCATTCCCGGATATCGGGCGGACTTTGCAGTACTCAGTGATGATATTCTGCATATTTCTCCGGAAAAGATCGATCAGATCCGGGTGGAGGAAACTTATATCAGCGGAGAATGTGTTTACCGCCGGAACGGAAAATAAACATCGAATAATGAAAGAAAAGAGGAAAGATATATGTTTGAATTACCACGCTACAAAGAACCTGATTTTTCAGATTCCAGATTTGCCAACGCGCCGGACGCCGCATGGGAGGAAGTGACTATTGACGGCGTTGCCCCGGAAAACTATCACAGTACGTCCATGTATCCGGAGTATTTTAAGATAAACGGAACCTGGACCCTTGCCAGAGAAAGCCGGATGGACTCCAGTGTCGTCCTCCGGGACAGCGGAGAGCTGGATGTAGTGGAAAACCGCAACCTGAAAAAGGGAGACAAAGTCATCCTGGGACGTACCGAAAACGGGGAAGAAGGCATCTATCTGCACAGCACCGGCTTCGAATCCCCGGAGGAAACAGAAAGTGATCAGTTTGTATTCCGCCAGGGCCGAAGCCGAGAGACCTCCTTCGCCCGGGACTATGACCGTTTATTTGAGCTGCTCAGATATGAAAAAGAGCACGGAAACATTCTCTGGGTTATGGGACCTGCTTTCTCCTTTGACGCTGACGCCAGAAGAGCTATGCAGGCCATGATAGAGCACGGATATGTGGACGGTCTTATGGCCGGAAACGCCCTGGCCACCCACGATCTGGAAGGCTCCATGTTCCACACAGCTCTGGGACAGGATATCTACACGCAGAAATCCCATCCCAACGGCCACTACAATCATCTGGATGTCATCAACCGGGTACGCAGAAGCGGCTCCATCGCCCGGTTTGTGGAGGACTATAACATTGACAACGGAATCATGTACAGCTGTGTAAAAAACAATGTTCCTTTTGTTCTTACCGGTTCTATCCGAGATGACGGACCTCTGCCGGAGGTTATCGGAGACGCTTACGCGGGACAGACTGCAATGCGCGGCATGGTGAAGAAAGCCACCACCGTAATCTGCCTTGCCACCATGCTCCATACTATTGCTACAGGAAACATGACTCCCTCCTACCGGGTACTGGAGGACGGCACAGTCCGTCCGGTCTTCCTCTACACCGTAGACGCAGACGAATTCGTGGTAAACAAACTGCTGGACAGAGGCAGCCTGGCAGCCACAACAATTGTAACCAATGTACAGGACTTCATTATGATCGTAGCCAAAGGAGTGGGGATTCTGTAATCTGCGGCTGACGGAGGCTGAGATCCGGAGATCGGCCGAAACCACCGGGATACCGGGAATGGGAGACGTATTCCGGGGGAAGAGGTGGGGAAGTTCGGTTCCGTTACCACGGCTAAGTAAAACTAACAACCGGGAATCAGGCTAAAAACAAGATTCACAATGGCAACTCGCGTTCCGCTCGAACAGTCCCATTGTGAATCTTAACGCCTGATTCCCGGTTTTAAGTTTTACTAAAGCCGTTCAAAAGTCACCGACCTCCCCCACCTCTTCCCCCGGAAAGCCGCATCCATCCGTCCGTATCCCGCCGCTTTCTGCGGTTCTTCGGACAATCAGACTCCTCGTCAGCTGCAGATCACAGAAAAAAAGAAGCACTCCCTGCCGGTTGTGCTTCGCTTCTTATCCTTCCGTCCGGCTACTGTACGGAAGTTATGATTTCTGTGTTTCCATTCCAGGCTCTTGCCTCCATACCGGTCCGGGCCCTTCTCCGATGCTCTTCCGTCTTCTCCCACTTTCTCTTCCATCCGCTGAGATTCGGAATCGGCGATCGGAAAGAACAGCCTTGAGGCCGTGGTGTGGTGGCAGAGGACCGCTGCGTCTGCGGTCCGAACGAAAGTGCGTCCTCTGCCATCACACCACGGCCTCATGGCGTCCCCTCTCCTATACGCGATTCTGACCATCTCAACGGATCAGAATCTCATAGTTCTGCTGGAATTTTTCTCCTCCTGCCACTTTATTGACACCTGGTTTTTCTGAGAGTTCGGATGTAAATCCCATATTGTCGCATCTTCCCATCCATGGTTCCAGGCATACGAACGGCGCGTCTTTTACGGACCAGATTCCGAAGTTCGGGAATCCCTGGCACTTCAGCCCCACATAGGGCGTGCGGTCTTTATGGCACAGCCACACTTCTTCAATCTGGCCGCCGTCAAAGATCATAGCGTCTCTATCAAACATTTCTTCTGTCACCGGAACATATCCCTCATCCAGCTTCAGCTGATAAACAGTGTCCGGATCCGCCGCTCCCTGAGGCAGAGCAAGGCGGATGTAGTTCAGTGCATCTTTTCCCGGGAACCACAGCAGATAATCTGACTTCTTCCCGTCTTTTTCCGCGAAACGAAATGCCGGATGGCCGCCGATTGTAAAATACATGGTTTCATCTGCGGGATTTTTCACTTCCCATATTACCTGTATTCCTTCCTCTTTCAGGACATATGTAATCACAAGTTCAAAATCAAAAGGATATACTTCCTTTGTATCTTCTGTAGAGACAAGAAGAAATGAGGCTTTCCCTTTTCCGGAAGCAATACAGCGGAACTCGTTGTCCCTGGCGAACCCGTGCTGGGCAGTGGGATACTGAATGCCGTTAATAAGCACCGTATTCCGGTATGTTTTTCCTACATTCGGAAAGAGTACCGGTGAATGGCGTTTCCAGTATGCCGGGTCTCCTTCCCAGAGAACGTCGGTTTCTGTCTTTTTGTCGTAAATACGGGTCAGTTCCGCTCCCAGTTCTGCTATTTCAACACAGAACCGTTCATTTTCAAGTCTCATACAGTTCTCCTCCTTCAGATAATCTGTTTTACATCAGCAGTATTCCTGCCGTAAATCCGGTTATTCCCCGGTGTTTTCAGAACCGGTATCCTGTGCGCTTCCATCATCTGAACTGCTGTTATCGGATGTGCTGCTGCCATCAGACGTGCTGCCGTCATCGGATGTGCTGCTGTCATCAGACGTGCCGCTGTCATTGGAAGTACTGCTGTCTGAACCGGTATCTTCTGTTGTGGTATCTGTCTGCTCTACCTGAACACACTGGTCAACCAGATACTGCATCACAGCATCCTGACGGATTACATCTTTCAGGAGATCCTCTCCCACTGATTCCGTATATTCCTCCACATCTGTCGTGCCGGCCATGGCCGCATAACGGGCCATCGCTTTCTGATATTCTTCTTCTGTAGGCTCCAGATCCAGTTTGTCTGCCAGAAGCTTAACCGCTTCCTTCATCTTTACAACATTCTGAGCGCTCTCCTTCATCTGAGCGTCAAAATCTTCTCTGCTCATGCCCATATAATTTTCAATAAATGTATCCAGATCAAGCCCTGCGCTTACTGCATACTGATTGTAGTATGCTTCTCCCTCGGAAATCTGATCCTCTACCTCGCCCTCCGGATATTTCTTTGCCTCTACCTGTGCAAGGAATGCATCCTGCATTTCCGTTGCCAGCTGCTGATCGACACAATAATCACGGATTTCTTCTTTATACTCGTCAACAGTGTCAGACTTATCACTGTTTTCCTGTACCCATTCATCTGTCAGTTCCGGAACCTCAGACGTATAGATCTCATTCAGTACAATATGGAAGTCTGCAACTTTGCCGGACAGATCCTCCGTATATTCCTCCGGGAACTGAACCTGGATATCAAATTCGTCCCCTGTTTTATGACCGACAATCTGTTCCTCAAATCCTTTATAGTCGTCTGTCGGTCCGATCATTAAACCGGATCCGAGCTGGAGATCGTATCCCTGTGCTGATCCGCCGCTGAATTCTTCCCCGTCTATGGAGCCTTTGAAGTCGATATTTACCATATCGCCTTCCTCAGCCGCTCTGTCCGTAACCGTCTCCTGTTTCACTGTCATCTGCAGACGAAGCTGGATTTCCGAATCGATATCGTCATCGGTTATATCCTCCGGCAGCACCTGAGGAACTTCGATTCCCTTATACTGCTTTACCGTCACATATTCATTTGACAGTTCTCCTCCTGAGCATCCGGCAAGTGAAGCTGCCAGGACGCCTGCCATAAGTACTGTAATCAGTTTCTTTTTCATTGTTCTTCTCCTTTTTTCCGCGCTGTGTTTTTCTGCGCTGTATTTTATTTTCATCCGGCCTGTTTCCCCGCCTCTTTTACAGAAGCGGAGAAAGCAGCCGCGAAAACTGCTCTTTTGCTTTAATCACAATGCCTCTCTCATCATATATCTTTCTCGTGACATGGGTGCACTGGGTCATATCATTTTCAAATGCCCGCTCCAGACGCCGGACGGTTCTTTCACTGTAGATCACGGCATTTACTTCAAAATTCAGTCCGAAACTCCGGATATCCATATTTGCCGTTCCCACACAGGCCACCATGCCGTCCACGCTGAGCGTCTTGGCATGAAGGAAGCCGTTATTATACACATAACATTTTGCTCCCGCGGCCACCATATCTCCGATATAGGAATATGTAGCCCAGTACACGAAGGGATGATCCGGCTTACAGGGCACCATGATACGCACGTCAATTCCGGACCTGCTTGCAATCTTCAAAGCATCCAGTATAGATTCATCCGGTATGAAATACGGCGTCTGAATATACACGTGATCCTTTGCCCTGTGGATCAGCCTCAGATAATTGTCATGAATCGTTTTGATCTGGGAATCTGGCCCGCTGGATATGATCTGTACCGGATCCCGCCCGTTTCTCACATACACCGGAAGCTCAAACAGCGTATCTTCCAGGAACAGATTTTCCTTTGCGGCATAATTCCAGTCCAGCACAAAACGGACTGCCAGAGACGTTACCGCAGCCCCTTCAATACACAGATGGGTATCCCGCCAGTAGCCGAATTTTTTATCCCGGCCGAGATATTCTCTTCCTACGTTAAAGCCTCCTACAAAGCCGATTCTTCCATCAATTACCACAATCTTTCTGTGGTTTCTGTAGTTTACACGCAGCTGAAGTTTCCCAAGAAGAGCCGGGAAAAACTCCGCCACCATGATTCCTTCCGCTTCCAGCCTCTCCCAGTCCCGGTTGTGCATGGTTCTGCATCCCATACTGTCGAAAAGCACCCGGACCTGGACGCCCTCCCGTGCTTTCTGTATAAGAACCTTTTCAATTTCCTGCCACAGTTCATCATTCCGGATAATGTAATACTGCAGATGAATATATTTTTTCGCCTGCTTCATTTCCTCAATGAGAGCCCGGAACTTTGCCTTTCCGTCTGTATAGATCCTGATGTCGTTATTGTCCGTGAGAACCGCTTCCCCGGCCTCCAGATTATAAAGGATCAGATCCCGGAACCGGTTCATCTCCGGATTGGCAAGGCGCAGCCTTTTGTGGTATATGGTTTCCTCCTGCCTTCGGACTGCATATTTCACTTCCCCTTCGATTTCTTTTGCTTTGAACATCCTGCTCTTATGGAAATCCTGTCCGATAATCAGGTAGAGGATAAATCCTAAAATCGGTATAAAATACAGCAGAAGAAGCCATGTCCAGACTGTCTGCGGGGATCTTCTCTGAAAAAAAACGATAATAAGCGAAAGGAAGATGTTTATGATGAACAGATTATCCATAATGAAATCAGATACCGTCACCATTCCGCTCCAAATTGTTTCTGCCATATAGTAAAACTCCTTTATTTTCTGCGGAACACCGTCTTCATCTCTGCCGGCGTACAAAAATCCGCTATACACAGTATACTCGTTTTCCCGTTGAAAAGTAACCCCTAAAATACCACAATTACTTGCACATCATAAAAAACAATGTTACAATACTACAAGCATAAAAGCAAAATATTAAAGGTTTAGGAGGGTTTATTGTGAGTCCATTCTGGATTACGTTGATCGTGATCATTGTCATATTGATTGTGGCATGTATCGTGTTATATTTTCTGGGCAAGAAAGCTGAGAAAAAACAGGCCGAGCAGAAAGAGCAGATGGATGCCGTTGCCCAGACTGTCAGTATGCTGATTATTGACAAAAAGAAACTGAAACTCAGAGAAGCCGGACTTCCCGCCGTGGTTCTGGAAAATACCCCCAAGTATCTCAGGCGTGCGAAAGTTCCTGTTGTCAAGGCAAAAGTCGGACCGAAGATCATGACTCTGATGTGCGACGGCCGTGTATTCGACGTAATTCCGGTTAAGAAAGAGATCAAAGCCGTAGTAAGCGGTCTTTACATAACCGGGATCAAGAGTGTAAGAGGCGGCTCCATTGAAGTGCCCCAGAAAAAGAAGAAAGGCTTTTTCTCACGATTTAAAAAGCAATAAAAAAGGATGTTGGAAATCTGCACATCAGATCAGATTTTCAACATCTTTTTTAATTCAGCACGGAAAACTCTCCGCTGTTTTTCGATACAATATCCAGCTTGATCTTACAGTCAGCGAGAGGCTCATGATTCACATCCAGTTCATAGTCAACCTGTACGTTTATCCGGTCGTCTTCCACACTGACCTCCATATTCCTGGTATTCACCCCCACCAGCATCTGTCCGTAAGGGGTACGGTAATAGGTCAGATTTTTCCTGTTCTTTTCGAAAATCATATGAGAGCTTGACAGACCGCTCTTTACAATCTCCACACTGTCTGTGCCGGTTATCTTGATTCTGTTCTTTATCGTTCCGGCCATCCCTTCCAGCACTTCATCATAGAGAATATAATGCTTGCCTCCCCTGCAGTAATAACTGGCAGGAGTCACAACCTCAATTGCATCCTCTCCGGATTCCAGCGCTTCTATTTTGTCATCCGGCTCCGCCATGATATCAATGTGATGCCCGGAAATACTGACTAATACATCCTTTGTCATATCTTAAAATTCCTCGATATTTACTACATTCGTAGTAGGAACGTCAAAAGGCATCACCGTATTTGCAAATCTGCGGAATTTTTCCGCAGCGTCGCTTACATAAAAAGAGTAAGTGCTGTGGCGCCCTTCGCCGCCCTCATTTGCCATATCCTGCTCCCGGAGAAGCTTTTTCAGATCCATGGCTGTCTCATATGCAGGGTTGACGATCTGTATCTTCTCCCCCATATAAGCACGGATTTTGGAACGCAGAAGAGGATAATGGGTACAGCCCAGAATCATGGCGTCAATATCCGTATTGCGCATGGATTCCAGATAATACTCTATCACTTCCTGTGTAACTACGTGCTCCTTAAATCCCTCTTCCACCAGAGGGACAAAAAGCGGACATGCCTTCTCAATTACTGTAATATCCGGGGCCATCTCATGGATGACCCTGGTATATACGCCGCTCTGTACAGTAGCGTCTGTTCCCACAACCCCCACTTTCCGGTTTCTGGTCGCTTCCACAGCCGCTCTGGCTCCCGGGACCACCACGCCCATGATAGGAATGTCAAATTCGTCCCTCACTGCATCCAGCGCCAGCGCACTGGCCGTATTGCAGGCAATTACAATCGCCTTTACCTGTTTTGTTTTCAGGAAACGGATAATCTGCTCCGAAAAACGAATAATTGTATTCTGGGATTTGCTGCCGTACGGGACACGGGCTGTATCCCCGAAATATACAATATTTTCGTCCGGCAGCTGCCGGGAAATCTCCCTGGCAACCGTCAGGCCTCCCACTCCGGAATCAAATACTCCTACCGGAGCCGTCTTCCTGCTCTCTGTACTCACGTTTTCTAATCTCCTTTAAACCACACATAAATGAAATCTGTGCAGCTTTTTTCCCGGTTTCCCGGATTCTCACGCGGCCGCAAGGACCGCCCGGCCTTACCGGCCGTATTCAATTACAGTGCAAGTGTCTTTGCCACGTCATACTGATACTGCGGAATTTCTTTCTTCATCGCCAGCGCTTCCTCAATATCAAAGTCTACATACTGACCGTTCTTGTAACCTACAACGCGGTTTGTTTTGCCCTGGCAGAGAAGATCCACCGCCATAGCTCCCATGATAGAAGCATAGACTCTGTCTTTACATGTGGGGCTTCCGCCGCGCTGCATGTGTCCCAGAATTGTTGCTCTTGTCTCAATACCGGTAGCTGCTTCAATTCTCTTTGCCATGTTAATGGAATCTCCGATTCCCTCTGCATTAATAATAATATAGTTCTTCTTACCGCGTTTTTTGTTTGCCATAATATCCGCGATAATCGCGTCTTCGTCAAAATCATGCTCTTCCGGCATCAGAATGCGCTCTGCCCCGTTGGCAATACCGCACCACAGAGCCAGATAGCCTGCGTCACGTCCCATAACCTCAATAATACTGCAACGCTCATGTGAGGTTGATGTGTCACGTACTTTATCAATTGCTTCCATTGCCGTATTTACAGCTGTATCAAAACCAATGGTATAATCTGTACAGGCGATATCAAGGTCAATGGTTCCCGGAACACCTACTGTGTTTACTCCCAGGTTTGCAAGCTTCTGTGCACCTGCAAAAGAACCGTCTCCGCCGATCACAACCAGGCCGTCAATTCCATACTTCTTACAGATAGCCGCAGCTTTCTGCTGCCCCTCTTCTGTACGCATGGACTGGCACCGTGCCGTCTGAAGAATTGTACCTCCACGCTGAATTGTATCAGATACATCGCGGGCCGACAGATCAATGATCTCTTCCTTCAAAAGGCCGTGATAGCCTCTGCGGATTCCGCGGACTTTTAATCCACGTGAAAGCGCTGTTCTGACAACCGCACGAATTGCTGCATTCATTCCCGGAGCATCTCCTCCACTTGTAAGGACTCCGATTGTACGGATAGTGTCTTCAATTTCATCTAAATATCTTGCTTTATCATTCCCATTATTTTCTGCCATCTTAGTTTCCCACCTTTCTACTAAAAATCAGATAAATGCCAAACCCGAGATTATTCTACCTTATTTAGAAGTGGTTTTCAATAGCTTTTTCCACCACTTTCACCCGGCTTTCGCCGTAATGATTCATCAATCTGCTCAGGATCTGCGGGTTTATCCTGATATTTCTGTTCTTCGGGAAGCGCTTCACCGCCCGCTCTTTGGCGCAGTATATTACAACCTCGTCATCTCCTTCCGAATCTGCCAGATATCCGTATACGATCTCTTCATCATCCAGATAGGATGCTTTATCCGGGAACTGAATCCACAGCTGCTTTTTCGTCCGTTCAAAGGGGATCACTTTTTCACAGATCAGCTTGCTGGCCTTTTCATCTTCCGCCGACACCCGGCCCCGGATAAAGACTTTGCTGTCAGGTTCCAGATACTCTCTGTTTTTCTCATAATCTCTGGGGAAAACCACAACCTCTACTGTCCCGAACAGATCCTCTACAGTGACAAAAGCCATCATCTGATTGGTCTTTGTGTGTTTCACTGTCTTATCCGTTATCATACCGCCTATAATCTCTTTGGCTCCATCCTGCACTTTGGGCTTTCTGCTCTCCTCGTCCGGCTGAAAATCCGCTGAGGTTGCTGAAATCACCTTCCGCCATTTTTCCTCATATTCTTCCAGAGGATGCCCGCTGATATAAACCCCCAGGACTTCTTTTTCAAATGCGAGGAGATTTTCCTTTGTATACTCTCCCACATCAGGAAAACGGATCAAAAACTCCTCTTTCTGATCATCGGAAGCCATATCAAACAGGCTCATCTGACCTGCCATAGAGTATTTTTTCTCCTGATTTACATGATCTACAATCTGAACATAAATACTCATGAACTGCTTTCTTGTGCCGCCCAGCGTATCCAGGGCGCCCGACTTGATGAAATTCTCAATGGCTCTTTTATTAAGAACTTCCTTCGGAGAAAGCCTGGTGATAAAGTCCTCCAGATTTTTGTACGGGCCATAGGCCGTCCGCTCCTCTACGATCGCCTGAATCACAGGTTTGCCCACGCTCTTGATTGCGGCCAGACCGTAACGGATATTGCCGTTATCCACAGAAAAATCTGCTTCTCCCTTGTTAATATCCGGCGGCAGAATGGAGATATTCATCTGTCTGCAGGCATAGATATATTCTGCCACTTTTGAAGGATTTTCAATCACTGATGTCATAAGTGCAGCCATAAATTCCACCGGATAATAATATTTCAGCCATGCCGTCTGATAAGCCACGACAGCGTAAGCCGCTGCATGGGATTTATTGAATGCGTATTTGGCAAAATCAATCATCTCATCATAAATCTTATTCGCCGTCTTCTCATCAATTCCATTTCTGATACACCCGGGAACACCGGTCTCCTCATCTCCGTACACAAAGATCTGACGCTCTTTCTTCATAACGTCGCCTTTTTTCTTGGACATGGCCCGCCGGAGCAGATCGCTTCTGCCCAGGGTATATCCGCCCAGATCGCGCACAATCTGCATAACCTGCTCCTGGTAGACAATACAGCCGTAGGTGGGCTTGAGGATCGGCTCAAGCTGAGGGCAGTCGTAAGTAATGGAAGAAGGATCATTCTTTCCTCTGATGTACTGGGGGATAAAATCCATGGGGCCCGGACGGTACAGGGAAATACCGGCAATAATATCCTCCAGGCTGTGGGGTTTAAGCTCCTTCATGAAACTTTTCATACCCGCGCTTTCCAGCTGGAAAATTCCGTCTGTCTTTCCGGTTCCGATATAATTCAGAACATCCTGATCATTGTAGTCAATCTTTTCCATGTCCAGAGACGGATCTTTTTTTCTCGCCATTCTCACTGCATTCTGGATCACAGTCAGCGTACGCAGCCCCAGGAAATCCATCTTGAGCAGTCCCAGCTCTTCCAGTGTGGTCATCGTAAACTGGGTCGTTATCGAACCGTCAGCCGCCCGGGATAATGGCACATACTCATCCACCGGCTTCTGGCTGATCACCACTCCCGCGGCATGCATGGAGCTGTGACGTGGAAGTCCTTCCAGACGTTTTGCCATGTCGATCAGTTCCTTTACCTGGGGATCTGTCTCATAAGTTCTGCGCAGCTCCGGATTTTCCACCAGGGCTTTATCAATAGTTATATTCGGTTCCTGCGGAATCATCTTGGCGATGGTATCTACAAATGCGTAGGGCAGATCCATAACCCGTCCCACATCCCGGATCACGCCCCGGGCCGCAAGCGTTCCGAATGTTACAATCTGCACCACCCGGTCCTTGCCGTATTTGCGCACCACATAGTCAATTACTTCCTGCCTTCTCTCAAAGCAGAAATCCACGTCAATATCCGGCATGGATACACGCTCCGGATTAAGAAACCGCTCAAAAAGGAGCTGGTATCGGATCGGATCAATGGTTGTAATTCCCAGGCAGTAGGATACAATACTTCCGGCTGCGGATCCTCGCCCCGGTCCCACTGCAATGCCATGATCTTTGGCATATTTGATAAAATCCCACACAATCAGAAAGTAGTCCACATACCCCATGTTTTTTATGGTACTCAGCTCGTAGTCCAGCCGTTCTCTCAGTTCGTCAGTTACCTCCGGATACCGCTTCTCCAGGCCCTCCCGGCAGAGCTTCTGCAGATATTCCCAGGAAGTATAGCCGTCAGGCACATCGTATTTCGGAAGCTTTGTCACGCCAAACTCAATCTCCACATGACAGCGGTCCGCGATCTTCTGGGTATTGTCCAGCGCCCGCAGCGCATAGGGGAACAGCCTTTCCATCTCTTCCGGAGACTTTACATAATACTGTCCGCCTTCATAGCGCATCCTGTTCTCATCTGCGAGCTTCTTTCCGGTCTGAATACACAGAAGTATATCATGCGCTTTCGCATCCTCCGCATAGGTATAATGCACGTCATTTGTGGCTACAAGCTCAATTCCTGTATCCGCCGACATCTTAAGCAGCTGCTGATTTACCAGGGTCTGATCCGGAATTCCATGATCCTGCAGTTCGAGAAAATAATTTCCTTCCCCGAAAATATCCCTGTACTCCAGTGCTGTCTTCTTCGCCTCTTCATACAGTCCTTTGACAATATATCTCTGCACCTCGCCTGCCAGGCATGCGCTCAGAGCAATAATGCCGCTGTGATACTCCCTCAGAAGCGCTTTGTCTACTCTGGGCCGGTAATAATATCCATCCACAAATCCCTTTGAAACAATCTTCATCAGGTTGGCATATCCCTCATTATTTTCCGCCAGAAGCACAAGGTGATAATACCTGTCGTCTCCGCCTGTCACTTCACGGTCAAATCTGGAATTGGGGGCTACATAGACTTCGCAGCCGAGTATCGGGTTGATCCCCTGTTTTTTCGCCTCCCGGTAAAAATCAATTACGCCGTACATCACCCCGTGATCCGTAATCGCCGCGCTGTTCATTCCAAGTTCCTTAACCCGGGATACATATTCTTTTATTTTATTTGATCCGTCCAGCAGACTGTACTCCGTATGGACATGTAAGTGTACAAAACTCATCCGTTCCTCCCTGATAAAAACTTCCGCTGTGTGTTGCAGAACCCTTATACAAAAAGGGCGGTTTCCTCTCCGGAAACTGCCCTCTGCTTCACTCTTGTTTTCCTCTCATCTGTCAGAGGAATCCCGATATGGCTTTCCTTCGCTCCGAAAGCCTTATTTTCCTCCGTGCATCATAAAGTTGATCAGCTTATCTGTATCTTCCGGCTCGTATGCGATCACTTCAAGCTCCGGAATCTCTCCGTTTGAAAAGATATTTGCCATAGATACATACTGGGAAAGCTTTGACTTCAGATTCAGTCTGTCGCCCTCGCCTGTAACAAGCTCAACTTTTCCTTTGCAGGAATCAACTACTTTAAAAAATCCCTCGATATCTGATATATTCTGAACTTTCATTTTCTCTCCTCCTTAAATGAAGCTTCACATTACGGTTACTTCCAGGAATGCTGCTTTGCACTCCTATTGCTTATTATACCTTATTTCCCCGGGATTGCAAGCTTTAATTCGGATTTGTCGAAGGGAACTTAGATTAAGAAATACCGAAAATATTCAGAAGTTCTGAATAGAATCGGACGGAGATACCGGATATGGAGTTCTGGCTCCGCTCCGGAATCTTAGAAAAACAGGAGATCCGGAATCCGATTAAAAGCAATGCCTGAGATGAAAACTCACGATGTTCGGACAGCTTCATCTCAGGCATTAACATCAGATTCCAGATCCCCTGCTTTTTTGACAGATTCCTCCAAGTCACCAGGATTCCATATCCGGCATCTCCTGTGTATTCTATCCGTGAGAAACTTCTGTGTATTTCTGTTTTCCCAAAACAGAACTTCTTTTCGCAATTCCTCGTAAAACAAAGCCCAAAGGGAGCTTTAACGGCCCGGATTATCGATTTCGCCGGTAAGGCTCTCCTTTCTTATATGCCTGTTTCGGACGAATTCCTTCAGTAAGTTTTCGGAGAAAAATCTGTTTTATTTTATTTTTTTTAATTAGAAAATTCTGGTTTTTATTGAATCTGTTCGGCATTCAATCTAAAATAACGGTAAAGATTGCAGGAGACTAATAGGGATGCGGAAGATAAAGGAACTCTATTCCAGATTGATAAAAGTGAAATTGTCAAATCAGATTATTTTTGTAATTGCTGTGATTTGTCTGATGCAGATTATAGGTACATTTTTGATGTATATTTATTTTTATAACATTCGTAAAGATGAGATTATAGGAAATAATATGCAGATGCTCCATCAGGCAAACAGTAATTATTTCTCGGGAATTGTAGAAGAATTGTCTGCAGCATCCAGAGATGTATTTGTAGACGAAGTGTTCTGGGAAAACAGTGGGCAGGCTTCTGGTACGGAAGATAATCAGATCTATAATATACTGGCAAATCAATATCAGACGAGAAACACTATTGACAGCATTTATCTCTTTTCAAGTACTTCTGACAAACTGTATATCATGGATGACGTTTCATTTAACGAGATCCCCATTGTTACAACGGCGGGGAGTACATTGTATCTTGTGGATGATCAGGATCTTGGACTTATGCCATGGTTTATGAAGGCGAAGCAAAATGGAGGAGGTCTTACGGTTACAAAAGACCGTGCAATCAGAGACGGTTCAAAAGAGATTATCTGCTTTTCCAGATATATCCAGTATCCTTTGAAAAATGATAATTACTATTTTATTATTTCTGTAAATATGAATAAAAGCAGGCTGGATGATCTTCACAGCCAGCTAGATGATAAAGAGGAGTCTCTGATTATTTATGACGATGAACTTCAGCAGATTTATGCCAGCGAGGAAAGAGGTGAAAAGGATTATCAGATGATTCGGTCTGCAATCAGTCGGCAGGAAAAAACCAGTTACTGGTTTACAGAGGAAATTGAGGGGGAAAAATGTATCGTTATAGGGGATAATTCCGCCACAGAAGATTGGACAATGGTAAAAATCATACCGGAAAATCAGGCACTGGCAAGTGTCCGGCTTCAGTTTATTATTAACTGCATGGTGATTTTTGCTATGTTTATTCTGGGAGGTTGGGCATTGTATTATATTATAAACCGTACGACCAGACCGATTGAAAATCTGGCTCATACAATGAGGCATTACAGACAGGGGGAACAGTATGAAGATATGGTCCCCGAAGGGTGCAATGATGAAGTGGCAACATTGTACCGAAGCTTTGAACAGATGAATGAAAGGATTAACCGTCTCATTGAATCAGAATATCAGAGTCAGATTCAGGAGAAACAGGCCCGGCTCGAAGCGCTTCAGGCGCAGCTTGACCCCCATTTTCTGTACAATACACTTCAGACAATAAGCGGCATTGCTATAGAAAAAGGGGTGCCGGAGATTGAGATGATTGATAATTCTTTAAGCCGCATCCTCCGTTATAATCTGAACAGTGGAAAGACCCTTGTCACAGTTGCGGAGGAGATGGGGATTGTCAGAGATTATATCGAAATACAGAAATTTCGTTTTGGAGACCGGCTTTGTCTAAGAGTAAAACTGTCAAAAGAAACGTTGGAGAGCAGAGTGCCGGTTTTTACTCTCCAGCTTGCTGTTGAAAATGCGATCAAGCATGGAATGGAGACGACTATTGAAAATGTTGAAATTTCTGTATCTGACCATATTACAGAAAAAACCAGAGAATTTATTATTGAAGATAATGGAAGGGGCATAGAAGAAGAACGGCTGAAGGAAGTAAAGAAAATGCTGAAAAACAGCCACGAAATGAAAAGACAGGGCTATAATCAGAAAGGCCTGGCGAATTTGAATGAACGGATCAAACAATACTTTGGCAGCGGGTACGGCGTTCAAATAGAACGGAGAAAAGAACGCGGGACCATTGTAAAGGTAACTCTGCCGAAAGGAGAGAGCGTGAATGATAAAAGTGCTGATAGCTGATGATGAAAGTATTATCCGCAGGACAATACGGCTGATTGGAAACTGGGATGAAAATGATATGGAGATTATAGGCGAAGCGAAAAACGGAATAGAAGCGGTAGAACTTATTCGGGAAAAGTCTCCGGATCTGATTCTTCTGGATATGAAGATGCCGGGATATTCCGGCGAAGAGGTAATGAATATTATTAAGGAAAATAATACGGGCAGCTCTGTTATTGTAATCAGTGGATATGATGACTTTCAATTTGCAAAAGTTGCTTTGAAATACGGAGCTATGGATTATATACTGAAGCCCATAGACAGACATGAACTGAATTGTGCACTGGAGAAAGTACATAAAAAATATTCCGATAATCCGGAAAGTAATGGAATTGTCCGGCAAAAAGATATAGCAGAGCAGATCAAAGACCGTATTGACAGGGAATATGCAGAAGATATATCCCTCAGTAGTCTGGCGGCGGAATATTATGTAAACAAAGATGTTCTTTCGCGTACATTTAAAAAGAAATATGGGAGAGGATTAACAGGTTATATTAATCATGTAAGACTTGAGCAGGCCAAAGCTTATCTTCTGGCCGGCTACAGCAGCACACAGGCAGCGGAACTTGTTGGATATCATGACGTAAATTATTTCAGCAGAATATTTAAAAAAACATATGGAATCTCCCCGACAAATTTCGTCAGCCAGTCGCCTTTATCCTAAAATAAAAGGAGAAGAGTTGTTATACTTTTTATTTGAATTTGTGGGTGGAGAAAGTTTCCGCCGGGGAGTCCGGATATGGTGCCGGAGAGCACGCTTTTGCTCGGATCGCGGCGCAGCGGTACATAAGAGCGCAAAAGACGCGCTCTAAGTGCCGGCGCCGCTTTACGGCTCTCCATCACCATACCCGGACTCCCCGGCTGCGCTTTCCCACTCACAATTCCAAATTCAGACAGGAAGGGAAGAAGACAGAACTTTATCGGCTGATACGGGAACTGTGTTCTGTGCTGATATTTGAAAACAGGTTCATTTCCTGTTTGAAAAGCAGAAACCGGATAAGCAGTTGGCCGTAGTCGAAAAAAATCTGTCTTCGTTTTCCTGGTTGCAGTTGAAATTATCGGTGGCAGTGCCGATTGGATAAGAACAGAAAATGGCGGAATACGGACGGCGGGATGCGCCTTTCGGATAGCAGCTGCGGGAAATTTCAGCGACTTGAAGCGTAATTTAGTAAAAATTAAAACCCTGAGTTCAGGCGTTAGGATTTTCAATGGATCTGTCCGAACGGAACGTGAGTTTCCATTGAAAATCCTGTTTTTAGCCTGTGCTCAGGGTTTTGTAGTTTTAATTATTACGCGGAACGGAGCTGAAATTTCCCGCAGCTGCTATCCGAAAACGATTTATTCTCACTTCGTATTCTGACATTTTCGGACTTTTTTTCAATCGCATGCCGCAGAAAAATTCGAATTTTTATCGGTTTTGTCCTAAAAACAGTCTGAATCGTCTATATATTTTGCCCTTCTCGGAGAATATGATAAAGATAGTTCAAAGAAGTAAAACTTTTGAATACCAGAACGAAAAATGTCAGTATATGACGCATTATTATGTGAAAAGGAGGAAAAAAGATGAGAAAAAGGAAACTTTATTCAACTGTTTTGTCAGCTGCACTTGTGTCGGCAATGGTTTTGACCGCATGCTCCGGTTCATCTGGAGGAGGCGGAGGAGAAGGCGGTTCTTCAGGAGATGCTGTAGAGCTGGAATTTTTGTTTGGAGATCCGAACAGGACGGAGATTTTCAGTCGTATTGTAGAAGATTTTAACAGCAGTCAGGACGAAGTACATGTTACATTCAACGCAACGGGTACCAATCATCTGGAGGAGCTGATGACCAGACTGGCTACAGATGACGTGCCGGATCTTACCAGCCAGCTTCAGGGATTTGAGCTTGCCAGCTATGTGGACGCCGGATATATCAAAGATATCAAGGATGAGCCTTATATGCAATATATCCGTGAGACAGAACTTGATACGGTAACGATAGATGGAGGGGTATATGGTATCCCAATGGATACACAGGCCTGGGGCGTATTTTATAACAAAGAATTATTTGAACAGGCTGGAATTGAAGATGTTCCCAAAACAGTGACAGAACTGGAAGACTGTGTGGACAAATTAAATGATGCCGGGATTACACCTTTTGCCGCGGGATACGCTACGGAGTGGACGATAGGGCAGTTTTTAGGATACGGGGCATCCTCTATTCTGACTCCGGCGGCTGTGGAGCTGGGAGATAACTACAAAAAAGGCAACTGGACCTTTGATCAGCCGGGAATTGATACGGCTTTTGATGTACTTGACCTGGTGGCGGATAACACACAGGACAGGCCGTTTGATACAGACGTGTCAGGGCAGTATGCAGTTTTTGCAAAAGGAGAGGCAGCTATGATGCTGCAGGGCAACTGGTCTATTCTTCAGATAAGGGAGCTGAATCCGGATATAAGTATGGGAATGTTCCCGCTGCCTATCTCGGAAAATGAGGAAGATCTGCTGTTTCCGAAACAGTACGGATTTGTAATAAATGTGCTGGCAAATACGGATAAGGATCCGGAGAAGGCGGATGCAATCAATAAATTCATGGAGTTTTTCCTGAATCCGGAAAACGGCGGCGGATATTATTATGACGAGATTGGCATACCTACGGCTAATGCTGTGGCAGAGCCAAAACTGGATGAAGCGTCGGAAATTCTCCAGACCTATCTTCAGGATGAAAAAACAGTATTTACTTACTATGCTTATGAGCCGGCAGGTTTTGATGCAGAGTCATGGAAAGTGACCGTTCAGTATCTGAATTCCGGAGAAAAGGATCATGCAAAGCTGATTGAGGATTTTGACGCTGCATTTGACAAATATGCAGATGCGCTGGAGTAAAAATGATTTCAGGCGGGGCGGAGAAATATCTCTGTCCCGCTGCCGGAGGTGACAGGTATGAAAAGCAGGAAAAAGAAAAGAGAAGCAGTTGATTTTATAAGATTTGTTTTCCCGATGCTGGCGCTGTATACGCTCTTTTTTATTGTCCCTTTATTTCAGACAATCGGTTTTTCGTTTACAGACTACAATGGGATTAATCCAAGACGGAAATTCATAGGATTTGACAATTACATAGATGTATTTCACGATGAACTTTTCTATAATTCTATGAGGTTTACTGTACTTTCTGCTTTACTGCTGATTGTTGCGGCCAATGTGTTGGGGTTTCTGCTTGCCCTTGCATTGAACAGAAAGATCAGAAGTAGAAATATACTGAGAGCTGTGATTTTCTGTCCATTTATATTCAACAATGTAACGGTAGGGTTTATCTGGCAGTTTCTCCTGGGAAGATTCATGACAGATCTGTACCCCATGACCGGATGGGAGATCTTCCGTATAGGGTGGCTTTCTGAGGAAAGTCTGGTGCTGTATTCTGTTGTGGCAGTAAAACTATGGCAGTCTATTGGTTATTTTATGGTAATTTATCTTGCAGGCCTGCAAATGCTGCCTCAGGATCCTGTAGAAGCAGCAGTGATTGACGGATGTACCGGGATGAAACAGATCAGATACATTACGCTTCCTCTTATGAAACCGACGATTTTTGTATGCTTGTTTCTGGCAGTTACCGAGAGCCTGAATATGTTTCCATTGTTAATGAGTCTGACAAATGGAGGCCCGGGACACGCGTCAGAAAATATATCCCTTTATATTTACAATGAAGCCTTTAAAAGCCACAGAATGGGGTATGCTTCCGCGTTGGCCGTAGTGCTTACAATTGTAATTTCTGTAGTGGCCGCACTGCAGATGAGACTGACAAAGGAGGACTAAAAGATGAAAGAGAAAAAGAGTACAAACCGGATTCTGACTGCACTGCTCTGGCTGTTATGTATCTGCATGTTCCTCCCCATGGTTTTTATTATTATCAATGCATTTAAGCCTTTTGATCAGGTTGTAATGGATCCGTTGGCTCTGCCGGAGGTATGGAATCTGGACAATTTCAGAGAAGTGATGAAAACGGGAAATTACGTAAAAGTATTCGCCAATACAATTTATTTTGCTTTGTTGAGCGGAATAATCGTAATCGGTCTGGGCTCGATGGCGGGATATAAGCTGGCCAGAATGAATAACAGAACAGGTCGGATTACATCACTGGTGTTTATGGTAGCTATGATGCTGCCGTTTCCTGTAATAATGATTCCGCTGGCTGTGGTAGCGTCTGATCTGCATATTTCGAACAATCTGACCCTGATATCTGTGCTGAACGCAGGGTTTTCATGTTCACTGGCAGTTATTATGTATACGCAGGCGGTAAAATCTATTCCCCGGGAACTGGACGAGTGCGCGCAGATTGACGGATGCAACGGGTATCCCTTTTTCTTCCGGATCATATTTCCGCTACTGCGTCCGATAACAGGCACCGTTGCAGTGCTCTATTTTATTCGATACTGGAATGATCTGCTGCTTCCAATGATTCTGATTTCTGATAAGAAATTATATACGATTCCTCTCTCTCAGCTGGCGTTTTACAATCAGTTCACGCAGAACAGATGGAATCTTCTGCTTGCGTCGGGGCTTATGGCTATTGTTCCGGTTATAATACTGTATCTGTTTGCCCAGAAAACAATTATTAAAGGAATTGCCGCAGGTGCGGTAAAGGGGTAAAAATTATGTATAAAGAAACAAAGATAAAAGATGTAAAGATTAAGGGAGGGCTGCTGTACGAAAAAAGAAAAGTGGCGGCAGAAAAAACAGTCCCGTATATTAAAAAAGCTCTGAATAATGAGATAGAAGGGATATGCCCAAGCGGAGCTTTTGAAAATTTCAAAGCAGCAGCCGGAAAGTCGGAGAAAAAGTTTTACGGACTGGTATCCCAGGACAGTGATCTGTTCAAATGGATCGAAGCAGCGTCTTTTGCTCTTCAGTTTGAGTATGATGAGAAGGAACGGAATATGAAAAGTCCGGCACAGCCGGAACACGATATAATATCCCGGGCAGAAGCGGGATGCGGAGAGATCGAAGAGCAGATCAGAAGTGATCTTGATAAAGCTGTTTCACTGCTTGATGATGCACAGCAGAAAAACGGGTATCTGAATTCTTATTATATTTTAAATGGACTAAAAGATCGCTGGCATTATCTGAAAGAATCCTGTCAGCTGTACTGTGCCGGCCACCTCATGGAAGCAGCAGCAGCGGACTATGAGGTTACAGGTGAAACAGAGCTTCTGGACATTGCCCGGAAATACGCAGACTGTATCGGGCGGGCATTTGGAACGGAGAAAGGGAAAATACACGGATATGACGGACACGCGGAGGTGGAGATGGGGCTGTATCGTCTGTATGAGGTTACCCGGATAAATCGGTACAGAAAGCTGGCCGACTATTTTGTGGAAGAACGAGGAAAGAGTCCTTGCTTTTTTTCAACGGAAAAAAGGAATGGGGATGTGTCGGATAATCTGGTATATGAACTGGAGGAAGTGGATTACAGACACTCCCAGTCACATATGCCCATCCGCGAACAGAAAGAAGCTATGGGACATGCGGTAAAAGCTATGTATTTTTATACTGCAGCTGCAGAGAAAGCAAGATTAGATGAAGACGAAGCACTTTTTCATACGCTGAAAATTTTGTGGAACAGTGTAACGAAAGAGAAGATGTATCTGACAGGAGCAATCGGAGCGTCTGAATATGGTGAGAGCTTTAGTTATCCTTTTGATCTCCCTCCGGATCTGATGTACGGAGAAACCTGCGCGGCTATCGGATTATTTCTTTTCGCCTACAGGATGCTTCTGTCAGAGGTGGATTCCTGCTATGGTGATGTAATGGAAAGGACTTTGTATAACGGCATTCTTGCTGGAATGTCTGAAAGCGGCACAGAGTTCTTTTATACCAATGCGCTGGAAATCGACCCCGAAAAATGTGAAAAAAGAAAAGACCATATGCATCTCCAGCCGGTACGGCAGCCTTGGTTTGACTGTCCATGCTGTCCGCCTAATATTGCGCGGCTGCTTCTGAGTCTGAATAGATATATCTATACTGCGGATGAAGAATGTCTTAACATTCATCTTTTCAGCGAGAGCATCTTTTCTGCAGAGGGATGGGTGGCGGAAATGAAAACAGAATATCCTGAAAATGGAAATATAAAACTGAACGTTACAAAAACGACCAGTGGGCAGGGAAAGGTGAAAATCCGGGTTCCTCAATGGTGCAGGGAGGCATCTTATAGTGTGAGAGGAGAATCGGTTTCACCCGAAGTAGAAAAGGGATATGCTGTATTTCTGACAGGAGAAGGCGATAGCCTGGAGATCGATATATCCATGCCTATGGTTCCGCAAAAAATCTATGCTGATATACGGGTGAAAGATCTGATAGGAAAAGCGGCGGTTATGCGCGGCCCTGTCGTATATTGTGCAGAAGAAGTGGATAATGGAGAACTTTCAGTTTTGTTCTGGAAGGACAGGGGGGAAATGATCTGGAAAAAGGGCCCGGCAGCCGGAACGCCTGATTCTGAACAGATTATTGCAGAAGGATGGCGCTGTAAATCGGACAGAGATGAACTGTATACTGTACAGTCTCCCTGTTTTGAAAAAACGCAGATAACACTGATCCCATATTATCGCTGGAACAACAGAGGAAAAGGAGCTATGAGGGTATTTCTGAACACTTTGTTTGCGGCAGATGGAATGACAGGTTTTATGACAGAACAACAGGAGGAAAAAGATGAAAAAGAATAGGGTGGAAATTGAAGACTCTTTCTGGAGCAGCCGTATCAGACAAATGTGTGACACCATTATTCCGTACCAGTACGCGGTCCTTAACGATCAGATTCCGGGAATACCCAGAAGTCATGCCATAGAAAATTTCCGGATAGCGGCCGGGCTTTCAGAAGGAATGTACCAGGGGATGCTGTTCCAGGACAGCGATGTGGGGAAATGGATAGAAGCGGCGGCCTGGTCTCTTGGAATCAGAGAAAATCCGGAGATTGAAGAGAAGATTGATGGCCTGACGGACATTTTAAAAAAGGCTCAGCAGGAGGATGGATATCTGAATTCCTATTACACATGCGTCCGGCCTGGCGAAAGACTTACTAATATTGCGCACGGGCACGAAATGTACTGCGCAGGCCACTTGGTAGAGGCGGCAGTGGCATATGCGCAGGTTTCCGGAAAAACAGAATTGCTGGACATTATGGAAGGCTGTATAGAATATTTTATGTCGAAAATCGGACCGGAGAAAGAAAAACTTCACATATATCCGGGACATCCGGAATTGGAGCTGGCTTTATACAAGTTGTACCGCTATACAGAAAAAAATAAATACCTGGAATTTATGAAATACCTTTTGCTGGAGAGAGGAAAGCAGCCATCCTTTCTGCTGGAAGACCCGGGGTTTGGAGAACAGTACCACGATAAATGGTTTGGCCTTGAATATCATCAGGCTCATCTTCCGGTTCTGGAGCAGAGAGAGGCGAAAGGTCATGCGGTAAGAGCGATGTACCTTTATGCGGGACTTGCTAATCTGGCATATGAGATAAAAGATTCGGAGATTACAGAGGTACTTGAGATTTTGTGGGAAGATGTGACAGAACGAAAAATGTATGTTACCGGGGCCGTAGGGGCTGAGGAACACGGAGAAGCATTCGGAGTACCATACGATCTGCCGAATGAAAGAGGATATGGAGAAACATGCGCGTCTATTGGTCTTATATTCTGGGCCAGAAGAATGTTAAAGCTAAAATTGGATTCCCAATATGCAGATGTAATGGAGCTGGCATTATATAATGGGGCGCTAAGTGGAATGTCTCTTGATGGAATGTCCTACTTCTATGTTAATCCATTGATGATTATTCCGGAACAGGCAGAAAGCAGATATGATCTGCGGCATGTCAGAACAGAACGGGTGCCGTGGTTCGGCTGCGCATGCTGCCCGCCGAATGTGGCCAGATTACTCATGTCGCTGCCTGACTATATCTGTGATTATGAGGTTTATAAAAAAGAGCTGACAATTCATCTCTATATCTGCGGGAAAATTTCGATAAGTGAAAACATATGGTTTGAGGTGTCGGGAAACTATATTGAGAGCGGGAAAATAAAATTCAGATATTGCGGAAATCCGGAAGAGATAACTCTTCGATTGCGTCTTCCCGGATGGAGCAGGAAGACCGGCATACAGATAAATGGCAGTCCATACCATCCGGAAACAGAGCGCGGATATGCCCGGATTACAAAAAGGTGGATTGCGGGTGATGAACTGGAACTGGCATTTGATGTAACACCGTGTTTTATTTATGCAGATCCCAGAGTTGCAGCAGATGCCGGGCGGGCAGCGGTCAGGCAAGGTCCTGTGATCTACTGTCTGGAGCAGGAAGATAATGGGAAAAACCTGAATTCGGTTGTCGTGAAAGATTTCTGCTCTGCTGAAGATTGGATGGAACACCAGAAAAACTCTGCAGAGGGCAATAAACATCACTCATGTAATTCGCCGGACAGTGATGGCTGTAATGATATCTTCTCCGATAATTGCATTGAGATGCCGGTACATGCAGTGTATCTGCGTGGTTACAGAGAAAAGTCGGAAACTTCGGATGGACGGCTTTATTCGGCCAGGAGGCCGGTGAAAGAAAAAGGTATATTCAGGGCCGTGCCATATCATATATGGGGAAATCGGGGAAAAGGAGAAATGCTGGTATGGATACGGAAAGCGGAGTAGTTTTATGAAAGCTTCTGCCCGGGATTCCCGGCCGGAAGATTCCTTCACATTACAAATCCGGATTTTTGCTCTGGCAATGCTGACGTGTTGGTGCTATAATGGGGAAAGATAAGCGCCTGTACAAAGGGAACAGCAGACGAAAGTTTCTGCCCTGCACGGCGCCTGGAGAATTTAGTCAGGAGGAGCGAGAATAACATGAGAAAAGTAATGCTTACCGGGGACCGCCCCACGGGAAAACTTCATGTAGGCCATTATGTGGGTTCGCTGAGACGGCGGGTAGAGCTTCAGAATACAGGAGACTTTGATGATATATTTATTATGATTGCAGATGCACAGGCACTGACAGACAATGCGGACAATCCGGAGAAAGTGCGCCAGAATATTATAGAGGTGGCGCTGGATTATCTGGCCTGCGGCCTGGATCCGGCAAAGTCTACGCTGTTTATACAGTCCCAGGTTCCTGAGCTGTGTGAACTGTCCTTTTACTATATGAATCTGGTTACCGTATCAAGGCTTCAGAGAAATCCGACGGTAAAAGCAGAGATTCAGATGAGAAATTTTGAGGCCAGCATTCCGGTCGGATTCTTTACCTATCCGATCAGTCAGGCGGCGGATATTACGGCATTTAAGGCGACGACAGTTCCGGTAGGAGAAGATCAGATGCCTATGCTGGAGCAGACCAGAGAGATTGTGCACAAGTTTAATTCTGTTTACGGAGAGACGCTGGTTGATCCGAAGATTCTGCTTCCGGAAAATGAAGCGTGTCTGCGTCTTCCGGGAATTGATGGAAAGGCAAAGATGAGCAAATCCCTGAACAACTGTATCTACCTGTCGGAGGAACCGGAGGAGATTCAGAAGAAAGTGTTCAGTATGTTTACAGATCCCACTCATATCCGCATCGAGGATCCGGGAAAACTGGAAGGAAACACAGTGTTCACGTATCTGGATGCGTTCTGCAGACCGGAGTATTTTCCGGAGTTCCTGCCGGAGTATAAAGATCTGGATGAGCTGAAGGACCATTATAAGAGAGGCGGTCTGGGAGACATGAAGGTAAAACGGTTCCTGAATAATGTGCTGCAGGCAGAACTGGAGCCGATCAGAAACCGGAGAAAGGAATTCCAGAAAGATATTCCGGCCATTTATGAGATCCTGAAAAAAGGCAGTGAGAAGGCTGAGGCTGTAGCAGCCGAGACACTGAAGGATGTAAAGGCAGCTATGAAGATCAATTATTTTGACGATATGGATCTGATCAGAGAGCAGAGTGAAAAGTTTTCGGAATAGGATCTGCGGAATAAAAGATTAAAATACAGATTAAAACGGGAGGAATGTCGGCAGAAGGCATTCCTCTTTTTATGCTTTTTTCTGTAAATGCCTGTAATGAGGAGGATAAGTAAAAAGAGGAGCGGGAAAATGAAGAGGCAATGAAGCGGCAAGACAAAAAACAGAGAGTGAAAGATCTGATCTTTCGCTCTCTGTCCCTGTGTACGTGCGATAGAAGATTCGAACTCCCGACCTTCTGGTCCGTAGCCAGACGCTCTATCCAGCTGAGCTAATCGCACATGTAATTGCTGTCTCATTCACAGCAAAAATTATTATAGTGTATTTTTCTGGAACTGTCAAGCATAAAATGAGATTTTCTTTGAAAATATGGAAAAGAGATGATAATCATGGAATAGCATGATATAATGCACATAACTTTTGAGAAGGGAGATGGATTCACCATGGACGGCAGTGAGTGCACGGATATTGAAAAAATTTTGGAAAGACAGAAGAAGTTTTTCGGCAAAGGTGTTACAAAAGATATCTCTTTTCGGAAAAAAGCACTGAAGCATCTGAGGAGGGCGATCCGGTGCTATGAGGAGGAGCTGGAACAGGCGCTGAAACTGGATCTGGGAAAACACAGGTCGGAATCGTATATGACAGAGATCGGATTTGTCCTTGCAGGTATATCCCAGGCGCTGCGGAATCTGGAGAAATGGGCCGGAGAAGAATATATTCCCACCCCGGTTTATATGCAGCCGGGGAGAAGCAGAATCCGCAGGGAACCGTACGGAACGGTCCTGATAATCGGCCCATACAATTATCCGTTTCATCTTCTGATGGAGCCGCTTACATCCGCTGTGGCGGCCGGCAACTGCGCGGTAGTCAGAACGTCGAAGCAGACGCCTCATACATCAGAGGTTATCCGCCGCATGCTGACACATGCCTTTCATCCGGAATATATCTGGTGTGCGCCGGGAGATCAGGTGGATAATCCGACAATTTTAAAACAGAGGTTTGATTATATTTTCTTTACGGGAAGCCCGCGGACCGGACGCCTTGTCATGAAAGCGGCGGCCGAGAATCTGGTTCCGGTGACGCTGGAGCTGGGCGGGAAGAGTCCGGTTATCGTAGATAAGACGGCAGATATACCGACGGCGGCCAGACGGATTATGTGGGGGAAGCTTCTGAACGCGGGACAGACCTGTGTTGCTCCGGACTATATACTGGCGGATGAGAAGATAAGGGATACCCTTATCCGCGGCCTGAAAAAGGCGGCGGAGGATCTTTACGGAAAAGATATTGCCGGAAATCCGGATTACGGGCGGATCATAAATGAACAGCATTACGACCGGCTTGCAGAGATACTGGAGACAGATAAAGAGTGGATCGTATACGGCGGGCAAAGGCTGAGAAAAGAGCGGTTTATCGGACCTGCTATTCTGGATCTCGGGCTGGTTTCCGCAGAGACGGCAGACCGGGCGGCTTCCATGCAGGAGGAACTGTTCGGGCCGGTTCTGCCGGTACTGTCTTATAAAAAACTGCAGGAAGCACTGGATTTTGTCAATAAAAGAGAACGTCCTCTGGCGCTTTATATCTTTACAGAGGACCGGGATGTCAGAGACCGGGTGCTGGAACACACATGTTCGGGAGGCGTATGCGTCAACGACACGGTAGAACATCTGGTCAATCACAGACTTCCGTTCGGCGGAATCGGCAATTCCGGTATGGGCCGGTATCACGGAAAATACGGATTTGATACATTTACGCATCTGCGGGCGGTCTATGAGAAGCCGCCTGGCAAAAGCATATCGCCGGGATATCCTCCCTACAGCGAGGCAAAACTGAAACTGATCCGGAAGGTTCTGAGATAGAACAGATCATAAACAGGTCCGGGAAGAAGAAAATGGACGGCAGAAAAAGGGCCGGTGCTTCTGAGTGTTTTCAGGAGTACCGGCCTGTATGATTTGTCCGACTGCTGTTTTACTGCCTTTTGGTCAGATCAGTCCGTGATCCCTGCAGTAAGTAAAGATACCGTCATCTGCCGCGGTACCGCATATGTCGTCTGCCGCGGCTTTTACATGATCTCCGGCATTTCCCATGGCGACTCCCAGCCCTACAGTCTGAAGCATTTCAATATCATTGGCGCCGTCTCCGAATGCCAGCGCCTGCTCTTTATCAAGTCCGTAATAATCCAGAACCTTTTCGATTCCATATCCTTTGCTTCCGGTTGCTGAGATAATATCCGCCGCCCGGTCCCACCAGGCGGTGATCCGTGCGCCTTTTACATCTTTCAGAATCGCCGGATAGTCTTTTTCACGGCAGCCGATCATGATCTGAAAGATCTCTTCGCCGGCCAGTTTGTCAAAATCATCGATGATTTCCAGCTTATGCCGGGAGATGGCAAAATAATCTTCCAGATCTTTGTCGCTCCCGTTCGCACCCATGCGGGAAGCACCGGCAAGAGCAAGGGGCCTATGAATGACCGCCGCATTTCTGATCACCGTCTGCACATCCGGGGCAGGGATGGGATTACGGAATATGACTTCCTCTTTTGTGTAGCAGTAGGAAGCGTTAAATGTCAGATATGTGTCGAATTCTATTCCCGGGAAATGGGGAAGAATTGCCGGAGGACGGCCTGTCGCAATACAGATCCGGATGCCGTTTTTCTGAAGCGCGGCTAATGTTTCCAGCATTTTCGGCGTGATTTTTCTGCTGCCGATATCAATCATTGTCCCGTCTATATCAAAAAATGCAATTTTAATGTTTTTAAGATCTGATAAATCCATATGTGCCTCCACAGTAAAAATATTCTGAACTATTATAGCATCGACGAAAGGGAATGACTACTGATTCGCGGAGAAAAAACGGCTGCTTTTTGAAAAGGCGGGAGGGGATGATTTGTCCGCACCTGTGTGAGAAGGACATAATTTTTTTCAGAACTATTGACATAAATAGAAAACTAGTGTACTATCTAACTATAGCACTGATACAGTGATGCGGACGTAACTTTCCTATCATTTTCGCATGAGGGGAAAGCTGCGGAGGCAGCTGATCAGAAAAAGGAGGGATGACATGGAATATAATTCGAATGCCCCCATTTATATGCAGGTTATGCGTGAACTGAAGAAACTGATGATAAAAGGAGAGCTGAAACCGGGTCAGAAGATGCCGTCAAACAGAGAGCTGGCTGTACTTTTCAAAGTGAATCAGAATACCGCGGCCAGAGTTTACCGGGAGATGGAAAGCGAAGGCTGCTGCTACACCAGAAGGGGAATCGGCACATTTGTTTCAGAGGAGGAAGAGATGTTTGAAAATTTGAAATGGCAGAGGAACTTCTCAGAAATTTTATGAAGGAAATGAAAGACCTGGGATTTCAGAAGGATGATATCATCTCTCAGGTTGCAGATTATAAGGAGGAACAGGAATGATGCTGGAATGCAGGAATCTGACAAAAACATACAGAGGGAAAAAGGCGGTTTCCAATCTGAGTATCCGGCTGGATGCGGGAAAGATATATGGACTGCTTGGAGAAAACGGAAGCGGAAAGACGACATGGATGAAGATGACGGCAGGTCTGACAAAGCCGTCTCAGGGCACGATCCTTTACGAAGGGCATCTGCTGGATTACAGAGACAAAAGCGAGATTGCCTATATGTCCACAGAGTCCTTCTTCTATGACTATATGAAAGTGGCGGATGTAGGAAAATATTATGCAGACTTTTTTAAGGATTTTGATGAAAAGAAGTTTGAAGAACTGATCCGGCGCTTCGGCCTGGAGGATTCGATGAAGGCGCGGAATCTTTCCAGCGGTATGAACGCGAAACTCAGGATCGCGGCTACTTTATCCAGAGATGCAAGACTCTGTATGCTGGATGAGCCGTTAAACGGTGTTGACTACAAGGCCAGGGAAGATATTATTTCTCTGATCCTTGAGGAGGCGGATGAAAACCGGACTTTTGTTATTTCTACCCATCTGATCGAAGAGGTGGAGACGTTTATCGAAGAAGCCATATTTATCAGAAACGGCGAACTGGTTAAGCTTGTCAACCTGGAGCAGGAGAGAGCGGCAGGCGGAAGATCCCTGGCAGAGATTTATCTGTCGGTTATGTAAGGAGGAGAAAAATGTTAAAACTTGTGAAATATGAATGGAAGAAGCAGCGTACATCAAGGATGATAATTCTTGGGCTGCTTGTGGCCGGAATTATTGCATTCTGGGGAGGAATTTTATTTAAAAGCGATACAGTAACGGTTCTGAGTCTTGCTTTTCTGTATACTTTTGCTGTTCTGGTGCTTTTCTATACGGGTGTGGAGAGCGTACTTGTGTTTAACCGGGATTTAAGAACAAAGCAGAGCTATATGCTCTTTATGGTTCCCAAATCGATCTGGGCGATCCTTGGCGCGAAATTCATCTCTGCGATTCTGCAGATGCTGTTTGTATTTGCGCTGTTTTTCGCTGCAGGCAGCCTGAACCTGATGGCTGCTGTCTGGAGATCGGGGAACATAGATGCCCTTGTGCATGCATTTGAAAATCTGATGCGGACGCTTACGGAGGAGAATTTTGACTGGATGATTCTGGTGGAAGCGGCGTTAATCCTTTTCCTTGCCTGGGTGCTGATTATTCTGATTGGTTTTCTGGCGGTAATCCTTGCGCGTACAGTGCTGGTAAAGTCCAGATTCGCAGGACTGTTTGCCCTTATTCTTTTCTTCCTCATCAATGTGGCTGTGGAGTGGGGATACCGTTTCTCCGACCTGCTGCCCAATGTAGGCGGAAGCGGTCATTTCGGCTGGGATATCTGGAATATCCTTTATTATATCATTGTCTGCGGAGGGCTGTTTCTAGTATCGGGATGGCTGGCGGACAGAAAGCTGAGTGTGTAAAGACCTGAAATTATAATGACATATCATGACAGACGGACTGCCGGAAATTCTCCGGCAGTT
Organism: uncultured Ruminococcus sp.; assembly: GCA_900553885.1. Classification (GTDB taxonomy): domain Bacteria; phylum Bacillota; class Clostridia; order Lachnospirales; family Lachnospiraceae; genus Mediterraneibacter. The sequence goes on from USFD01000001.1 coordinate 103,416, forward strand.
TTTCTGTTAGGAAAGAGAAACTGTAAAGAATATTTCTGTGCATTTCCGAGGTTTTGTGATAGAATGATAGGAAATCGGGCAGAGAAGGTCAGAATTTTCTGTCCGTATTTACTGAAACGCAAAGAGAGGAACAACACGTATGGATATAAACCAGAAGCTGACAGAAGAACTTGGAGTAAAGCGGTGGCAGGTTGACGCCGCTGTAAAGCTGATTGATGAGGGAAACACGATCCCTTTTATTTCAAGATACCGGAAAGAGGCAACCGGCTCGCTGAATGATGAGCAGCTCAGAATGCTCCATGAACGTCTGTTATATCTGCGCAGTCTGGAGGAAAAAAAGGAACAGGTGCTTTCCAGCATTCAGGAACAGGGAAAGCTTACGGAGGAGTTAAAAGCCCAGATTCTGGCGGCCGAAGCACTGGTGACAGTGGAGGATCTGTATCGTCCCTACCGGCCCAAGAGACGGACCCGGGCGACGATTGCCAAAGAGAAAGGTCTGGAGCCGCTGGCTGCGCTGATCTGGCTGCAGAAGACGGAAGAACCTCTGGAAAGTGCTGCCCTTCCATATATTTCCGAAGAAAAAGGCGTAGCGACAGCAGAGGATGCCATTGCAGGGGCACAGGATATCATAGCGGAGTCCATATCAGATAATGCGGATTACCGGACCTGGATCCGCCGGATCACAATGAAGAAAGGGAAGGTTGTATCCGCCGCAAAAGACCCGGATGCGGAGTCTGTATACGAGATGTATTACGACTTTGAAGAACCGGTGTCAAAACTGGCCGGACACAGGGTGCTGGCGCTTAACCGGGGAGAAAAGGAAAAGGTTCTGACCGTAAAGGTGGAAGCGCCGGAGGAAGAGATCATAGCCTGGCTGGAGAGAAAGTCGCTCCGCGGAGAGAATCCTTTTACGGCTCCGGTGATAAAAGAAGCGGTAAAGGACAGCTATCGCAGATTGATCGCCCCGGCAATTGAGCGGGAGATACGCAGCGACCTGACTGAGAAAGCGGAGGACGGCGCTATCCGGGTATTCGGGAAAAATCTGCAGCAGCTTCTGATGCAGCCTCCCATTGCGGGAAAAGTCGTTCTGGGATGGGATCCTGCCTTCCGTACCGGGTGCAAGCTAGCGGTAGTAGATGAAACGGGAAAAGTGCTGGGAACGACCGTGATCTATCCCACAGCGCCTACCACGCCAAAGAAGATCCAGGCAAGCAAGGATCTTCTGAAAAAGATCATACCGAAGTACCACATCTCCCTGATTTCTCTCGGAAACGGAACCGCATCCAGGGAGTCGGAACAGTTTATTGTGGAACTTCTGAAAGAAATACCGGAAAAGGTACAGTATGTGATTGTCAATGAAGCGGGGGCGTCCGTTTATTCTGCCAGTAAACTTGCCAGTGAGGAATTCCCGAAGTTTGATGTGGGACAGAGAAGCGCCGCCTCTATTGCCAGACGGCTTCAGGATCCTCTGGCCGAGCTGGTAAAAATTGATCCCAAGTCGATCGGTGTGGGACAGTACCAGCATGATATGAATCAGAAGAAGCTGAGCGAGTCTCTTACCGGTGTGGTGGAAGACTGTGTGAATAAAGTGGGCGTGGATCTGAACACAGCCTCTGCGCCTCTTCTTTCCTATATTTCGGGCATCAGCAGCACGATTGCAAAAAATATTGTGGCATACCGGGAGGAGAACGGCCGGTTCAAAGACCGCAGGGAGCTGCTGAAGGTACCGAAACTTGGACCGAAAGCGTTTGAACAGTGCGCCGGATTTATGCGGATTCAGGACGGAGCAAATCCTCTGGATGCCACAGGCGTCCATCCGGAGTCCTATAAAGCAGCCGGGCAGCTGCTGAAAAAGCAGGGATTTACGCCGGAGGATGTCAGAGAGCATCATCTTGCCGGTCTGTCCATGACCGTCCGGGATTACAGAAAGACGGCGGAAGAGCTGGGAATCGGCGAGATTACTCTGCGGGATATTGTGAAAGAACTGGAGAAACCGGGCAGAGACCCCAGAGATGAGATGCCCAGGCCGATACTCCGCACGGACGTGCTGGATATGAAAGACCTTAAAGAAGGTATGGTACTCAAGGGAACGGTAAGAAATGTGATTGATTTCGGCGCGTTTGTGGATATCGGCGTCCATCAGGACGGACTGGTGCATATCTCCCAGATGACGGAGAAATATATCCGGCATCCTCTGGAAGTGGTAAGTGTAGGCGATATCGTGGATGTTAAGGTCTTAAGCGTGGACCTGAAGAAAAAGAGAATCCAGCTTACTATGAAAGGAATATAAGAGGAAAGGACGGATGAATGTCAACAGCCGATATCAAAAATTAATAATAATTAAATAATTGATAGAGGTTTCTTAAAGAAGAGGTGCTATAATCTGTTGTATATCTAGGAGCAGATTATCAGCAGGTCTGCCGGTAAAAGGTGATACAAATGAGGAGGGGTTGAAGGTGCGGAGCCGGAGAGAGAAGGAAAACAGACGGAATGGCCTTATTCTGTGCGGACTTGTCTTTTTTGTTATCGTGGCGACAATTTTCTGTATGATTGTAAATGGACAGGAAGCGGCAAAAGAGCAGGCGCGGATCTCCGCGGAGAAAAAAGCGGAAGAAGCGGCGGAAAAGGCAAAACAGAAGGCAGAAGAAGAGAAAAAGAAGGCGGAAGAAGAACGGAAGAAGGCTTCTTCGGTTCAGCCGGGCGTCCCGATTGGCACGACGGCGGTAAATGATAATGAGAAGGTCGTTTATCTGACATTTGATGACGGTCCCTCTGAAAATACAGAAGAGATTCTTGAGATCCTGGATAAATACAATGCCAAGGCTACCTTTTTTATTACCGGTGAAGATAAAAATCACAGAGATCTGATCAAAAAAGCGTATGACGCGGGGCATACCATTGGTCTTCATACATATTCTCATAAATATTCGGAAGTCTATGCATCAGTGGATGCATATTTTAAGGATCTGGACAAAATCGGAAAGATAGCGGAGGAACAGCTCGGTTTTGTTCCCTGTTTCATCCGGTTCCCGGGCGGATCGTCCAACGAGGTTTCCACGCAGTACTGCAAGGGAATTATGTCCAGGCTTGTGGATCTCGTCCAGGAGAAGGGTTATCAGTATTACGACTGGAATCTTGACAGCGGCGACGGGGCAGGCAAGGGAAAGGAGGACCTGATCAGAAATTCCCAGACGGATCAGATGAATCATATTATGCTTCTGTGCCATGACGCCGGGGCGAAACATGAGACCGTGGAGGCGCTCCCTTCGATCATTGAATATTATCAGCAGAAGGGGTATGAATTCCGGGCAATTGACAGGGAAAGTTATGTGGTGCATCATAAAGTGAATAACTGAGAGGAACGGAGAGTTCAGACTGACTGTCCGGAGAATATCAGCTATTTTATGGATAAATTATACCCCAAAGTCATGGAAGCGGATGTTAGAGTAGTTTCTAACATCCTTATTTTTGTATGACGGGCATGCCGTCAGTCTGTGGTGAAAGTCCACAGGGGGCGTAGT
>USFD01000002.1 GCA_900553885.1 uncultured Ruminococcus sp.
TAAGATTTCGAAGCGGAGCCAGAATTCCATACCCGGCATCTCCGTCCCATTCTATTCAGGAATTCTGAATCTTTTCCGGTATTTCTGAATCTAAGTTCATTTCGACAAATCCGAATTGACGGAACATTTCATGAAGTGTAAGTGTTTTTTTGCGGTCCTGGGTGGTATGCTTTTATCAGAAATTACAGAGGAGGTTTTTTGATGGAACGTATTCTTGAGATAGAGGATCTGAAAAAATATTACGGCAGACAGCCGAATCAGACGAAAGCTCTGGACGGCATCAGTTTCCAGGTGCTTAAGGGAGAATTTCTGGGGATTATGGGGAGCAGCGGCTCGGGGAAATCCACACTGCTGAACTGTATTGCGTCTGTAACCCGGCCTACCGGCGGAAGAATGCTTATGCGGGGGCAGGAAATTCAGCGGCTGAAAGGCGCGGATCTGGCGCAGTACCGGGGCAGAAAGATCGGGTATCTGTTTCAGAATTTTGAACTGCTGGACAATCTGACGGGCAGGGAAAATATTCTGCTTCCCCTGTCTATACAGCGCGTGCCGGGGGCAGAGGGAGAAAGGAGACTGAAACGTCTGGCAGAGTATCTGGAGATTACGGATGTGATGGATAAATTCCCGGCCCAGATGTCAGGCGGACAGAAGCAGAGAACTGCGGCGGCCCGGGCGCTGATCCTGAATCCGGAAATCATCCTGTGCGATGAACCCACAGGAGCTCTGGATTCCAGGAATGCAAAGGGACTTATGGAGAAGCTGAAAGGTCTGAATGAAGAGGAAAAAGCTACCATTCTCATGGTAACCCACGATTCCAATGCGGCCAGTTACTGCAGCCGGATCCTGTTTATACAGGACGGAGCAATTTTCCATGAAATACGCAGAGACGCGCCGGAGGAATCAAGGCGTGAATTTTATGAGAGAATCCTGAAGGTAATGGCACAGCTGGGAGGGGGAAGTGAGTATGTTTTTTAAACTTGCGTTCCGGAATGCCCGGAGAAGCAGAAAAGAAAACGGGCTGTTTTTCGGCACTCTTCTGATCACGATTATTGCTTTTTATATTATCCTGTCTCTGCCGAACCAGGATGTTATGATTTTTCTGCAGCAGATGGAAAGTGATGCAGTAAAGAAGCTGACGGCCATGCTGCCGCTGTTTTTCGGGGCGGCACTGGTTATTTTGTTTTTCCTCGTTTACTATGCGGGAAAATATCAGATGCAGAGACGCAGACATGAGTTCGGACTGTATCTGATGATGGGAATGCGCCGCAGAACGCTGTTTTTTCTTCTGCTTGCCGAAGATCTGTACAGCAGTATTCTGTCTCTCGTGATCGGTCTGCCTGTGGCGGTGTTTCTTTCAGAAATGATCAGTCTGGTTACGGCAAGGATTGCGGGAATGGGAGTGATCGGACACCGGTTTTCTTTCTCTCCGGAAGCGGCGCTTCTGACCGCGGCAGGATTTATTCTGATCAAACTGGCAGCGTTTCTTATTTTAAGCGGCCGGATCGCCCGCCAGGAAATCGGCAGCCTTCTTGTAGAAATGCCGGAGGGCGTGAAAAAGCAGCTTCCCGGACCGGTTTACGGCGCAGCAGCGGCAGCAGGGCTGATCTGTCTGGGAACAGCCTGGTGGATGGCGTCCACCGGGAGATCCTGGGGCGGCTTCGGAAAAATGGGGCTGACTCTCCTGCTGGGACTGTGCGGAACCTGGTTTCTCTTTTTCGGCCTTCGGTTTGTGATGAATTATTTTGCAAAACGGGGCGACAGAGGAGGAAGTCTTCAGGTCTTTCATTTCCGTCAGCTGGAAGAAACGGTTATCCGCTGTTACGGCGTGATGGCGGTCAGTTCTCTGCTCATCCTGGCCTCCCTGTGCTGTTTTGGGGCCGGCGCGGCGATTATGCGGTTTTACGGAGACGAGGCGCCTCATGTAGTTGACTATACATTTGACGGGGATATGCAGGACATTTCCGAAGTCGAAAAGAAGTTGTCCGCTCAGGGACTGGACACTGCGTTTTCTTCCCTGTTCGAAATGCGAGTGGGATATATTCGGACCACAGAGGACTATGATCATGCATTCCGCATGGATTCAGTGATAGAAGCTGTTTCCGATATGGAGGACTCTGAAGAAAAACAGCAGCTTGAGAATACATTACTGTATGCGGATTATCCCCACATTATTTCACTGAGCGGCTATAACCAGCTGCTGGAAGCCGCGGGACTTCCGCAGATTTCCCTTGAGAAAGGGGAGGCAGGGGTCTATATGGACAGAGTGTTTGCCCGGGAGGAAGAACAGAAGATTATGAATGAGCTTCTGGAGTCGGAACCAACCGTGGTTCTGGACGGCGCCGAGTATCATCTGACAGGAAATGTGCAGTCTGTGAATCTGGTTACAGATCGTTCGATTACTCTTTCTTTCGCATTGATTCTGCCGGATGAAGATTTTGAGTATTATACACAGGGGGATTATACGGTATATCTGGACGCTGTTCTGAAGAAAGGAGAAGGGGACAGCCTGCTGTCTGCCATTATGGATATGAACAGCAGACTGGATCAGAATGGCATAATTTATGAAAGTTATCTTCAGAATATGGGACGGCAGATGTTCTATGTAGCAGCAGCGGGATATATTACAATTTATCTGGCAGTTGTTTTCCTGATTATTGCCAATACTGTAATCGGAGTACAGTTTCTTATGAGCCAGAGGAGAACCGGCAGACGGTATCGGACGCTGAGCCGTCTGGGGGCATCTTACCGGGAACTCTGCCGGGCAGCCGGAAGGCAGGTGAACTGGTACTTCGGTATCCCGGCGTTCGTAGCGGCTGTCAGCAGTATGTTCGGTGTCCGGGCGCTTCTGATGGGAATTCTGTCATCCAGAACCCGTTCGGCTATCGGTGAAGTGATGTGGATATCTGCGCTTATGATTTTATTCCTTTGTGTGATAGAATGTATCTATATGGCTGTGGTGAAACGATCCTGCAATCGGTATCTGCTGACCGTGATGGAGCCGGAGCGGGAAGAATAACCGGCAGGCTGTGAGATCTGCGCGGAGGCAGACCGGAGACAGGGGATACGGGACAGATCCGGTAAAGGAGGGAAAACAGCGAATGAAACAGATTGCAATTGTAGAAGATGAGCCGCTGATGCGGGAAGAACTGGAGACCATGCTGAGAAAGGCGGGATATGAGACCGCGGAAGTGTGTGATTTTGAAACAGCGGCGGAACATCTGCTTCAGCTTTCCCCGGATCTGATTCTTCTGGATCTGAACCTGCCGGGCGCCAGCGGGTTTCAGATCTGCAGGTCTGTAAAGCAGAAAAGCTCCATACCTGTATTAGTACTGACATCAAGGGAGCAGATGAAGGATGAACTTCTTGCCCTGGAACTGGGAGCAGATGAGTATCTGACCAAGCCCTGCAGGAAAGAGCGGCTTCTGGCACGGATTTCCAATGTACTGAAACGCTATGAGGGCCGGTCGAATCTGCTGGAAGGCGACGGATTTCTTCTGGACCGTCAGACATATACGCTGTATATCAACGGGCGGTCCGTTGTCCTGCCGAAGAATCAGGGCAGAATTATGGAAACGTTCCTGAGGCAGGACGGGAGGCTGGCGACAAAGCAGGAACTGTGCCGGGCGCTCTGGGGGACGGAAGAGTATATTGATGAGAATGCTCTTCAGGTGAATCTGACACGGCTGAAGAAGACGATAGCGGGGCTGGACAGGAATCTTCAGATCGAGACGGTCCGGGGCGTTGGCCACAGGCTTGTGAGGAAGAGAAAGGTGGACGGATATGAAGGGTAGCTGGAATATTGTGAAACAGTACGCGCCCTGGCTGGTACTGCTGCTGTGCATTGACGGGTTCGCGTCGCTGCTGCTGTGGCTGGCGGATGTCCGGGCCTTCCGGGCTATGACAGGAGTGATTCTTCTGGCAACTGTACTGGTGACGACGGGGGCTCTTGCGGCAGCCGGATACCGCGCTTTCAGGCGGGAGCAGGCTTTTCTGGAATTCCTGAATACTCCGGATGAGAAACATGAGGAAATGCTGGTAAAACTGGCAGGTCCGGTTCAGACGGTTTCTGTCAGAAGGCTGGGGGAAACCCTGCGGGACCGGGAACGGCTCTGCGCCCGGGCTACTGCCCGCGCGGAAGACTATGAGGAGTATGTTGAGGCATGGGCGCACGAAATCAAGACGCCCCTTTCACTTCTGACGTTTCTTTTGGATAACCGGAGGGAGGAACTTCCGGAGAGCGTGGGATATAAGCTGGACGTTATCCGGAACCGGATGCAGGAATCTGTGGAACAGATGCTGTATTATGCCCGTCTGAAAAGTGTTCATAAAGATTATCTTTTTGAACAGATTGATATCCGGGAATGTGTGGAAGAGGTCCTGGAGGATTACAGAATTCTGCTGGAAGAAAAGAAGTTTGACGTTACATTTCCGGAGAGTGCCGGTTTGGCGGAAGAAAAAGTTTATGCGGATCAGAGAGGTCTTTGTTTTATTCTGTCTCAGGTAATCAGCAATGCGGTGAAGTACAGCGAAGAAGATCCGGCGCTGGAAATCGGTTTTTCCCGTTCGGCCCATGAACGGATGCTGCGGATCTGGAACAGCGGTAAGGGAGTACGGTCCTGTGATCTGCCCCATATTTTTGAAAAAGGATTTACCGGAGGAGCGGGAGCCGGAAGAAAGAACGCTACCGGAATGGGATTATACCTGGCGCAGGGGATTGCCGGAGAGATGAATCTGAAACTGGAAGCGGTATCAGAGTGGGGAAAGGGATTCGAAATACGGATTTTATTTCCCGGTGTAGATTAATCGTTGCTTATGCCGCTGTGCCGGCGGGAAAGTAACGATTAATCTGCCAGGTGGAATGGGAAATGTTTCAGTTATTTTTATTGCTCCCGGAAGTTTCAGCAGATTTAATAATATCCGGACCAAGGCCTGTCAGCCGGGAGATTAATTCCGGTTCTGCGCCATTTTCAAGCATTTTACGGATAAGTGATTTTCATTGTATTTCTCCTTTCCTGTCGATGCAGGAAGGAAACGTGCCAGCCTTATGAGTTCAGTTTAACATATCCCGGTGAAGAGTCAAAGGCATAACCCGTATTTCCTGCATTTTCTGTATTGTTCATTGTCGGGTTTATGCCTGGAGTTCAGGCTCCGAAAATGAGAAATGTACCGCATCTGCGGAGTTTATAGATACTTGGGACGATCAGAACGCCGTCCCGGTGGAAAAAGGATAGCATAGGTTAAGAGAAATGGCAATTCCCTTTGTAAAATTTCATTTTGGATAAATTATAACGGAAGAATAACGAACGAATTGCGGATTTACTCATTCTTCGAAATATGCTAAAATAACACTGTTGAGCACACAGAAGCGCGACACTGCGCAGAAAAAAGCGCGGTCTGAGCATTTGTCGCTGCAGTGTAAAGATTGAAGAAGGAGGATACACATGATCAAATTATATGACAATGGCGTCTATCTCTTAAACGGTGCCGAGATAGTGGAAGATACAGGAAATGTACAGGTTCCCCTTTCAAAGGAGGAGGCTGCGCGCAATACCATGGCTTACGGTATTTTAAAAGCGCACAATACTTCTGACAATATGGAGAATCTTCAGATCAAATTTGATAAACTTACTTCCCACGACATTACATTTGTGGGAATTATTCAGACAGCAAGAGCTTCAGGACTTGAGAAGTTCCCGGTACCCTATGTACTGACAAACTGTCATAACAGTCTCTGTGCGGTAGGCGGAACGATCAATGAAGATGATCACATGTTCGGACTGACCTGTGCAAAGAAATACGGCGGCGTTTATGTTCCGCCTCATCAGGCGGTTATCCATCAGTTCGCCCGCGAGATGCTGGCAGGCGGCGGCCGGATGATTCTCGGATCTGACAGCCATACCCGTTACGGCGCTCTTGGAACAATGGCCATGGGCGAAGGAGGTCCGGAGCTGGTAAAACAGCTGCTGAACAAAACATACGATATTAAAATGCCGGGCGTAATTGCCATTTATCTGGACGGCGAGCCGATAAAAGGGGTCGGACCGCAGGATGTTGCACTCGCTATTATCGGCGCGGTATTTAAAAATGGTTATGTAAACAATAAAGTGATGGAATTCGTCGGCCCGGGCGTGAAGAAGCTGAGCGCAGACTTCCGTATCGGCGTTGACGTTATGACAACGGAGACAACCTGCCTGTCCTCTATCTGGACGACAGATGAGAAGATCGAAGAGTTCTATGAGATCCACGGCAGAAAAGAAGACTACAAAGAATTGAATCCGGGTGCGGTTACATACTACGACGGATGCGTATATGTGAACTTGAGCGAGATCAGACCAATGATCGCAATGCCGTTCCATCCCAGCAACGTATACACAATCGATGAAGTAAATGCAAATTTACAGGATATTCTCCATGATGTGGAGCAGAAAGCTCTTGTCAGCCTGGACGGTGCTGTAGACTATTCCCTGCAGGACAAGATCAGAGACGGAAAACTGTACGTAGAGCAGGGAATCATTGCAGGCTGCGCAGGCGGCGGCTTTGAAAATATCTGCGCTGCCGCGGACATTATCAAAGGCAGAAATATCGGTTCTGACGCGTTTACATTCAGTGTTTACCCGGCAAGTATGCCGATCTATATGGAACTGGTGAAAAACGGCGCAGTGGCTGATCTGATGGAAGCGGGAACCGTTGTGAAGACCGCATTCTGCGGCCCCTGCTTTGGAGCAGGAGATACTCCGGCAAACAATGCGTTCTCTATCCGTCATACAACGAGAAACTTCCCGAACCGTGAGGGAAGCAAGCTTCAGAGCGGCCAAATTTCTTCGGTTGCTCTTATGGACGCCCGTTCTATCGCAGCTACAGCTGCAAACAAAGGATACCTTACACCGGCGACGGCTATGGATGTGGAGTACAAAGGACAGAAATATCACTTTGACAGCAACATCTATGCAAACCGTGTATTTGACAGCCATGGCGTGGCTGACCCCAGTGTGGAGATCCAGTTCGGACCGAATATTAAGGACTGGCCGGAAATGTCAGCGCTTCCGGAAAATCTGATTGTCAAAGTGGTTTCCGAGATTCATGATCCGGTTACTACGACAGACGAGCTGATTCCGTCAGGAGAGACTTCCTCCTATCGTTCCAATCCGCTGGGACTTGCAGAGTTTGCGCTCTCAAGAAAAGATCCGGCATATGTGGGACGTGCGAAAGAAGTACAGAAGGCTCAGAAAGCCATCGAAGCCGGCACATGTCCGCTGGATGTACTGGAAGAGCTGAAACCGGTAATGGAGACGATTCAGAAGACGTATCCGGAAGTGGGCAAAGGAAATATCGGCGTCGGCAGTACAATTTTTGCTGTGAAGCCGGGCGATGGTTCTGCCCGCGAGCAGGCTGCTTCCTGCCAGAAAGTGCTGGGCGGCTGGGCGAATATTGCCATTGAGTACGCTACAAAGAGGTATCGCTCCAATCTGATTAACTGGGGCATGCTTCCGTTCCTGACCGACGCGGATCATGAGAATCTTCCGTTTAAAAACGGGGATTATATCTTTGTTCCGGATGTGAGAAAAGCAGTGTCAGAGAAAGCAGATGTGATAAAAGCTTATGTAGTGGGAACGGAGCTGAAGGAAATCGATCTCCGTCTGGGAGAGCTGACAGACGCAGAGAGACAGATTATTCTGGACGGATGTCTGATCAACTACTATAAAGCAGAAAGAAAATAATATAATATAGAACAGTAATATGACCATATCGGGAGGACAGATTCTGCATAAGGCCGTGTATCCGGGGAGTTTTCCGCAGATACAGAAACGGGAGCCCGCCATGCGGAAGTTTCTGTCCTCCTTTCTTTTTTACAGGAACTTTATGTGCTTCGGGAACAGGAAGGCAGACACCGTTTTTCAGAAGGAGCGGAATAAAAATACAGGAATATCAAAAATGGTGCAACAAAATGTGCTCCTGATGACTCCAATATATATCAGCAGCTGATGGGAACCCGCATTTTGCAGTTAACTGCACGGGAGGAGGGGAAAAATGTATGATTATGAAAACAGTTCCGGTCCGGACCTGATACGGAGGGCAAAGCGGGGAGATACGAAAGCGTTTTCCGTGCTGTATTCCCGGAATTATACCGATATGTACAGATTTGCTCTGTATATGCTCGGCAGTCCTCATGATGCAGAGGATGCAGTCAGCGATACGGTGATATCGGCCTATGAAGGAATCACCCGTCTGCGAAAAGATGAGTCATTCCGAAGCTGGATTTTCACTATTTTAAGCAACCGCTGTCTGAAAATTCTGCGGGGACGCAGCCGGGACGCCTCTGTATTGACAGCGGAAGATGCGCTGCAGGAAGGGGAAAGAAAGGGAAAGGCGAAGGATTCAGAACCTGATTTTTCCCAGAGATACGCACGGCACCAGGAGGTAAGAGAGGCCTTTTTCGCTCTCGGGGAAGAGGAGCGGCTGATTGTTTCCTTTTCGGTATTCGGGGGATACAGCAGCGAGGAGATCGGCGGGATGCTGAAGATGAATGCGGCTACCGTACGGTCAAGAAAAAGCCGGGCGCTTGGCAAGATGCGCAGAATACTGGAAGAAGAACTGTAAAGGAAGGAGGATGGATATGGAAGAAAAAGACAGACGGGAGGAACCGGAAAAACTCAGCCGGTCTGAGGAAGAAAAAATAGAAAGAACACTTCGGGACATGACGGAAGACATAGAAGTGCCGGAAAGTCTGAAGCCTGAGGCAGTGGAACAGATGCTGGCGGGGAAGGGCCATTCCGGGAAGAAGCGGATCAGGTGGCGGTACGCAGCAGGCGCTGCCGCGGCATGTATCTGTTTTGCAGCGGGACTTGCCGCAGTATATGGTGTGTTTTATCCGGAAAAGGCAGGCGGAGGGCAGTCCGGCCTGGAGGCGACAGCAGAAACAGGAGAAGCATTGCAGCAGGATGAAGGGGAAGACCTGACGGGACTTGCCGGCGCCCGGGATTATGATGAAATATACAGCTATATCAGAGCTGATTCGCAGATATTCAAATGGAATTCCGAAAATTCCGGAGCGATTCTGGAGGATTCGGCTGCCCAGGCTGCGCCGGGATCCGAGATGGCTGCGCAGGAGGAAAGTTCCGGGGACTATTCGGATACGAATGTCCGGGAGGAAGGCGTAGGAGAAGGAGATATTGTCAAAACAGACGGAAAATATCTGTATGTGATGAACCAGCGGAAGATAAGTATTGTGGGAATTGGATCTGACAAGATGGAGAAGACGGCGGAAATTATTCCGGACGGAGAAGGAAATTTTTCCGAACTGTATGTGGAAGGGGATCTTCTGGCTGCAGTCTATATTCCACAGTCCTATGCTATAGCAGAGGACAGTGCCGGCCAGAACGGCACCGAGGGGGACGGCAATTCTGTCAGTGTGTTTGTCTACGACATAAGCGATCCTTCGGATCCGCGTCAGACCGGAACATTTACGCAGAGCGGCTACTATAATACAATGCGTATCCGTGACGGATATGTGTATCTGATCAGTAATTTCTACGCAGGAATGCCGGCGGAACCGACAGACCGGACCGTCTATATTCCTCAGGTTCAGGGGAAACTGGTGGAACCCGGAGATATTTATATTCCGGCCGCTCAGTCGGGAAGAGAGTATACACTGATTTCGGCATTTTCGCTGGATAATCCGGACAAAAAGACAGACAGCGCGGCGGTGCTGGGAGACAGCGGACTTTGCTATGTAAGCGGAAGCAATATCTATGTTACGGAAGGACTCTGTGACGGAAGCGGCGGCGTGACGCAGACTTCCATCCGCAGGCTTTCCTACAGCAGGGGAGGGATTGCGGCGGAAGCGCAGACAAAAGTAGACGGAACACTGAAAGATTCTTTCTGTATTGATGAATATGACGGGTATCTGAGACTTGTTACAACTGTATCGCCGGTTTACGCTGCCGGAAGCGGCGTACTGCCCCTGACAGGGACGGAAGCGGCGACGGAAGAGATTCAGGACGTTTCCTCAGGAAAAGATACAAACGCTCTGTATGTGCTGGATACAGATCTGAAAACTGTAGGAGAAATCCGCGATCTGGCGCCGGATGAATCGGTTTACTCGGCCAGATTTATGGGAGATGCAGGGTATTTTGTTACATTCCGGCAGATTGATCCGCTCTTCTCTGTAGATCTGTCAGATCCGGAGAAACCGGAAGTCATCGGGGAGCTGAAAATACCGGGATTTTCCGAGTATCTCCATCCATATGGGGACGGGCTGCTGCTGGGGATCGGCATGGCTGTGGATGAGGAAACTATTACCACAGACGGAGTGAAACTGTCCATGTTTGATATCTCTGATCCGGCGGATGTACAGGAGACGGATACTTACGTGATAGAGAATACGTATGGCACAGATGTGGCATATAATTATAAGGCAGCCTTTGTGGATACGGAAAAGAATCTGTTCGGTTTCACGGCCTGGGATGAAAATAATAACGGATATTATATATTTACGTTTGATGAGGCTGAAGGATTCCATAAGGTATTCGAAAGAGATCTTTCCGGCGGAGGAGAAATCCGGGGGCTGTATGCAGGCGGGAAGTTTTATCTGATCTGCGACAATACAGTGGAATCCTATATGCTGGATGGATTTGAAAAGATGGATGACCTGGTATTATGAAAACAGGATACCGTGTCCGTGGATAAAAGTGATATCGCTGTTCCGGGCAGAAAAACGTTGAAATTTTTCTCAGGTAGGAATAAAATGAAGAATAACGTTCCGGCAGAAAGAGAAGCCGTCAGGCTTCTCTTTTTCCGGCTTTAGGATGAGAGGTGAACAGGTGTTATGATTATTGATACACATGCCCATTATGATGACGAACAGTTTGACGGCGACCGGGAGGAACTGCTGGGCAGGATGGAAGAGGAAGGGATCGGCGCGATTGTAAATGCCGGGTCTACAATTGCGTCCTGGGACAGGATAAAGCAGCTGACGGAAAAGTATTCTTTTATATACGGGGCAGTCGGCGTCCATCCGGACGAAGTGGGAACGCTGGACCAGGAGTCTTTTCAGAAAATGAGAGAATTGCTGGAATGTGATAAAATTGTGGCTGTGGGAGAGATCGGCCTGGACTATTACTGGGACAAAGAGGGCCATGATCTGCAGAAGAAGTGGTTTATCCGGCAGCTGGAACTGGCCGGAGAAAAAGAAATGCCGGTAATGATACACAGCAGAGAGGCTGCCGCAGATACTATGGAAATTATGAAACAGTACGCCGGCGGCATGAAAGCGGTTATTCACTGTTATTCCTATTCTCCGGAGATGGCCCGGGAATATGTAAAAATGGGATATTTTATTGGTGTGGGAGGAGTCGTTACCTTTAAAAATGCCCGGAAACTGAAAGAAACTGTGAAAGAAATCCCGCTGGAGTCCATTGTTCTGGAGACGGACTGTCCGTATCTTGCGCCGGAACCATTTCGGGGAAAACGGAACTCCTCGCTGAATCTTCCCTATGTAGCCAGAGAAATTGCAGCGATAAAAGAGATATCCTGCGAAGAAGTCATAGAACAGACGGAGATAAATGCAAGAAGACTGTATAATCTGAGAAAAGGGGACTGACCCTTTTAAGGAGGAATGATATGAAACAGCCAACACTCGGCAATCCGCAGAATACGATTGCAGTTCTGCAGAAGTACAATTTTACGTTTCAGAAAAAATTCGGACAGAATTTTCTGATTGATCCCCATGTACTGGAAAAGATTATCCGCGCGGCAGAGATCGGTCCGGAGGACTGTGTGCTGGAGATCGGTCCGGGGATCGGAACTATGACCCAGTATCTGGCGTGTGCCGCAGGGCGCGTGATCGCGGTGGAAATTGACCGTGCCCTGATTCCGATTCTGGAGGATACACTTGACGGATATGAGAATGTTAAAATTATTAACGAAGATGTGCTGCGTCTGGATCTTGCGGCGCTTGCCAGAGAGGAGAACGGAGGGAAACCGCTGAAAGTCGTGGCAAATCTGCCCTATTATATTACCACGCCCATTATCATGGGACTGTTTGAGAATCATGTGCCGGTTAAGAGTATTACGGTTATGGTCCAGAAAGAAGTGGCGGACCGGATGCAGGTAGGACCGGGGACAAAAGATTACGGCGCCCTTTCCCTGGCGGTTCAGTATTATGCAAAGCCATATATTGTGGCAAATGTGCCGCCCAACTGTTTTATGCCCAGACCAAAAGTCGGTTCTGCCGTGATCCGTCTGGAACGGTATGACAAGCCTCCGGTGGAGGTAAAGGATGAAAAACTGATGTTCCGGATTATCCGGGCTTCCTTTAATCAGAGGCGGAAAACGCTTGTTAACGGGCTGAAAAATTCTTCCGAGCTTTCATTTTCAAGAGAGGAAATTGAGGCGGCTGTTGAACAGCTGGAAAGAGGTCTGAATGTAAGAGGAGAGGCCCTGACTCTGGAAGAATTTGCATTTTTGTCAAATAAGCTGTGTTAATAAATATTTAATATTGAGTTTATTGTATATTTTTTACATTTTTAGTATAATAAAAAGGTCATACAAATAAAAAATGAAAAAAAGAGAGAAGGAGGAAGGTCAAATGGCAAAAGATATTGACAGCATTTTTTTCGATATTACTCCCGAGATTGAAGAATTAGCTCTCAAATGTGAAAAGAATAATGCGATTGACAAGGAACTGTACACAAAGTATGAAGTTAAGAGAGGGCTGCGCGACCTGAACGGAAAAGGCGTGCTTGCCGGCCTGACAAATATATCGGATGTATGCGCTTCAAAGGTGGTAAACGGAGAAACGGTACCGTGTGCGGGAAACCTTTATTATCGCGGATATAATATTAAAGATCTTGTAAAAGGATTCCTTGATGCAAAGCATCCGGGATATGAAGAGACGGCATATCTGCTTCTTTTCGGGGACCTTCCGAGCAGAGAAGAACTGAAGAAATTTCAGGAAATGATCGGCGAGCGCCGCACACTTCCGCCGAATTTTGTGCGGGATGTGATTCTCAAAGCGCCCAGCCATGATATGATGAACAGCATTGCAAGAAGTATTCTGCAGCTGTATTCCTATGATGATAAGGCGGATGACACAAGTATTCCGAATGTTCTGCGTCAGTGTCTGAACCTGATCAGCCAGTTCCCTATGCTGATGGTATACGGCTATCATGCGTATAATTATAAGAGGGGAGAGGATCTGTATATTTATGCACCGGATCCGAATCTTTCCACCGCAGAAAATATTCTTATGATGCTGCGTGAGAACCGGAAATATACAAAGCTTGAGGCAAAGATTCTGGATATGGCTCTTGTACTCCATATGGATCACGGCGGCGGAAACAATTCTACTTTTACAACTCATGTTGTAACATCCTCCGGAACAGATACCTATTCTACGATTGCGGCGGCCATGGCATCGTTAAAAGGACCAAAGCACGGCGGAGCCAATATTAAAGTTACCCAGATGTTTGATGATATGAAGAAACATCTGACAGACTGGACGGATGAAGACCAGATCAGAGCTTACCTGGAAGCCCTTCTTGATAAAAAAGCGTTTGACAGAAAAGGTCTGATTTATGGAATGGGCCATGCGGTATATTCAATTTCCGACCCGCGGGCGGATATATTCAAGAAGTTCGTAAAGCAGCTCGCAAGGGAAAAAGGATGCCAGGCAGAGTACGCGCTGTATGAGAAAGTCGAGCATATGGCTCCGGAGATTATCAAAGAAAAACGCCGCATGTATAAAGGGGTTAATGCCAACGTGGATTTCTACAGCGGACTTGTATACAGCATGCTGGATCTTCCCTCGTCGCTGTATACGCCGATCTTTGCGGCAGCGCGTATTGTGGGATGGAGCGCACATCGGCTGGAAGAACTTGAAAATGTAGACAAGATTATACGTCCGGCATACAAACCGCTTGCTCCGTACCGTGATTACATAAAATTAGATGACAGGTAAGGAAGTACCATGAGAGATGAGTTCTATTTCCCATCCAAGGATGGAAACACCGAGATTCATACGATAGAGTGGAAGCCGGAAGGAGAGGTCAGAGCTGTTCTGCAGATCTGCCACGGAATGGTGGAATATATTAAAAGGTATGATGAGTTTGCACAGTTTCTCTGTGAAAAAGGGTTTTATGTGGTGGGAAATGATCATCTTGGACATGGAAAATCCGTACAGTCCAAATCAGAATACGGATTTTTTGATAAAAAATACGGCAATGCCTGTGTGCTTGGGGATATTCACACGCTTCGCCGGCGGACTGCGAAAAAATATCCGGAAGTGCCTTATTTTATGCTGGGACACAGCATGGGATCTTCCCTGCTTCGCCAGTATATTCAGAGGTATGGAAACGGGCTCAGCGGCGTGGTGCTGATGGGGGTGACTGCAGACCACAGAAAATCTTCCCTGCTGTTTATCAAACGGCTCTGCCGCCTGATGGCAGCGGTCCGGGGGTGGCACTACCGCAGCCGGATGATAGATGAACTGGTGACAGGTTCTTTTAATAAAAAGTTTAAGCCGGCGGCAACCCGGGCGGACTGGATTACCAGCGACAAAGAACATCTGGAGGCATATGTGTCAGATCCTCTGTGCTCCTTTATATTTACTGTAAATGCATATTACTGTATGATGTCCGGGATGCTGGGCATGCAGAAAAAGGAAAATATCAGCATGATACCGAAAGGGCTTCCCGTTCTTTTTGTGTCAGGAGCTGAAGATCCGGTGGGAAATTTTGGAAAGGGCGTGCGCAAAGTCTGCGAGACGTACAGATCTGCAGGTATGCAGGATGTTTCCCTCAGATTATATGAGGGGGACAGGCATGAAATATTAAATGAGACAGACCGGTATCGGGTATACCAGGATCTGTATGAATGGTTTGAAGAAAAATCAGATAACAGGAAATAACAAAAATCCGTCAGCCTTTCGGCTGGCGGATTTTTGTTGGTTTTATAAGTTATATCTAAAGGAATGAGAGTAAAGTGCGACGCCTTGCAGCGTCTGAACTTTATGAGGGGGGGGGGAGATAGTTGTTTATCAACTATCTGATATATAGTATAGAAAGAAAATGTGTCAAAAATATGAGTGAAATATAAAAGGATAAGAAAATTTATAAAGATAAAATAAAAATATTCGGAGCATTCTCTCATAGCATAATAGCTTTCAATCCTCTCTGTTTCCCAAAAAATATAGGAAAAATAAAAATTCCCTATATTGACAGCTTTATAGCGAACCACTAAGATTAGAATAAATTGGGTTATATAAAACGGGTTTTATCGTTTGTATCTATAGCGAAAGAGAGGAAGAATCCCCATTATATGACTGATGGAGAGATACGCTATGGGGGGAGAGGAGAGACTATATAGTATAGATGGAAGAGAAACAGATTAGAGTTCTCCTCATTGAGGACAATGAGGCGCTTGGCGCATCGCTTCTGAAGCGTCTGGAAGAATATCCGGAAATTAAGGTTGTGGGAATTTGCGAAGACAGGGATCTGGCAGTCCGGACGGTCTGCAGCAACGGTGCGGAGGTAGCGGTTATAAATCTGTACCCGGGAGATTCTTCGTCGGATATTATACATATATCAAGAGAGATCCGGATTCATACGGATGCCAAAGTGCTGATTCTGTCGGAGAGTGAGGATCTGGAATTTATAGTGAAAGCAGCCCGGAATGCATTTGCATCAGGCTGTCTTTTTAACTGGCAGATAGCTCAGCTGGGAGAGAATATTATCACAATGTGCGAAGGATATACGGTTCAGGAATATCTGCTGGCATTCACTGCGCTATCCTGTCTGTCGGAAGCGGAGATGGCTGTATTTCATATTATGATGGGGAAAAAGGTACCGCTTAAGTCTTCGCCGAAGACCATTGCAAACCAGAAAACAAGAGTTTTGAAAAAGCTGGGCCTGGCGAATCAGAAAGATCTGCGTCACGTATTTGTTATGTTTCGGGAAAACGGGGAAAATGTCTGAAACCGCCAGGCAGACAGATCAGCATAAAAAGATTCTCCTCAGACGGAGATTCATCTGAGGAGAACCGGAAATCCGGCAGAAAACGGCAGAGTATTCAGCGGCGGGAGAGCATCTGGATATTCAGATCAGCATTGCCTTCTATACCGGGAACATGGCCTTCGTTGGTATACTGCCAGAAGTCGAAATGATAGGGAGTCTGGGGCGCAGGCTCATAATCCGCATACCAGAGCGGATAATCCGAGAGCTGTTCCAGATCCAGTTCAAATGCTTCCCAGAGCATGTTGGCGTAGATCATGGGATCATATCCTGCTTCTGCAATGGCAGAGCAGAATACTTCTGTATTTTCTGTAAACTGTTCTCCGGTTACATTATCTGTTCTTGCTTCATCATCCAGAATACTCTCCGGATCATATACAACAGGGAGCTGCAGGGAATATCCCTTCAGATTTTCCAGGACAAAGTCTGCTTCTTCCCGGGCTTCTTCTTCATTGACAGCCTGCGCAAAGAAGTAAACGCCCACGTCAAAACCGGCGGCCTGCGCATTTTCCATATTCCGGTGAAATTCCTGATCGAGGCGTATATTGCCCTCCTGTCCGTAGCCGCGGTAGCCCAGGCGGATAAACGCGAAGTCAAAGCCGCTGTCCTTTAACTGCTGCCAGTCCACATATCCCTGATGTTCGGATACATCCACCCCCAGCCGGTATGTATAATTTTCATCCCCTTCATAGGAGAGAAGATCCCCTTTGTGAATGAAACATTCTGATTTATAGTTATGTTTTTCCACATCCGGATTTATTTCGACTTCGTAAGGATTCTGGTATACGTCTACAAAATGGAGAATTTCCGGTTTTTCTGCGGAGTCTGTTCCGGTGTCGATGTCCAGATCGGAAACTTCCCGTGTGTTATCTCCGGTATCCCTGCCGGATGTTCCTTCTGCCCCGGATCCGGCGCAGCCGGTCAGCAGAAGAGCAAAGACAGTTACAAGAAGGATTCGGTTTCTTTTTCTTATTTTCATGATTTATCCGTTCTCCCTTATATACTCTTCGTAGGTTCTCCATGGATCCGCATCGGAAAAGCCGCACATGCGGTAAAACGTTTCTGTCAGATACCCCATCCGAAGCTCGTCATCATCATTCGTATAGCCGGGGAACTGAACGGTCATCCGCAGGATGGTATCCTGCTTTATTTTTGTCAGGCAGTAGTCTGTATATCCGTCCCTTTCGTTGTCCCAGCCTGTTACAATGACCTTGCCGTAATTATCTTTCACATGGTTCAGGATAACCTCTGAAGACGACATCCGGCCGAGTTCAGAAGTACAGACATTGGCGGTCATGTCATCCAGAGACAGAGAGTCCGTTCGCTGAATGGCCTGGAAGATAAGCCGGGAACCATCTTTGGCGGAGAAAGTGATTTTCTCCAGATTGGTTCCGTATTGTCCTTTGTCAGGCTGTGCGTTGTACGTAACTTCGTTATAGAAATCTGTGGGATACCAGAAGTTAAATTCATCAATTGAAGAGGAATAGAATTCGTATCCGGATGGATCCAGAGCTGCCGTATAATCGGCGTCAGCGGAAGGATTGATCAGAAACGGAAATCCGGCTTCTTCGGAGTCTGTATTACCGTGACCGGCAGTGTCGGTATCTTCCTGCTGCTTCTCCTCTTTTTTCTCCTCCTGTGTATCGTTCTGCCCGTCTTCGCTGTCTGCATTATTCCTGCCGTTTCTCCAGGAGAAAGTTGAATCTGTATCATCTGCCGGATCAGAGTCCTGCAGGGCTGCGGTCTGCCGTGTATTTTCCGCGGAAGAATCCGAAAGGAACCATACCGTAAGTCCGGCGCCTGCGGCAATAATTAATACAGCGGCAGCAGCAATGGCAATATAGATCGGCGCGCGGGATCTGCGGGCTGCGGGAGCCGGCGGCGGAGTCTGAAAATTATCCGGGTATCCATTCCGGAAATCATCCGGATCCCCGTTCTGATATCCGTTCTGAAAACCATTCTGACAGCTGTTCTGATATCCGTTCTGAAAATCATTCTGATATCCGTTCTGAAAATCATTCTGATAGCTGTCCTGATACTGGCTCTGACAGCCGTTCTGTGTGGAACTGCCGGTTTCCGGAGAAACCGGGGCCCCGCACTGTTCGCAGAACAGAGAGTCATCATCCATCTGGTAACCGCAGTTTTTACATGTGATCATTGATTTATTCCTCCCATCATGAAGTCGAATATGAAACATATGAAATCAGAAATAACATTTACAGTTTCAG
This sequence comes from uncultured Ruminococcus sp., assembly GCA_900553885.1. Lineage (GTDB taxonomy): Bacteria > Bacillota > Clostridia > Lachnospirales > Lachnospiraceae > Mediterraneibacter. Next base: position 18,236 of record USFD01000002.1, read on the forward strand.
ACACTATTATATAATTAAACGGCAGGTCCGTCCAGAAGGGAAAGGAATAAGGATATTTTGCGTGCCGGAGAAAGGGAGAGGATACGGACTTGACACGGGCGGAAAATTCCGCCATCATATCCTGTAAAGGAGGTTCGTGATGAAAAAACAGATAGATGCCGCCGTCAGGGAAAAGCTGGATCAGATTAAACCGAAGATCCAGGACATACCGAATACGGTTCCGGATGAAATGCGCAGAACGTTTAATTTTAAGGGCCGGAAGTCTCCGGGTGTGGCAGAAAAAGTGATCGAAACCGTATGTAATAAGGAGACTGTTTTGTATGATCCGTTCATGGGATCGGGATCATTTGTTTTTGCTGCGATGAATCAGGTCGGGACCATATATGCAACAGAGCTGGACAACTATACCTTCGGTGCGGTCCGCGCACTGTTTACAAAAGCGGACCTGTCCCGTCTGGATGCTTTATTCGAACAGGTAAAGAAAGACTGTTATGCTAAGATTATGTCGCTGTATGAAACAAGATGCTGCGGCAGAAAAAATTATATTTCCAAAGTCTTATTTGATCCGGCGGAAGGGAAAGAAGGATATTTTCATCCGTCTCCGAACAGAGAGATCCGGGACGGGAAAAATGTAAAACTGTTAAGAAAATGTCCCGTATGCGGGAAAAGGGCAAAACAGTTTGATGATTCGGATTATGCTAAGATTGAAGAACTGTCGGAAATAAACGCAGACCGGTTCCCAAGGGCCAGGTATATTGTAAACAGCAGGATAAACATAACCGCCTCAACGGGCGCCGACAGATATGACAGGATTTTCACACACAGGAATAAGATTGCCCTGCTGCTTCTTCAGGATTCCGTCCGGAAACTGGATGCAGGACCGGAAAGGGATATTCTGGAACAGGCGCTGGTTTCCGCGCTTTCTCTGGCAAGGATCGCCATGTACGGTTCGAGTACGGACATATTGTATCATGTTGTCAGACACAGGGCCCAGGAGATGAATGTGTGGGTGCTGTTTGAGGAAAAGTACAGGAATTTCCGGACATTCAAGCAGGAATACAGCTCCTGTCAGATAGGGGCGTGCAGCGCGGAAGTAAAAATGTATAACCAGGATTATGCCTCCTTTATTGACGCCCATCCGGATCTGAGAGCAGATGTGATTTACACGGATTTTCCGTATACGGATCAGGTTCCCTATCTGGAGCGGAATCAGCTCTACCGGATCTGGCTGGAAACATTTTATGATTCCAGATACAGACTGACCCGGGAGATGCTGGAGAAGGAAATTGTACTGACAGACGCGGAGGGAAGGCCTGAGAAGAACAGCCTTGACAACTATTATAAGGACATTGACAATATGTTTGCCCATTTTTCAAAGGTTCTGAAAGAGAAAGGCCTTGTATTTTTTACGATGAAGCTGGGGCGGGCGAAGTATTTTAAGACATATATTGAGATCGTTAATCTGGCCAGGAAAAACGGATTTGAATATGCATACCAGACGGATCTTGTCAAAACGGATCCCACCATACGAAAGCAGGCCGCATTTACGAATACCTTTATGAATGAAATCATCGCGGTATTTTATAAACTGGATGAGAAGGACAGATACTGGTACATAGGAAATGATAATTATGAATTTCTTCTGGTGAAAAAGGTATATTTTTATCTCCTTAACGCAAAAGACTGCGTAACTCTTTCGGGAGCGGTAAAGCTGGTGTGTGAGGATCTGAGAATAAGGTATCAGCATCTTGCTTCCGGGAGCGAGATTGAAAAAATCAGGCTGCTGCTACTGGAATATTTCAGTGTGGACGCAGGGGTGATTCAGATCAGCGACAACAGGCTCTATCTGGATATCGAAGACTCGGATGCCCTGTATACGAAGATTTATGACCTGATGCCGGTATTTATCCGCCGGCTTCTGGACCAGAAGGGGAAATTTGTTCTGGAAGATATCTGCTTTGAGCTGGTAAACGCTCTGTGCGACGGAAATCCGAAAACAATCATTCAGATCCTGGAGGAGGAAAGCCATCAGAGCGAAATCGAGCGCCTGATTCTGAACTATTGTGTAATAGAAGACAAATATTATGTGGAGAGAAAGGATATCTTAAAACCGAATGAAGACGCCGTTGATATCTCCACCTTAACGGGAACAGAATTTGAAGAACTGATCGTCCGGCTGCTGAAGGCGGAAGGATATGAAAATGTGGTGAGAATCGGAGGCGCCGGGGATCTGGGAGTTGATATTCTGGCCTGCAGACAGGAAAACGGCAGAGTATGCCGGGAGCTCTTCCAGTGTAAACGCTGGGTGCATAATGTAGGTTCGGAGCCGGTTCAGCGGCTGTACGCGGAGCGGAAAAGAAGAGGATTTGACAAAGCGGCCTGTGTTACTACTTCGGGTTATACCAAAGATGGGAAGACAGTCGCCGGGGATCTGGATGTGGGAATAACAGACGGGACAGAATTAATGAAAAAACTGAATAAATATTTTCCGGGCCAGTACTATAACGGCAGCCGGAGCGTATAGAAAAGAGGGCTTTCTGAAGCAATGCCATTGGACAGGGACATTGCTCTGAAGAGCCCTCTTTCTTATTCTAGATCATCCATTTCCCGGTCTGAGGATCCCAGGTCAGGTGTTTTTCAAACAGATCAACCAGGGAAGAATATTTCTGAGAGAGACCGGACAGCCATCCGTTCTGAATCAGAAGCTCCATAAGTCCGTTGTCATAGAGCTCAGGGGTAGACTGGGGACCGTCTGCCCGGATCATGGCTCTGCTCTGCCGGATGATTTCCGATTCGATTCCGGCCAGATCCTCGGTCTCTGCGTGATGAATGACAGGAGCATTCTCTTTTGAAAAGAGAAGAATGGAGTCGCCGTTGAGGGATTTCTTCGGGCTGATAATATTTTTCAGCGTAACTGTTTTCCGGATATGAATCTGTGTAATAAACCGGAACCCCTTACTTTCCAGTATGGTAATGAGGCGGTTCCAGACATCCAGGCTGCAGTCGTGAAAATACAGACACATATGGCGGTGGAGTTTCAGCTTCCGGGAACACATGTCAAAGGCCTGATCCAGCAGACGGAAATAATCTTCCCGGGTCTTGTCTCTGGAAGGAGCGGAAGAGACTACAATTTCATCTGTCAGATTGTAGTTGAAGCCAAGGAAAGGTTTGTATAACTGCATATATTCCGAGTAAAGAACCTGCTCAAGATACGGAGGATCTGTAATAATCAGATCAACTCCGCTGTCAGGAATATCGTCCCGGGTAATGTTCTGGCAGCCCTTCTGCAGCAGAAGACAGCTGCCGGGCTGCAGTGCGTCATAGGAACCGGCAATCCGGGCATGGGAATAGTTCTCTTTCATAAATGCGATTACATCGTTAAATTTAGCGACCTTCTTTGACAGAATTTCAATAATATTTTTTTCAACACAGTTTGTCTTCGGTATCCAGAGGGGCCACTGTGAATTAGAATGTGTGTCTGTTATCTTGCACAGGTGAAGTACAGACATCAGGATGTATTTTAATATATTCTGATAACGGTCCTCGTACTGCCGGATGATTGTCAGAATTTTATCCAGCACCGCAAGATTCCTTCCGGTAAAGATGTTTCTGATGTCATCCTTTTCTCCCACCGCGATTTTTGAATTTGCCAGTAAAGCGGTATCTGTTATATTCTCCAGGACCGGAACGGTCTGCATACGGCGGCAGTCCTGCGCATCTGCTTCTTTTACGCCCTTTTTCGTGCAGGGACAGGAGTAGTGGATTGCCTTGATTTTTACTGTATTTTTCTGCCGGTCCATTTTATCAAACAGAACTTTGGAGATCATTCCGGTCTGATGACAGAGCGGACAGGTGGTCTGATAGTACTCTTCCAGAGGAGCCAGCCTTGCCAGAAAGTCATTAAGAACTGCCTTCAGTCCGTCTGTATTGTTTACCGACAGTAAGGTTTTTGAAATAAAAACAGGCATGTCATTGATATCGCATCCCACGGCTTTTCTTCCCATGTCATCCCGGATCGCTTCCAGGGCTGTAACCCCGGAGCCAAGGAAGGGGTCAAATACGACTTCCCCCGGATCAGATAATGCCTGGATCAGGAGATCACAGATATTGTAGGCTTTCTGAGACCAGTACATGTGAGAATTGTACATGGCGTTATTTTTACTGGGAGCGACATTTGCAATCTGTTTTCTCAGTGCATTATAATTGATCCGGCCCGGAACTTTATCTCCGCACAGGATCAGATACTCCACCACTTTTTTATGGGCGCTGTTGCGGTGGTTTGCGTGGCTGTATGATTGGGCGGCTACGGTGACCCGGTCAGATGAAAAGTGTTTCTGTGCCAGACGGATCAGTTCGTCAATGGAAATGGTATAGCGGTCTGTAGCCTGTTTCTTTCTGTCCCGGGGATAGGCGTAGCTCAGTGCCAGATTGACCCCGGCGCCGGCGCAGAAGGAGATCAGACGTTCCAGAGATTCTCCGGCAGAGCTGCGCTGGCTTAATTTTGACTGATAGCGGCCCTCCGTATAGAGCCCTTTTGTATATCCGTTTCTGGAGCGGGTCAGGTCAGGATAATCATATCTTGCCGCAACATTGAGCAGATGGTAATACCTTGAGTACTGCATATCCGTATAGGGGGGATCGGCATAAACAAGCCCCACATCTGAAAAAATATCCTTATTCAGGAGTTCTTCAAAATTTGCCTGAAAAACCCGGTTCTTTCCGGCGTGCCGGGGAAGAGGAAGGGTGAGATATTCCTGAAGTTTCTTTATAAAAAGGTCATACACGCATTTGCCGCGCTGTAAAAACAGCCGGCGCTGATTTTTGTCCGGATTCAGAGGCTGGGCCATATGTCCGTCCTTGGAGAAAACGGTTTCCTTCATAGCGTAAAACAGGCACATAAGAAGGGCGTTTCTGCAGGAAGGGAAACGGGTGTGTATCATTTTGATGATACAGTCAATTTCCAGCGCCTGTCCGATGCCGTAGTAGTTGGAGCCGTAATAGGTGGTGAAAAGGCAGTAGCCGCCGGCTGCTCTTATATTTTCAACAGTTAATTCATTCTGAATAATCTCTGAGTATTTCTGATTCCATACCGTAGGATAGGAATCGTATAAGGCGCTCAATTCACGGTAATCCTTTTCTTCCAGCGCAGCCTTTTCCCGATTTATAAAATCAAGAACAGGGGTAGAGAGATCCTGTTTTAAGACAGTATAATCCCTTTTCATCTGTTCCAGAAAAGTGGAAGGAGAGGGGATGTCCGCCGGATTCAGCAGAGCATCAGCGATAATGGACGCGTATGCTTCCGCGTCATTGGCATACACCAGATATTCCTGCCCGAACATGCTGCTGACGGACGCGGAACCGGAGAAGATGTCAAAGACTGCTTTCCCCTCCTGAATGTATGGCTGCAGATTTTCATATATAAAATCCCGCAGATTATTTTTGCTGCCCTGATAGTTTAAAACCGTAAAATTGTTCATGTCAAAAATCCTCCAGCATGTATTATAAATGTCTGCCCGGAGAAATACAATCAAAAATAAACAGGAAACAAAAGAGAACGCGGAGAAACAGCGAAAACCCGCCAGCTTTCACTGGCGGGTTTTCGTTGTTTTATTGGTTATCTAAAAAGGAATGAGAGTAAAGTGCGACGCCTTGCAGCGTCTGAACTTTATGAGGGGGGAGATAGTTGTTTATCAACTATCTGATACATAGTATAAAGGGAAAATGTGACAAAAGTATGAGTGAACTATAAAAGAAAAAGGAAAATTATAAACCGTTAATAAAGAAAATATAAGGAAATATAAGGAAAAGCCGGCATACTATTGACTTTTTAAAATTTTTACACTATATTATTAAATACTTAACTATTAAGTTTTGAACAACGCCGGCATCAGCCGGCGCTATTGTAGTATAAAGAGGTGAGTAAGAATGAAATGCCAATTCTGTAATAAGGAAAAAGTTGACAGAGTATTTTACATAAACTGGATGGGAACTGTTTATCAGGTTCCGGTCTGCAGGGACTGCCTGCAGAATATGTGGAATCAGGCAGTATCTTCCGGAAAAGCGGAGGAATTTAAAAATTATACAGGCTGGTGGCCGGGAAAACAGGAGCCGAGACATCTGGGCGACCGGGCATTCCCGGAGATGGCAGTGCCGGGGCTGATCAAAAGAAGAAAACTTGCGGCTCTCCGTGTGCGCCTGAATGAAGCTGCAGCTGCCGAAAACTATGAGGAGGCGGCAAAGCTGCGGGATGATATTGCCGTGATGGAGAAGGAGGTGTGTGCACATGGAAATTAATCTGGGTATATTCAGTCAGCGCACAATGAAGATTTTTCAGTCAGCGCTTCGTTTTACCGTGCGTATGGAACACGGATTTATCGGAACAGAGCATCTTCTGTGGGCTCTGACACAGGACAGGGGAGCGGCAGGAACCGCTCTGAGACGCAGCGGCGTGGATGCAAAGCTGGTGGAGGAATACCTGCAGCAGTATGATTTTGACGCAAAGGCCGGAGGGCGTTACCAGGCAGTTCAGATCTCCGAAGAGGCGGAGCAGATTCTTCATCTTGCGGAAACCCGTGCAAAAAAGCATGGACATTCTCAGGTGGAACCGGAAGATCTGCTTCAGGGTATTCTGGAAGCGGGAGACTGTGCTGCGGTACAGCTGCTCGTTTCCTTAAAGGCGGATCCTGAGGAGATTCTCAAAGACGTGGGAAACGGGGAAGCGCCGATCCTGGCCCGGAATATTTCTTCCGGAGATTCTGTATACGGATCTGCGGAAAAGGAAGTCCCCCAGGGGGCGGCAGAGCAGCCGGAGGAGGAAGCAGAAACCGTACCGGCACTGGAAAAATACGGAACCGATATGACGGAAAAAGCCGCTTCCGGCGCCTATGATCCAATGATCGGACGGGAGGATGTGCTGGAACGTCTGATTCAGGTCCTGTCCAGGCGTAAGAAGAACAATCCGGTGCTCACAGGAGAACCTGGTGTCGGAAAAACAGCTGTGGTGGAAGGTCTGGCACAGCGGATCGCAGATGGAGAAATTCCGGCAAATCTGAAAGATAAGCGGATCATCGCGGTGGATCTTGTGGGAATGCTTTCAGGAGCAAGGTTCAGAGGTGATTTTGAAGAAAGAATGAAAAACTTCCTGGAAGAGGCGGACGCGGAAGGAAATGTGATTCTTTTTATCGATGAGCTGCACATGATTATGGGTGCAGGCGCAGGCGCCAGCGAGACTATGGACGCGGCCAATATTCTGAAGCCGGTTCTTGCAAGAGGCGGGCTTCAGGTGATCGGAGCGACCACCCTTCAGGAATACCGCCGGCATATCGAAAAAGATGCGGCATTTGAACGGCGGTTTCAGCCGGTTGCGGTGGAAGAGCCGGATCAGGAGGACGCTGTGAAGATTCTTTTGGGGCTGAAAGAAAAGTATGAAGCTTATCATGGCCTTACAATCACGGATGATGCGGTCCGGGCGGCGGTAAGTCTGTCTGCGCGCTATATTCAGGACAGGTTCCTGCCGGACAAGGCAGTGGATCTGATGGATGAGGCCGCCTCACGGATCAAGACCCGGGGACTGACAACACCTTCTTATCTCCGGGATCTCCAGCAGGAGGTCAGACGGATTGCGAAGGAGAAGAAGAAAGCCGCGGATGCTCAGGAGTATGAAAAAGCCGCGGTGCTGCGGGACAGCCAGAATGCACTGACAAAAGAACTGGAAGAAAAGCAGTCAGACTGGCAGAAGAAGCAGTGCAGCCGTGTGGAGGCGGAAGATATTGCGCAGGTAGTATCCGCGTGGACGAAGATCCCGGTGACTATGCTGACGGAAGATGAGACAGAACAGCTCCGTTCTCTTGAATCTTCCCTGCACAGCAGGGTAATCGGCCAGGATGACGCAGTGAAAGCAGCGGCGCGGGCCATCCGCCGGGGAAGAACCGGAGTGGCAGATCCCGACCGACCCATTGGCTCCTTCCTTTTCCTTGGCCCGACAGGCGTAGGAAAGACAGAGCTGTGCAGAGCTATGGCGGATGTGATGTTTCATGATGAGAATGCCATGATACGTCTGGATATGTCCGAATATATGGAACAGTATACGGTGTCCAAGCTGATCGGTTCTCCTCCGGGATATGTAGGATATGACGAAGGCGGACAGCTGACGGAGATGGTGCGCAGGAGACCGTACAGCATTATCCTTCTGGATGAGATCGAAAAAGCTCATCCGGATGTGTGGAACACACTGCTTCAGATACTGGACGATGGACGACTGACTGACGCCCAGGGGCGTACGGTCAGCTTTAAGAACACGATTATTGTCATGACTTCAAATATCGGAGCCCGTGAGATAACAGGCAAGAGCTCCCTTGGGTTCTCCAGAAATGAGGAAAGCGAGGAGATCCGGAGGGAGGAGAATATCCGCAGCCGTGTTATGGAGGCGGTGAAGACGACGTTCCGTCCGGAGTTCATCAACCGTCTGGATGAAGTGATTGTATTCCATCCGCTGAAGCGGGAGGATGTGCGGAAAATCGCGGATCTTCAGATTGCGAAACTTACAGAACGGATGAAAAAACAGGGAATTCTTCTCCGTGTGGAGGAAAGCGCTGCAGAGTTGCTGGCGGAGAAGGGGTATGACCCTTCCTTCGGCGCAAGACCGCTGAAGCGTACAATCCAGTCCATGCTGCAGAATGCAGTGGCGGACCGGCTCCTGGATGGAAGACCGGGGACGGGGGAAGAACTTGTGGCTTCCGCGGAAGACGGAAAGATAAAAGTCAGGATGAGCCGTGCGGCAGAAAAGAAAGGAGAATATGCTCTTCCGTAATAGGATTATAAAAAAGACGCCAGCGGGCAATGGAAGAAATTGCCCGCCGGCGTCTTTTTATGCCTGCAGCGGTTTTATTACTGGCAGCAGTCTTTTTTCAGCGTCAGATACAGATCGTCCAGATTCTGAATCAGTTCCAGGAGCTGACGCATATTTTCTTCGCCGAACCGGTTCAGTATCGTATCCCAGAAGTCGTCGTATTTTTTCCGGGACTGCTCGGCAGCGGCTTTCCCTTCCGGGGTGGCGCTGATGGAAACTTTCCGGCGGTCCTTCGGATCGATTTCCCGTGTGATATAATTCTTCTTTTCCAGTGTATTCAGTATGTAAGAGATGGCAGGTTTGGAGATGTTGAGTTTTTTCTGCATTTTCGGGACATCGAGATTCATGCACGGACATTCCCGGCAGCAGGTCCCGGCTATACTCTGCAGAATTACCATTTCATTCATCTGCATCTCGCACTCTGAAGAGAGGATCGATTCCAGTTTCCTGAAATGGACAATAGTTGAAAAAAACTGTTCTCTCAGTTCACTGTCCATAATTAACTCCTTAATAAATAAATCTTTAATCAATTATACATCAGTAAACAGGGTATTTCAAGGGAAGGAGAGCGGATTCCTGTATATCGGAATGTTTTATTATGCTTAAAAAGAATGGATATGCATAGCAAGCAGGTATTATATAAAATGCTGAAAATAGCTTATAATAGATTAGAAAATTGTGTAAATAGCACAAAGAAGATGAGCGCCACATTCGGAAAAATGTCTTACTGAAGGAAAGGAAGGAAAATGTGGTGAAAAAAGGACGATTAAAGAAATGCCTTTCCGGTATTCTGGCAATGGCCGTTGCTGCGGCAGGCATGATCGAACTGCCTGTCAGCGCCGCGCCGATGGAACCTGAGGAAAATCCAAGATTTATCAACAGTGCGGAAGCTTCGGATCAATGGTGGTGCATGCCCAGTTTTTCTACAGATGAAGGTACGGGGCTTTTTGAATTTAACCGGAATTCAGAACCGGTGGAAGCCAACAAGACCCATGCAACTTACCAGTGGGTTCTGGAGCCGGCAGGAGAGATGGGACTGTACCGTATCCGGTGTCAGAACAGCGGCATGTATCTGACGGCTGATTCTTTCAAGGAACGGGCCCAGGTGGTGCAGACAGCTTCACCGGGCAATGCAGCCTTGTGGGAAGTAAACGAAGTGCGGGACGGTCTGTTCTGTGTGATTAACTTTCAGACCGGAATGGCGATTACCCGGGGCGCGGTGGGCGAGTACGGTCTGCCCACAGACGTGTATGAAGTTCAGACAGCCTATACCGGAGCGGATAATCAGCTCTGGGGATTTGAATATTATTCCGAGAAGGAGCTTCACAGTGTAACAGTCGATCCTGGGATTCAGAACGGAACGGTTACGGCGAATTACAGGCATACGGTCAGCGGCGAAACCGTTTTTCTTACCGTAACGCCGGATCCCGGCTATGAGATGACCGAAGACACGCTGACAGTGAACGGTGAGGCTGTTCCCGGCACAAGTTTTGTCATGCCGGATGCGGATGTTACGGTAACGGCAGAATTTGAAGTGTCGGAAATCACCGGTATTTCCGTGAAAACACAGCCGGATAAGACGGAGTACAGCCTGGACGAAGCTCTGGATCTGACCGGACTGGTTCTGGAGGCAGAGTATCCGGACGGAAGTACCAGGGACATTACGGCGGGATACCAGATATCCCGCGTGGATATGAGCCGGCCCGGTACAAAGGAAGTAACGGTTACCTATGCCGGCCGGACTGCGGTTCTGGAGATTCAGGTTCTGGCAGGGGAAAACTATACGACCAGCGGAGTGATATACAGCGCCCCGTCCTCTTCTTATTTTGATCCGGCAAGACCTTCCAGCCGCAACAGTGTCCTGTCGCCCAGAGGCCTGCAGCTGAAATATCAGGATAATGAAGCAGATAACGGAAAGATGCTGGTAACCTGGGAGACCAGCGTGGTGGAACTGCTTCCGGAACGCCAGGGAAAGTTCCTTCCGATCTATGAAAGCACCGATTACGGCGAGAACTGGACAGAAGTAGGAAGAATCGTAGAGGATACGGAAAAGCAGGACTGGCCGGGCGACTGGGAAATTGAGAACTGCCCGCACATCTTTGAACTTCCTGCCGATGTGGGTGAGATGAAAAAGGGCGGTATCGTGGCTGTGATGGATGTGTGCCCGAGAGATCTTTCCCTTACATATATGGATATGTATTACAGCGGGGACATGGGCAGAACATGGGAATATGTAAGCACGCTTGTTGACGATGCTACAAATAACTATATGGGATACGATCCGGTCTGGGAGCCGTTTATCCTTTATGACCCGGTAACAGAGGCTCTGGTTGTATATTATTCGGATGAGAGAGATCCCCGGTACGGACAGAAACTGGTGCTCCAGTACACGACGGACGGTAAAAACTGGAGCGAGGTAATTGATGTAGTGGCTCAGACAGACACAAGTATGCGCCCGGGTATGCCGGTTGTCGCGCAGATGGAGAACGGCTATTATGTTATGGTATTTGAAGGCGTGGGATTAAATGCGGACGGAGCAGGCGGCCAGGCAGGCCTGCCCTGCAATTACAAGATTTCCCTTTACCCCAACGATCCGATTCACTGGGATGCGGCGGATATCGGATATACATTCGCATACGGCGGCAACCCGTATGTCGCAACGCTTCCGGACGGGCATATTGTCATGAATGTAGGAACTCAGAGCCCGGTATATATTAATACGCAGAAAGATCTGAGCGGTGTGTTCCTTACCTATCCTTCCGGTGTGCCGGACGGATACAACCGTCAGTTTATTATGATTGATGACGGTACGGAAAAGGGCGCACTGATGACGCTGAGCTGCGAATATCCGGATACAGGGCGGCCCAACTCCATCAAATGGGGAAAACTGGATCTGAATACCGTGACGATTCCGGATACAAAGGCGACCTTGTATGATATTAATATTTCAGAGGAAACTTCTTCGGCAGTAAACGTATGGCCGAAGGCCGGACCGGTGATTGCCGGGGCAGACCAGTATTTTATGATCCAGCCGAGAAGAGGCCACCAGATCAGCCGGGTGCTTGTCAACGGTCAGGAGGTTCATCTCTATAATTCCTGGATCAAGGTGCCTGCGGTAAATGCAGATATTGATCTTACCGTTGAGACAACGCAGGCCAGCAGTGAGGCAAGAATTATCAATACGAAGGAAGATCCTCAGTTCTATCTTGTTCCGCCCGGATATTCCATGGTGGACGGCCGCGAGATCTTTGAGTGGACGCTGGAGAATAATATTCATTTCTACTGGACACTGGAACCGGATGCCGGAACCGGAGCGTACCGGATTAAGAACATGAATACGAATATGTATCTGAGTGTAAAAGACGGCTCCACGGCCGAGGGGGCAAATATCATTCAGACCATGAACACCGGTGACGCGTCCCTGTGGGAACTGAACGAAGCAGAAGACGGGTGGTTCAGTATTATAAATTACAACAGCGGACTTGCGGTTACGAGAGGAGAGCCGGGAGCATATGAAGGTCCCAATGAGCGGTTTGCCATCCAGACGGAATATACGGGAGCGGATAATCAGCTGTGGGGACTGGACTATGTTCTGGAAGATACACAGCTGTACAGCGTAACAATTGATTCTGCGGTTCAGAATGGAACCGTTACTGCAAATCACAAAAATGCAGCCTGCGGGGAGACGGTATTTGTATCGGCCGTTCCGGATGAAGGCTATGAGCTTGCAGGCCTGCAGGTGAACGGACAGGATATTTCAGGAAACAGCTTTGTCATGCCCGAAGAAGACGCAGTTATTACGGCTGTTTTTGTAGCGGACAATACGGTATCAGAACTTTTGATCACATCAATGCCGGCCCGGCTGAACTATCATACAGATGAAGAACTGGATCTGGGAGGGCTGGTTCTGGAGGCTGTTTATGAAGATGGAAGCAGAACGGAAGTTACGGCCGGATATGAAGTTTCGGATGTAGATATGAGCACACCGGGAGAAAAAACGGTAACGATCAGCTACGGAGGCCGGACAGTCAGCTTTACTGTTGCTGTTACAGAAGAGACGGAGGAACCGGAGCAGCCGGAAGTAGAGTCTCTTACTGTGAAAGCGCCGGATCAGACCGAATATAAGATCGGAGATCCTCTGAATCTGGACGGTATGACGGTTACGGCACATTACAGCGACGGCAGTCAGACCGTGGTGAAAGATTATCAGGTGACAGGGTTCAGCTCCGATACAGCCGGAGAAAAAACGATCACTGTAAGCTATACGGAAAATAGCGTTACGGTAACGGACAGTTTTACCGTAACTGTAAGCAGTGCAGAAGAGACTCCCGGCAGCGGAGAGGAAAATCCCGGCAGCGGAGAGGAGAACCCCGGCGGTACAGGAGAGGAACCCGGCAGCGGAGAGGAGACTCCCGGCAGCGGGGAGGAACCCGGCAGCGGAGAGGAGAACCCCGGCGGTACAGGAGAGACTCCCGGCAGCGGAGAGCAGAAACCCGGCAGTACGCAGGAACAGCCTGGAAATACAGACCGGCAGCCGGATGCTTCTGATTCCCGGCCCGGAAGTACAGAAAATCCCGGCGGCGGAAACAATGACCAAAGCGGAAATTCCAGCCCGAAGACCGGCGATTCGCTGTCTGTTATAAGGGAGACTGCACTGTGCGTGATCTGCATTGCGGCAATCGGCGGCGTGTCTGTGCTCAGAAGAAAAAGAAGATCATAATAATCAGCATAATACAGCGGAAACCCGTCAGCCTTTCGACTGACGGGTTTCCGTTGTTTTTATAGTTATTAAAGGAATGAGAGTAAAGTGCGACATCCCGGTCCCCCGGGATGCCATTACTTTATGAGGGGGGAGATAGTTGTTTTATCAACTATCTGGCTCTCAGTATAATGAGCAAATGTGTCAAAAATATGATTAAACTCTAAAAGAAATCGAAAAAAGATTATGATTTTCTTAAGTTGTATCTTTTTCCGGAATACGAATGGTATCTCCGGCATAGATCTGATCCGGGTTGGAAATGTGGTTCAGCTCTGCCAGAGCGGATACGGTTGTTCCGAATCGGTCGGCAATTTTGCTCAGAGTATCCCCGGGACGAAGCACATAAGTAACATAGTCCGGTTCATGGACGGAGGACGGCCGGGAAGGCCTTTCGGAGAGATGATTCAGTCCGGCCTTTCTGATGATATAAGGATAATCCGTAAATCCCCGGTCAAGGTCCACATCTCCTTTGATACCCGGCACACTGCCCTGGCTGCTGTACTGCCATATACCGCAGCTGGTGCCGTCGAAACGGTCGCTGTAGCGGGCGTACCAGAGAGCATAGCGCTTTCGGAGATCATTTCCCAGATAGGTGTCTATAAAGTTCCGGTTGCTGTAAAACATGGAAAAGTAGCCCTTCTCCTCCACACGGCTGCAGAAACTCCGGACCAGCTTCCGGGCCAGAGCAGCGGTAAATGGAGTGCCCTGTTTCCGGATATAATCCGCGGAAGCTTCTTCAATATCATAGCACACGGGATATTCCAGACAGAAGGGAGACACTGTTTTGATGCAGCTGTCGGCCTCTGCGGCCGCTTCGGAGGGAGTTGCGGCATAGCAGAACCAGTACGCGCCGAATGGCAGCCCGATCCGGCTGCATTCGGATGCATTGCGGCGGAAACGCCGGTCTTCTGTTCCGGCGCCATATCCGGCGCGGAGCATGGCAAAACGGTAACCGGCTGCTTTTACCCGCTCCCAGTCGATTTCTCCCTGAAATTCGCTGACGTCAAGTCCTTGTATACTCATAGAAATACCTCTTTTTGAATAAACAGCATCACATCTGGCAAAAGTTAGTGTATAATAATTAATGATACGGCTCTGTAAAATGCCGCATCGGCTGATGGTTTACAGAGATGCTGGATTACTTATGATATATTATATGTAAAACAGAGGGGAAAGGTGATTGTATGAAAAGGTGGAAAGTGATTCTGGCCGCGGCGGTTCTGGCGCTGGCTGCGGCGGGGTGTTCTTCGGAGCCGGAAAAAGAAGAACAGCCGAAAAAAAAGGTTGCGGATCTTGTGATCGAAGTGGACGGACAGGACAAGAAGCAGGAGACTGAGACGAAGGAAAAGAAAGAAGAAGAAAAGGAGCCGGAGAAGCAGAACAGGACCCAGACAGTGGTTCTTGATCCGGGACATTCAGCCGTGGTCGCAGAAGGAACAGAGCCTCTCGGCCCCGGATCTACAGAAAACAAGGCGGCAGATACTTCCGGAACTTCGGGAACTGCCAGCGGTCTTGCCGAGTATGAACTGACGCTTACGGTCAGCCGGAAACTAAGAGATGAACTTCAGGACAGAGGCTATACGGTACTTATGACCAGAGAGTCAAATGATGTGCCGGTAAGCTGTATTGAAAGAGTCGATGTTGCCAATAATGCAGAGGCAGACGCTTTTGTCAGAATCCATGCCAACGGGTCGGAGGATTCTTCGGTGAAAGGAGCTATGACAATCTGTATTACGCCGGACAATCCGTTCTATCCGGAACTCTATGAACAGGCAAGAGCGCTGTCGGATGCTATCATCAATAATCTGAGCGAAGCTACAGGATGTGAGAACGACGGCGTGTGGGAGACGGATTCAATGAGCGGCAATAACTGGAGCCAGGTTCCGGCCACAATTGTGGAGATGGGATATATGACAAATCCGGAAGAAGACGCCCTTATGGCGACAGATGATTATCAGAATAAGATTGTCCGGGGCATCGCGGATGGAATAGATCAGTATTTCGGCTATTAAAAAATTTCAGAAAAAGAGAAGACCAGTGTGTGTCTGAAATCAGACGGAGGAGCTGGTCTTCTTTTTTATGCTTTCCGGAGCGTTTTCAAGTGCAGTGCGGCCAGCAATAAATGTGGAGAAAATTATAAAAAATCAGGAATTTTTTCTATTGTCTGCCCTGGGCTTTCCCAATATAATAGTATCTGACGGTATTTTAGCAGCAGGAAATGGTGAAGAAGACGGTGGCGGTTTCCGTCATGCCCCGGCCAATGCAAATCCTGTGGCGGCCGGCGTATATGCGGGGATCCGGAAAGGAGCACAGGCTTCTCCATAATGAAGAAACAAAAGGATGGAAATACCGCGGTCAGAAGCCGAACCATGAAAAGAGGGAGTTTATGAGATTTTCGCATGAGCTGATTGTTCCGGAGGAGGGATTTCCCTTCAAACTTTTTCTGTTTGAAGGCTGGAACGGAAATTATTTCCGGGAGAAGCACTGGCATCGTTCGATAGAAATATTTGCCGTATGTCAGGGAGAACTGGGATTTTTTGTGGATGACAGAATGTGGCAGCTCAAAGCAGATGAATTTATCATTGTAAATTCCAATGAGGTTCACTCCATTGACGCGCCCCGGCCCAATGAGACGATTGTCCTTCAGATTCCTCTTAATATGTTCGAGGGATATTTTACGGAAGAGCAGTTTATCTGGTTTACCCATGAGCCCGGGAAAAAAGATGAGCGGTTTATGGAACTGATAAAAGAGCTGTTCCGGGTTTACACGGAGAAACAAATCGGCTATAATTTGAAGGTGAAAAGTATTTTCTATAATATCATGTATTTCCTTGTAAAGGAGTACCGGCTGATGGAGATTGATCAGGATTCGGTGAGAAAAAACAGAAATCTGAACCGGCTGTCGTCTATCACGTCTTATATGAAGGACAATTATGCCGGAGAACTGACTCTTGAGGCTGTGGCCCGGGTTTTCGGGTATTCGCCTACTTATCTTTCCAGAATGTTCCAGAAGTATGCCGGGATTACCTTTAAAAGTTATCTCCAGAGCATCCGGCTGGGATATGCGTTGAAAGATCTGGAGAGCGGGAAGTACAGTATTACGGAAACGGCTCTTCGGAATGGATTTTCAGGGAGTAAAGGCCTGGCCCGGGCATTCCGGAAAAAATATGGAATGCTGCCAAGCGAATATCGTGAAAAGACAGGAAATGGGCATTAAATGGCTAATTTTTTGGTCGAAAAGATGCCCTTAAGTTGATAAAATGACCTCACAGACCTGCAGATGCAGGGAGAGCGGAACGGAGCTGCCGGACAGGCAGGCCCGGAAGAAAAACACCGCATACATAAGGAGGTCAGAAAATTGGAAATTAAACAGTTGACAGATGCGTCCTTTGGCAAGTATGGAAGAGTGCTGACAGAGTTTCCTTTTGAGAAGATCTTAAAGGAGATGGAGCATACGCCGCTTCCGGAGGATGTTATCTATGTGGCCTCAGTGGAAGAGCTGGAAGCTCTGCCCGAGGCTGAGGCAGTAAGCCAGATAGGATTTGGCGGACTGCCGGTTCAGATCGGTTACTGCAACGGAGATAACGACAGACTGAATGCGGTGGAATACCACAGAAGTTCGGAGATCGACATCGCAGTCACGGATCTGATTCTTCTGCTTGGGTGCCAGCAGGATATCCGGGAAGGGTATGTGTATGACACATCACAGATCGAAGCATTTTTTGTGCCTGCCGCGACAGCGGTGGAGCTTTATGCGACGACTCTCCACTACGCGCCGTGCACGGCCCGGGAAGGCGGATTCCGCTGCGCGATTATCCTGCCGAAGGGAACCAATGATGCGCTTTCCTTCAAGACATCCGAAGAGGGAGAAAACCGTCTGCTTGCAGCGGTAAACAAGTGGCTGATTGCCCACGAGGAAGCAGGAATCGAAGGAGCTTTCTGCGGACTTCAGGGCGAGAATCCTCACGTATAGGCTGCCGGCAGAAGGAAAAGGCGGATATCACCGCCTCAAAAACAAAATAGGCAGAGCGGTTCAGAAAGAAAGCCGCAGGCAGGAAAGAAAGAGAGGATAAAAATTATGAACAATATGCCTGAATTAAAAATCGGAGTTGTTGCAGTGAGCAGAGACTGCTTCCCGGAGAGTCTGTCCGTAAACAGGAGAAAAGCGCTGATTGACGCGTACACAAAGAAATACGGTGAGGGAACAGTTTATGAATGTCCGATCTGTATCGTAGAAAGCGAGATCCATATGGTACAGGCCCTTGAGGATGTTAAGAAAGCCGGATGCAATGCACTGGTTGTATATCTTGGAAACTTCGGACCGGAGATTTCCGAGACTCTGCTTGCAAAGCACTTTGAAGGACCGAAGATGTTTATTGCAGCAGCAGAGGAGTCCCAGAACGACCTTCTTGACGGACGTGGAGACGCATACTGCGGTATGCTCAACGCAAGCTACAACTTAAAGCTCAGAGGAATTAAGGCGTATATTCCGGAGTATCCGGTAGGAACAGCTGAGGAATGTGCTGATATGATCCATGAGTTCGAGCCCATCGCACGTGCGGTATACGCGCTGAACAACCTGAAGATCATCAGCTTCGGACCGCGTCCGCTGAACTTCCTTGCATGTAACGCACCGATTCAGCAGCTTTACAACATCGGCGTTGAGATCGAGGAAAACTCAGAGCTTGACCTTTTCGAGGCATTCAACAAACATGCGGGAGACGAGAGAATTCCGGAAGTTGTAAAAGATATGGAAGCAGAGCTGGGCGAAGGCAATAAGAAACCGGCAGTTCTTGCAAAACTTGCTCAGTATGAGCTGACTCTGAAAGACTGGATCGAGGAGCACAGAGGATATCGCAAATTCGTTGCAATCGCTGGAAAATGCTGGCCGGCATTCCAGACACAGTTCGGATTTGTTCCCTGCTATGTAAACAGCCGTCTGACAGCTCAGGGTATTCCGGTATCCTGTGAAGTTGATATTTACGGATGCTTAAGCGAGTTCATCGGAACAGTTGTAAGCCAGGATGCTGTAACGCTTCTTGACATCAACAACTCTGTACCGGCTGACATGTACAAAGAGAGCATCGAAGGCAAGTTCCCGTATACACACAAAGATACATTCATGGCATTCCACTGCGGAAATACAGCTTCCAGCAAGCTGACATCCTGCGAGATGAAATACCAGAAGATCATGGCAAGAACACTTCCGGAGGAAGTTACTCAGGGAACACTGGAAGGAGATATCAAACCTGGCGACATCACATTCTACCGTCTGCAGAGCACATCTGACAATGTGCTGCGCGCATACGTTGCACAGGGCGAGATTCTTCCGGTTGCTACAAAATCCTTCGGTTCCATCGGTGTATTTGCAATTCCGGAGATGGGAAGATTCTACCGTCACGTACTGATCGAGAAGAACTATCCGCATCACGGAGCAGTTGCTTTCGGCCACTATGGAAAAGCTCTGTTCGAAGTATTCAAATACATCGGAGTTCCGGTAGAAGAGATCGGATACAACCAGCCGGCAGGCGTAAGATACCCGACAGAGAATCCGTGGGGATAATTTTTCGGGAAACCTGCGGAGACAATCTGCAGTTGGCATTTCAGATTAAGTAACAGATAATAAAAGAAAAGAGGCCGGCCGCGTCAGCTTG
Organism: uncultured Ruminococcus sp.; assembly: GCA_900553885.1. Lineage (GTDB taxonomy): Bacteria > Bacillota > Clostridia > Lachnospirales > Lachnospiraceae > Mediterraneibacter. Next base: position 37,497 of record USFD01000002.1, read on the forward strand.
AGAAGCGACGCGGCCGTTTCTTAAAAAAGCCGCATCTGCGGCAAAAGCAGGAGGTAAGGCATGCTGTTTATAGGAGTTGATCTTGGCACATCGGCGGTAAAGCTGCTGCTGATGGATGAGAATGGGAAAATATGTAAAATTGTATCCAGGGAATACCCGTTGTATTTCCCCCATCCCGGGTGGTCCGAGCAGAATCCGGAAGACTGGTTTGCTCAGAGTATGGAGGGAATCAAAGAACTGACGGCAGACTGTGACAAAAGCCAGGTGCAGGGGATCAGCTTCGGAGGACAGATGCACGGTCTTGTTGCGCTGGATGCCCGGGATCAGGTGATCCGTCCGGCGATTCTGTGGAACGACGGACGCACCGGGAAGCAGACCGATTACCTCAATCAGGTGATTGGAAAGGATAAACTTTCCGAATATACAGCCAATATTGCGTTTGCAGGATTCACGGCACCCAAGATTCTGTGGATGAAAGAGAATGAGCCGGAAAATTTTGCGAAAATATGTAAAATCATGCTGCCGAAAGATTATCTTGCATATAAGCTCTCCGGTTCTTTCTGCACGGAATATTCCGACGCATCGGGCATGCTGCTTCTTGATGTGGAACACAAGTGCTGGTCCGAAGAAATGCTGAAAATCTGCGGTATCACGAAAGAACAGCTTCCGAAACTCTATGAGAGCTGGGAAGTTGTGGGGACATTGAAAAAAGAGGTCGCGGCAGAACTGGACCTTCCGGAAAATGTAAAAGTAATTGCCGGAGCAGGAGACAATGCAGCCGCTGCAGTGGGAACCGCTACGGTAGGAGACGGGGGCTGCAATATTTCCCTCGGTACGTCAGGCACTCTGTTTATTTCCAGCAAAACCTTCGGTGTGGATGAGAATAATGCGCTTCATTCTTTTGCACATGCGGACGGCAATTATCATCTTATGGGATGCATGTTAAGCGCGGCATCCTGCAATAAATGGTGGATGGACGATATTCTTAAAACAAAGGCTTACCAGGAGGAGCAGGCAGGAATTACAAAACTTGGCGAGAACCGGGTATTCTATCTGCCCTATCTGATGGGAGAGCGCTCACCCCACAATGATCCGGACGCGAGAGCGGCGTTTATCGGCATGAGCATGGACACAACCAGAGAAGATATGACTCAGGCAGTGCTGGAAGGCGTGGCATTCGGCCTGCGGGACTCTCTTGAAGTAGCCCGCAGCATCGGCGTCAGCCCGGAGCGTACCAAAATCTGCGGAGGCGGAGCGAAGAGCCCGCTCTGGAGAAAAATTATTGCAAATGTAATGAATATGAAAGTTGACATCATCGAAAGCGAGGAAGGTCCGGGCTACGGCGCGGCCATCCTGGCGGCAGTAGGCTGCGGCGTATTTCCTTCCGTCGAAGAGGCTGCGAAAAAGCTGGTGAAAGTCGTGGCAACCGAAGAGCCGGATCCGGAACTTACAGCGAAGTACGAAGAAAGATATCAGAAGTTCAGAAAGCTGTATCCGGCGCTGAAAGGGATGTTTTAAAAGAAGATACAGGTGAGACAACAGCGCTTCACAATTCAGGTGGAGCGCTGTTTTTCTGTCAAAGCAGAATATTCAGACAGCTTGAGGAAAAGGGGACTGTCCCCCTTTCCCCAAGTTGTCTGAATATTCATAAATTCCTAAGATTTTCCCATCTTCCCTCTTAAAAATTTCTTTATATCATGTATACTGTAAGGGAGGTGATGAGAATGTATAATATTTTAGTATGTGATGATGATAAAGAAATTGTTGAAGCAATTGAGATATATCTGTCCCAGGAAGGGTACCATATTTTAAAAGCGTATGACGGTATGGAAGCGATAAAGATTCTGGAGTCTGAGGAGGTAAATCTGCTGATTCTGGATGTGATGATGCCCCGGCTGGACGGGATCAGAACCACCCTTAAGATCCGGGAGAAAAACAGTATTCCCATAATTATTTTGTCCGCCAAATCCGAGGATGCGGACAAGATTCTGGGCTTGAATGTAGGGGCGGACGATTATGTGACGAAGCCGTTCAGTCCGCTGGAACTGGTGGCAAGGGTGAAATCCCAGCTGCGGCGTTATACCCAGCTTGGCGGAACAGCGCAGAAGGATGAGGATAAAGTATATGAGGTGGGCGGCCTGCGGATGAATGATGATCTGAAAGAGGTTACTGTGGACGGCGAACCGGTAAAGCTGACGCCCATTGAATATAATATTCTGCGTCTGCTGATGAAAAACCAGGGAAGAGTATTTTCGATCAATCAGATTTACGAATCCATCTGGAATGAGGAGGCGATTGGCGCGGATAATACAGTTGCGGTTCATATCCGGCATATCCGCGAAAAGATTGAGATTAATCCGAAGGATCCGAGATACCTGAAAGTGGTCTGGGGAGTCGGATATAAGATTGAGAAGCTGTAATCTCCGGCCGGGGAGCAGCTTCAGAGGGAAAGAGGTCTTTTATGAATCGATGGTACAGAAAAACAGTGGTGAAAGTGATCACTGTGATTGTGGGAATTGTAAGCGGCGCGGCATTTTGTGCGGCACTTCTGGCTGCGGTGTCTCTTGCGGGAACATTGAACCCGCTGGATATCCGCAGGATTCTGACGCAGGAATATGAAGACTCCGAAGATTTTAACATGTTGGTAGAAGACAGTGTATATGAGGTTATGAACCGGATCCGGCTGGAACAGATGTTTGAGACGGACGGGGCCTACAATCCGGATAAAATTGTGGATATTATGGACTATTCCAGAAACTGGGTGATAACCGGGAACAATCATTCCGGCGTGGCATATACACTGGATGAACTGAAAGACTGGAGCGAAGATTTTTACGCAGGCGAGGGACAGCTATATGATGAAAACAGCGTTATTGTCTGTGAACAGCCGGACGGAAGTTATTATTACTATTATCTGGATGATTTTCTCATGCTGTTTGACCGGGGGGAGCTCAGGATAGAGTTCGATGACAGCGGCGATTATCAGATGACCCAGAAGGAATATCTTCAGGAACTGGAAGACGGTACGCTGACAGTTTCCGGTTTTTACCGGATGCGTATTACAGACCGGGCGGGGAAGACCCTTTACACGGACTGCTGGAATTTCGGAGAGTCCCTTCGGGAAAAATATCCCCCGGTGGGGGCGGCAAGCCTGCTTCAGGTAGTGAATGAAACCCCTCAGCTTAACGGAAAGCTGTCCATTATATACGATAATATCGCAACGGCACTGAGCAGCCTTTACGATGAGATACAGGTATATGAAAGCGGCTGGGAGTATCTGGAAGAAGGAAATACAAATCTTACTTACATTTACGCAAATGAAGAAACCAAAAAGGTCGTTACGAATAAAGAGGCATACAGCAGTTATGATGATCTGAAAAAGAACATTCAGGAGATGAAATCCGGGGATTCCGTGCGGTATATGATCATACAGCCGAAACTGAAGGATTTTGAGACAAATATGAATATATCCGAATCCGGAGAGTGGGATATGGTGCGGTCCTATGAGACAGACCGGAAGATGGAGAGCGTTGTGGCGGTTGCGATTGATACAAGCTACCCCGTAAATGATCAGTTCTACGAAGGGCACATGTATTACGGAGAAAATGTTCCGTTTCTGAAAGCTGCTCTGCGCAGCATTTTTGTTTTCGGAATTCTGCTGGTTGTATCGGTTGTGTGGACTGCCATGACGGCAGGGCGCAGGCCGGAAGACAACAAAGTGCATCTTACGGCATTTGACCGATGCAAAACAGAGATCGCGGCAGCTCTGATTATCGGAATCTGGCTGGGCGTGACACTGCTGCTTATGGGAGCTGCGGCCACCCTGTTTACGACAGAGGGATGGGATGCGTCAGAGCTGTCCTACTATGGCGGCACGCTCCTGGAGAGATTAGACATGAATGTCTATTCTTCCCTGACCGGGACAACTCTGCGGCTTCTGGACGTACTGGCGGTGTTCTTCTATGCGCTTTTCTCCTTCGGCTGCTTTTTTGCAGGATATACCAGTCTTGTGAGACGGCTTAAGGCGAAAACCCTCTGGCAGGGAAGTCTGCTGAAAGCAATCCTGACGTTTGGAGATGAAGTGCTCAAAGCCAGGGCGGTTCCCGCCAGGGCATTCATACTGCTGATTGCTTTTCTTGCAGTTCAGTGGGCTGCGATTCTCTGGCGCACGCTTCCGCTGGCAGTTCTGGCGGCTGCGGCAGACGTGGCGGCGGTCTGGTTTGTGCTGAATCTTGCGATTGCAAAGAAGCGGATAAAGGAAGGGATTGAAGAGATTGCGTCAGGAAATATGAGCTATCAGATCCAAACGGAAGGAATCCGGGGAGCTGACAAGGCGCTGGCGGAAAAGATAAATGATATTGGCAGCGGTCTGAACAAGGCGGTGGATGAGGCTATGAGAAATGAGCGGCTGAAAACCGATCTGATCACCAATGTGTCTCATGATATTAAGACGCCGCTTACCTCGATTATTAATTATGTGGATATTCTGAAACGGGAAAATATACAGGATGAAAGAATCCGGGGCTATCTGGATATTCTGGAATCGAAAGCCCAGCGCCTTAAGATACTGACAGAAGATGTGGTTGAGGCTTCCAAAGTCAGCAGCGGCAATATCAGCCTTGAGTTTATGGATGTAAACTTTACCGAGATGATCCAGCAGACAGAAGGAGAATTTGCAGAGAAATTCGCCGCAAGAAATCTGATGGTTGTGATGAATCTTCCGGAAGAGCCGGCAGTGATCCGCGTGGACGGACGGCGGATGTGGAGAGTTCTGGAAAATATATTTAATAATGCGGTAAAATATGCCATGTCGGGGACCCGTGTATATGCAGATCTCAGAGTCGGAGAGGAGAAGGTGGAGTTTTCCCTGAAAAATGTGTCGGAACAGCAGCTTAACATTTCGGCAGATGAACTGACAGAACGTTTTATCCGGGGAGATATTTCCAGAAGTACAGAGGGAAGCGGTCTGGGGCTGTCCATTGCCAAAAGTCTGACAGTAATGCAGGGCGGAACATTTGATCTGTATCTGGACGGAGACCTGTTCCGGGTAAATATCTGTTTCCCGAGGGTAAAATAGAAGCGTGTGATTGCAAAACCGTCTCTCAGATGATACGATAAGGGCAGAACGGACAGGATTCGTTTATGGAAACGTTATTTGTACAAATGAGAGGTGATAAAAGTGAACAAGGGGGAAGAACAGCGCAGGCAAAGAGAGGAAAGCACGGCAGCGCCCCGCAGAAGGATGAGCCGTGCGGAAAAGCGGCGCCTTGAGATGCAGAGGCGGCGGAGAAAGCGGCGGCTGGTAATTACGGCTATGATTGCAGTTGTGATATGCATCTGCCTGATAATTGCAGGGGCTGTTGTTTTGATAAAGCATTTCCGGGGAGAGGGCGCAGAAAAAGAAAATGAGCCCCGGAGACAGGCGCAGGATCTTACGATTTCCGGTGAAACGCAGGAAGAGCAGGAGGCGGAAACGCAGAAGCAGGCTCCGGTGTCAATTACAATAAGCGCGGCAGGAGACTGTACCCTGGGAACGGATTCAAGCTTTAACCAGAGTACCAGCCTGAACGCCTACTATAACAGCAACGGAGCTGCATATTTTCTGCAGAATGTAAAGCCCATTTTTGAAGAGGATGATCTGACAATTGTAAATATGGAAGGGACGCTGACCGAATCGGATTCCCGGCAGGACAAAACCTTTGCCTTTAAGGGACCCGGCGAGTTTACGCAGATTCTTACATCCGGAAGTGTGGAAGCGGCTAATCTGGCCAATAACCACAGCCATGATTACGGGGATCAGAGCTATACAGATACCATTAATTACATGGAGGAAGCGGGGATAACTACTTTTGGATATGACCGGACTGCCGTGATGGATGTAAACGGCGTCAAAGTCGGCCTTGTAGGAACCTACGAACTGGCCGATGGCATGGGCTGCGAGGCCGGGATGATTGAGAATATTAAAAAAGTGGAGTCCGAAGGAGCGCAGGTTGTAATTGTCAGTTTCCACTGGGGGATGGAACGAGAAAATTACCCCAATGACAACCAGAAGAGCCTGGCCCATTCCGCTATTGATAACGGAGCAGATCTGGTTCTGGGGCATCACCCCCATGTGCTTCAGGGAATTGAGAAATACAAAGGGAAGAATATTGTATACAGTCTGGGCAATTTCTGCTTTGGAGGAAACAGCAATCCCTCCGATAAGGACACTATGATATTCCAGCAGACCTTTACCATAGAGAACGGGGAACTGGTGGAAGATGACGTGACAAATATCATTCCCTGTTCCGTGTCATCTGCTTCCGGCTATAATGATTATCAGCCCACGCCTCTGGAGGGCAGCGAGAAAGACCGTGTAATGCAGAAAATTGAGGAATTCAGCAGCGGTCTGTAGCAGGGACGGAAGATACGTGCTCTTTTGACAAGGCCTTCCGCCGGAAGCTCTGCCCGGGGAAAGCGGAGCCGGAACATAAGAAACAGAAATTTCTTGAATTTGCAGATATTGTGTGTTACCATATTCCATGTATGGAAAGCAGGTATAGGGAAAGTTCTCCATGCAAATATTTTACGCGGCGTCAAGCTGCATTATTGATTGAGTTAGGAGCTCAAATTTTATAAGTTGGTTACTTTATAACCGGTGTGCATGAGGCATACGAAACTTGTGAAACGGTCAATAAGAGTAGTAAAAGTAAAAATATTTGCTATATAGACTCTAAGTCCAATATCTGTTTTATCTGAAAAGAATAAACTGCTGTCAGGTTTTACTGAGAGGATAATAACGTGATATGAACACAGGCATGACGTATGAGCATGTCTGTGTTTTTTTCATGTGTCAGATAAATCCGGAATGGACCGGTTCGGACCGGAATATGGGGAAGGAATTTGGTATGGGAAAATTATCACAGACAAGAGCGCCTATTTATGAAGCGCTGGAACGATTCAGACGGGACCGGGTCGTGCCTTTTGACGTGCCCGGACACAAACATGGCAGAGGCAATCCGGAGCTGGTGGAACTTCTGGGGGAGAAGTGTGTCAGTATTGATGTCAACTCTATGAAGCCTCTGGACAATCTCTGCCACCCGGTATCGGTAATTAAGGAGGCGGAGGAACTGGCCGCGGATGCGTTTGGCGCCAGCCACGCGTTCCTTATGGTGGGAGGAACAACATCAGCGGTCCAGACTATGATTCTGGCCTGCTGCAAGAAAGGGGACAAAATTATTCTGCCGCGAAATGTACACCGCAGCGCCATTAACGCAATGGTACTGTGCGGGGCTAAACCGGTGTATGTCAATCCGGATGTGGATCAGCGGCTCGGGATTTCTCTGGGAATGAAACGGGAGGATGTAATCCGGGCGATGGAAGAGAATCCGGACGCAGTGGCGGTATTTGTCAATAATCCCACGTATTACGGGATCTGTTCAGACCTGAAAGCCATTGTCCGGGCAGCCCACGAAAAGGGCATGAAAGTCCTGGCCGACGAGGCCCATGGCACCCATTTTTATTTCGGTAAGGATCTGCCGGTATCGGCGATGGAGGCCGGGGCGGATATTGCGTCTGTCAGTATGCATAAGTCAGGAGGAAGCCTGACCCAGAGTTCCTTTCTCCTTATAGGAAAGGGAATGCAGCCGGGATATGTCCGCCAGATTATCAATCTGACCCAGACGACCAGCGGATCCTATCTGCTGCTTTCCAGTCTGGATATATCCAGAAGGAATCTGGCGCTCCGGGGCGAAGAGTCTTTCCGGAGGGTGACTGCCCTGGCAGAATACGCCAGAGGAGAGATTAATGAGATCGGCGACTATTATGCCTTTGGCAGAGAGATGATAAACGGCGACAGTATTTATGACTTCGACCCCACCAAGCTGTCCATCCATACGCTGGATATCGGGCTTGCAGGGATTGAGGTCTACGATATACTCCGGGATGAATACGATATTCAGATCGAATTCGGGGATCTGGGAAATATCCTTGCCTATCTGTCCATCGGCGACAGGATCCGGGAAGTGGAGCGGCTTGTAACTGCCCTTGCGGATCTGAAGCGCCGCTATAAGAAAGATAAGACGGGAATGCTCTCCCAGGAGTATATTTCGCCGAAGGTTGTTATGACTCCTCAGGATTCTTTCTATGCAGAGAAGGAGTCCCTGCCTCTGGAGCAGACGAGAGGGCGCGTCTGTTCCGAATTTGTTATGTGTTATCCTCCGGGAATTCCGATACTGGCTCCCGGAGAGGAAATTACAGATGAGATTATACAGTATATCGTGTATGCAAAGGAAAAAGGCTGTTCCATGACAGGCCCGGAAGATGAGAAGATCCAGCGGCTTAATGTACTGCGGGACAGATAATCCATCCGGCGGTTTCCGGGAAAGAATCCGGCAGCCGGCGGAACACAGAGAAGGGAAAGGAGTGTGATAAGAGAGATGGAAATGTGGTTTTCTGATCTCCATACCGATGGTGTGAAGCTGTCAATCCGCATTGAGGAGCAGCTGTTCAGTTCCCAGAGCGAGGTCCAGAGAATCGACGTTCTGGAGTCAAAAGATTTCGGAAAGATTCTGGTAGTGGACGGGGACCTGATGCTTACCGAGCGGGATGAATTTATTTACCATGAGATGATTACCCACGTCCCCATGGCAGTGCATCCGGATGTAAGAGAGGTTCTTGTCGTCGGTGGAGGGGACGGCGGCGCGGTCAGGGAACTGATCAAATACGATACGATAGAAAAAATAGATATGGTTGAACCGGACCCTCTTCTGGTTGAGGTGTGCAGGAAATATATTCCGGAAATTGCCGCCAGCCTGACAGATGAGAGAGTACAGATCTTCCATGAGGACGGTGTGAAGTTTATCCGTTCCAAGGGGGACGCTTACGATCTGATTATTATCGATTCGCCGAATCCCTTCGGAGCAGGCGAGGGGCTTTTTACAAAGGAATTTTACGGAAACTGTTATAATGCCCTTCATGAGGACGGGATTATGATTAATCAGAATGAGAGTCCGTTCTATACAGAGGAGGCTTTCCAGTGCCAGAGGATGCACAAGAGAATTGTGGAGACATTCCCGATCTGCCGGGTGTACCAGGCGCATATTCCCTCTTATCCATCGGGACACTGGCTGTTCGGATTCGCTTCCAAGAAATATCATCCGCTGGATGATCTGGATAAGGTGGGGTGGAAGCTTCGGGGCATCCGCACAAAATATTATGAGCCCCGGCTTCATGCGGGAGTGTTCGCACTTCCGGTCTATGTGGAAGAACTGCTGGAAGATGTGGAGTCGTAAAAGAACAGGAGAAGAAATGATGCAGAAAAATATAACAAATTTTATGGGATGTGATGCCGGATACGAGGAGGCAAAGATCGTTCTTTTCGGCGCGCCTTTTGATTCCACCACTTCCTTCCGGCCGGGAACCCGGTTCGCCGGCCAGGTTATGCGTAATGATTCTTATGGCCTGGAGCTGTACAGTCCGTACCAGAACCTGGAACTGCCGGAAAATGTAGTCTGCGACTGCGGAGATCTGGAGCTGGCTATCGGAAGCGCGGAGAAATCTCTGGAGCAGATCGAATCCTGCGCGGCACAGATCCTGAAGGACGAAAAGCTGCCCTTTCTGATCGGAGGAGAGCATCTGGTCACTCTGGGAAGTGTCCGGGCGGCGGCAGAGAAATATCCGGACCTGCATGTGATCCATTTTGATGCCCATACGGATCTGCGCAGAGACTATCTGGGCGTGGAACTCTCCCATGCATGTGTGATCCGCAGATGCTGGGAAATACTGGGAGACGGAAGAATCCATCAGTTCGGCATCCGGTCCGGGGAGAAAGAGGAATTTGACTGGGCAAAAAGCGGGCACACAGATTTCCATCCGTTTACCCTGGAGGGTCTGGAAGGGGTTCTGGATGAACTGAAAGGAAAGCCGGTATATTTTACTCTGGATCTGGATGTAATGGATCCTTCGGTATTTCCCGGAACCGGAACGCCGGAACCGGGAGGCGTGGATTTCCTGTCGGCTATGAACGCCGCGGCGGCTGTGTGCGGACGGGCAGATATTATCGGCTGCGATGTAACGGAGCTGTGCCCGCCCTGCGATCCGACCGGAGCATCCACAGCGGCGGCATGCAAGATTGTAAGGGAAATGCTGATCGCGCTGGCCGGACAGAGCGGACGGCGTGGGAAAACGGAAGAGAACTGAGAAAAGGGAAAATAAGGTACAAAAAGAAGGATATTCTGCAGGATGCAGGAGGAAGGAGAAGAAAATGGGAAAAGTAATGGTAGTCGGATGCGGCGGTGTGGCCAGTGTGGCAATTCATAAAATCTGTCAGAACAGCGATGTCTTTTCAGAGCTGTGCATCGCCAGCAGAACCGTGTCAAAATGCGACGCGCTGAAGGAGAAACTTCAGGGAACGACAAAGACAAAGATTACAACCGCGCAGGTAGATGCGGATGATTCGGCAGTGCTGACTGCCCTGATCCGCAGGGAAAAGCCGGATGTGGTTCTGAATCTGGCGCTGCCCTATCAGGATCTGCTGATTATGGAAGCATGTCTGGCAGCAGGCGTGCACTACATTGATACGGCAAACTATGAACCGGAGGATACAGCGAAGTTTGAATACAAGTGGCAGTGGGAGTATCAGGAACGTTTCGAGAAGGCCGGGCTTACCGCTCTTCTGGGAAGCGGATTTGATCCGGGGGTGACAAATGTATTCACTGCCTATGCGCTGAAACATTATTTTGATGAAATAAACTATATTGATATCCTGGACTGCAATGCGGGCGATAACGGATATCCTTTCGCAACCAACTTCAATCCGGAGATCAATATCCGGGAAGTATCCGCCAGGGGATCCTACTGGGAGAACGGCCGCTGGGTTGAAACAGAGCCTATGGAGATCAAACGGGTTTATAATTTCCCGGAGATCGGAAAGAAGGATATGTATCTTCTGCACCATGAAGAAATCGAGTCTCTTGCACGGAATGTCCCGGGGATCCGCAGAATCCGTTTCTTTATGACATTCGGAGAAAGCTATCTTACCCACCTGCGCTGTCTGGAGGATGTGGGCATGACATCCATTGAGCCGGTTATGTACGAGGGCAGACCCATTGTTCCCCTGCAGTTTCTGAAGACACTCCTTCCGGATCCTGCCACACTGGGACCGCGGACAAAAGGAAAGACCAATATCGGCTGTATCTTTATCGGAAAGAAAGACGGGAAAGAGAAAAAGCTGTATATTTACAACACCTGCGATCATCAGGAGTGCTACCGGGAAGTAGGGTCCCAGGCGGTGGCTTATACAACCGGAGTTCCGGCGATGATCGGAGCTATGCTGGTGATGAACGGAACCTGGAGGAAGCCGGGCGTCTACAATATGGAAGAGTTCGATCCGGATCCGTTTATGGACGCACTGAATAAGTGGGGGCTGCCCTGGAAGATCAGCGAGAATCCGGATCTGGTGGACTAAAGAGGAAAGAACGTGGGAAGAGAAGAACTGAGAACCCCCTGTTATGTAATACAGGAAGAAAAATTAAAAGAGAATCTGCAGATATTAAAAGACCTCAGGAAAAAGACCGGATGCAGAATTCTGCTGGCGCAGAAAGCATTTTCCATGTACAGCGTCTATCCTCTGATCGGAGAGTATCTGGACGGGACCACGGCCAGCGGGCTGTATGAGGCGCGGCTGGGATATGAGGAGATGGGCCTGGAAAACCATATCTTTTCTCCTGCCTACCGGGAGGAGGAGATGGAGGAAATCCTGAAATACTGCGGCCATGTGGTTTTTAATTCCCCGGCTCAGCTGAGGAAGTACAGGGACCGGGCAAAGCAGGCGGGAAGAAGCATCGGACTCCGGATCAATCCGGAGTGTTCCACCCAGGAAGGCCACGCGATCTATGATCCCTGCGCGCCCTTTTCCAGACTGGGAACCACGGCGGAGCAGTTCCGGCGGGAAATGACAGAGGAAGATATCCAGAGCCTGGACGGAATTCATTTTCATACCCTGTGCGAACAGAACGCGGATGCCCTGGCAGAGACCCTGGAGGCAGTGGAAGAGAAGTTCGGCGATTACCTGTCTCGGATGAAGTGGATAAACTTCGGCGGCGGCCATCACATAACAAGGAAAGATTATGACAGAGCCCTTCTGGAGAAATGGATCCGCCGCATAAAGGAAACCTATGATGTGGAGGTATATCTGGAACCGGGGGAAGCCGTGGCGCTGGACGCCGGCGTCCTGCTGACCCGGGTACTGGAGATTGTGGAAAACGGTATGAAAATTGCCATTCTGGATACATCCGCGGCGTGCCATATGCCGGATGTGCTGGAGATGCCCTACCGTCCTCCGCTTAAGGACGCAGGCGAGCCGGAGAAAGCGGAGGCGGAAGGCGCCCCGGCCGCAGGGACGGCAGACAGGCCGTATGTGTACCGGCTGGCCGGCCCCACCTGTCTAGCCGGAGACGTGATCGGAGACTATACTTTCAGGCGGCCGCTCTGTCCGGGAGACAGGCTGGAGTTCCGGGATATGGCCATTTACACGATGGTAAAAAACAATACATTTAACGGAATGAAACTTCCGGATATTGTGCTGGAGCGGGAGAACGGAGACTGCCAGGTGGTCCGGAAGTTCGGATATGAAGATTTCCGGTGCAGGCTGTGACCCGGCGGTTGACATTTTCCGGCGCCTGTGCTAACCTTTTTATCAGACCAGAACAGATCAGGATAGTTGGAAAAGCGATGACGAAGAGAGTAACCTGCCGGATATTCTACAGAGAAATCCCGGGGATGTGAAAGACCCGTCCCATGCTGCGAGGGATGGATGGAACGCAGGTGAAGATGGCTTCCGAGCGGCGCACCGAGCTGCGAAGCAGATCAGAGATATGTGCAGGCGGACTGCTCTGCCCACAGGAGAAAGGCTCTGGAGAAGAGCGTATATGCTTCCGGTTAGACTGCGATGGGTCCGCCCATTACAGCGGAGAAGTGCTGACAGGCACTTGCTGAGGCTCCTGCCGCGAGGGAGGGGCGAAGAGAAGTGGTAACACGGTAATCACCCGTCTTCTTAATTACAGGAAGACGGGTTTTTTATTTGTTCAGAATCCATTGTTTAGCTGAAATCCATGTCAGGATATGGAAATGGTCAAAAGGAACAAAAACAGAAGGAGGAAGAAATGAAAGAAAAGTATTATATTACAACAGCGATTGCCTATACTTCAGGAAAACCTCATATCGGAAATACGTACGAGGTCGTTCTGGCAGACGCCATCGCACGATACAAGAGAAGCCAGGGATATGATGTATTTTTCCAGACCGGCACAGACGAGCATGGACAGAAGATCGAACTGAAGGCGGAAGAGGCCGGCGTTACACCGAAGGAGTTTGTGGATAATGTGTCTGCGGAGATCAGAAGAATCTGGGATCTGATGGATACCTCCTATGACAAATTCATCCGTACCACAGACGAGGATCATGAGCGCCAGGTGCAGAAGATTTTCAAAAAACTGTATGACCAGGGCGATATTTATAAGGGCTACTATGAGGGAATGTACTGTACACCCTGCGAGTCGTTCTTTACCGAGTCCCAGCTTGTGGACGGGAAATGCCCGGACTGCGGACGGGAGGTGCAGCCGGCAAAAGAAGAGGCGTATTTCTTTAAAATGAGTAAATACGCAGACCGGCTGATCGAGTATATCAATGAGCATCCGGAGTTTATCCAGCCGGTTTCCAGGAAAAACGAGATGATGAACAATTTCCTTCTCCCGGGCCTGCAGGATCTGTGCGTGTCCAGAACCTCATTCAAGTGGGGCATCCCGGTTGATTTTGATCCGAAGCATGTCACTTATGTATGGCTCGACGCTCTGACCAACTACATTACCGGAATTGGCTATGATGCAGACGGCAACAGTACAGAGCAGTTCAAAAAACTGTGGCCGGCAGATCTGCATCTGATCGGAAAGGATATTATCCGTTTCCATACCATTTACTGGCCGATCTTCCTGATGGCTCTGGGCCTGCCGCTTCCAAAGCAGGTGTTCGGCCACCCGTGGTTGCTCCAGGGCGATGGGAAAATGAGTAAATCAAAGGGAAATGTGCTTTACGCAGATGAACTGGTAGACTTCTTCGGCGTTGATGCGGTGCGCTATTTCGTGCTTCATGAGATGCCCTTTGAAAATGACGGAGTGATTACCTGGGAGCTGATGGTGGAGCGCCTGAATTCGGATCTTGCAAATACACTGGGAAATCTGGTAAACCGTACGGTTTCCATGACAAATAAATATTTCGGCGGCACGGTGACAGATAAGAATGCGGCAGAAGATGTGGACGCGGATCTGAAGGCTGTAGCGGAAAATACACCGAAGGCAGTAGAAGAGAAGATGGACCGTCTGAGAGTGGCGGACGCCATAACAGAAATCTTCAATCTGTTTAAACGCTGCAACAAATATATTGACGAGACAATGCCGTGGGTTCTGGCAAAAGATGAGGCGAAGAAAGACCGTCTGGAAACAGTGCTGTGGAATCTGATCCAGTCGATCTCCGTGGGCGCGGAGCTTCTGGAATCCTTTATGCCTTCAACCAGCAGAAAGATTCTGGAGCAGCTGGGCGGCGGACATGTGACCGATAAGCCGGAGATCCTTTTCCAGAGACTGGACATTGAGGAAGTAATGAAAAAGGTGGAAGAGCTTCATCCGCACACAGAGGAAGCTTCCGGAGAAAAGAAAGAGGATGAACCGGTGATCGACATTGAGGCAAAACCGGAAATTACATTTGACCAGTTCGGCGCGATGCAGTTCCAGGTTGGAGAGATCATTGCCTGCGAGGAAGTGAAAAAGTCCAAAAAGCTTCTCTGCTCCCAGGTGAAGATCGGAAGCCAGGTAAAACAGATCGTATCCGGCATCAAGGCACATTACACGCCGGAAGAAATGGTCGGCAAGAAAGTCATGGTGCTGGTAAACCTGAAACCGGCAAAACTGGCAGGGGTTCTTTCAGAAGGAATGCTTCTCTGCGCGGAAGATGACAAAGGCAATCTGGCTCTTGTTGTTCCGGAAAAAGATATGCCGGCAGGCGCTGAGATCTGCTGATAAGCCAGATCCCGGGCCGGATCAGAGCGGACAGATTAAAATAAGAGCCGGGGAGGCAGTCAAAGTTTGCCTGACTGCCTCCCCGGCTTATTTTATTACCCGGATTTATGATTCCAGGACGGCTTTCAGCACGTCGGTTACTTTTTTTACGGGTACGATGGTCAGTTTTTCTTTTACTTCTTCTGCCACGTCTTCCAGATCTTCTACATTGTCATGAGGAATAAATACCCGTCTGATGCCTGCCCGCTGGGCTGCCATCAGTTTTTCGGGAAGTCCGCCGATAGGCATTACGCCCCCTCTCAGAGAGACTTCTCCGGTCATGGCGCTTTCCGGATCCGCCGGCCTGCCGGTAATAAGGGAGGCAAGAGCGGTTACCAGAGTGATGCCCGCCGAAGGACCGTCTTTGGGTACAGCTCCCGCGGGAACATGGATGTGAAGATCATGGTCTTCGAATACCTTGCTTTCCTTCGGATAGAGAGATTTCACAAGTGTCAGGGCGATCTGCACCGATTCCTTCATTACATCTCCCAGCTGGCCGGTGATGGTAAGGCGCCCTTTGCCTTTGGTCAGCTTACTTTCGATAAACAGGATCTCGCCGCCGGCCCGTGTCCAGGCAAGTCCGGTTACGACGCCGGGGGTGGAAGCAGTCAGCCTGCGTTCCCGGTGGAGGGCAGGACGGCCCAGATACTCGGTCAGGTTATTTTTGGTCACAGATACCGGAGCTGCCGCAGCGCCGTCAGAATCAGAGGCGGAACTGCTGCCTTTTACCAGCTGAACAGCGGCGGTACGGCACAGTGTCTCAATATTTTTCTTCAGATCCCGGACGCCGGATTCCATGGTGTATTCCTCGATGATCCGGCGAAGAGCGCTGTCTGAAATTTTCAGCATGCCCTTCTGAATCCCCATGGCCTCCATGGCTTTGGGAATCAGATGCTTTCTGGCAATCTGATATTTCTCAACCGCGGTGTAGCCGGGGAAGGAGATGACTTCCATCCGGTTGAGCAGAGCTTCGGGAATGGTATCCGTAGTGTTTGCAGTACATACGAAGAGCACATTGGACAGATCGTAGGGCACATTCATATAATGGTCGGTGAAAGTATTGTTCTGTTCCGGATCCAGCACCTCCAGAAGGGCGCTGGCCGGATCGCCGCCATAGTCTTTGGCCAGTTTGTCTACTTCATCCAGCACCATGACAGGATTGGAAACACCGCTTCGTTTCATGCCTTCCATGATCCGTCCGGGCATGGCGCCGATATAGGTTCTGCGGTGCCCGCGGATTTCCGCCTCATCCCGGATGCCGCCCAGACTGATGCGGACATATTCCCTGCCAAGGGCCCGGGCGATACTCTGGCCGATGCTGGTTTTACCGGTTCCGGGAGCGCCTACGAAGAGCAGAATAGAACCATACTGCTTTCTGTTCAGGGCCATAACGGCGAGCTGCTGTATAATCCTTTTCTTTACCTTTTTCAGACCATAGTGATCTTCGTCCAGAATCTCTTCGGCACGGTTCAGGTCAATGTCTTCAAATTTCGGCGGCTTCCAGGACAGGCTGGTTACAAAGTCCAGATAGTCGTAGAGCAGGCCGTACTCATGGCTTTCCTTTCCTTCCTGGCGCATCCGGTTGAGAACCTTTTCTGCTTCCTTGCGGGCCTCTTCGTTCATGCCGGAGGTCTCGATCTTTTTCTCGAACTTTCTTACATCGGATATGTTTTCCGGGTGCATGTCATCCAGCTCTTTCTGCAGATAGTCGATCTGTTTTTTCAGAGCAGCTTCCCGGTAGAGCTGTTCCTGATTGCTTTTCTGGGCATTTTGCGCCTCTGCGGCAACCTTTGCTACTTCCATGAATTCCTGAATCGCCTTTTCAATAAGACGATAGCGGTTCTGTATGGAGTCGCATGCGAGAATCGCATATTTTTCCTCCGCCGTCAGATTCAGATAGTCGGACAGAGCGGAAGCCAGATCAAAAATTGTTTTCCTCTGCAGGATAAATCCTCTGGCCCAGATTCCCCACTGATAACCCTGGACAAATTTAAGAAGCGATGCCCGCAGGCGGGAAAATTCTTCCTTCTGCTGCTCTTCCGGCATATCTTCGATATCCGGCCGCAGGGAGACGGACGCGCGGATCCCGTTATGATCCAGGCAGATGTCCGAAAGAACGACACGGTGAAGGGTGCGGATCTGTACGGAATCATCCTCGCCGATATTCTCTGCGCGGGCGGAAAGCCCTATGGGATAGAAATCTTCCGGCTGAAGGGAGGAATCCTCGATATCCTCCTTTACAAAGGCAAAGATAATATCTGTTCCTGCTTCCAGCGGACCGTCAGTAAATTCCGTGAAAAAATCGGTCTTAAAATAATATGTGACATCCGGGAGAAGCAATATATTATAAATAGGACGTATAATCATGAAGTATTCCTCCTTTTCTTTCTTGTCAGCACTCAAATTAAATGAGTGCTAATACGACTGAAAAAACATAGCGAATAAATTGCTTTATTCGCTTTTCAGACTCGCATTATGCATTCTTTCCATAAAACCTAGCACAAAAACAGACAGATGTCAAGAGCCGGGAAGACAGCGGACTATGACAGAAGGAAATTCAGCGAACCGGGAGGATTGTCTGTGCCTTTTTCCAGCAGGGATACCAGTCCTTCAATGGTTGCCTCGATTTCATCCCGGGAAGAGGGGACAATCGTATTGTCCATCTTCACGGTCAGTACAATCAGAACGATTTCAGCCAGTGCTTCCGGACTGTTGAAATGAATCTCTCCCGAGTCAATTCCCTGCCGTATGATCTCGGCCAGGACAGGCTTGAATTCGGAAATCAGGTGATTCATATATTTCTGATGGAGCAGTGCTTTCTCCGGAGCGCCCACTCCGGATTCCCGTCCGGACTTCAGATACTCGGTAGAGGAATTCCGGCATGCCTGGAAGATCATGGCCATACGGGTGAACGGCGGAATATCCGTCTGGGCGGAGAGGTTCTTCGCCGTTGTCAGAGGCTTTTCATAATTGCGCTCTACCAGGGCTTCGAGAATGGCGTCTTTGGAAGGAAAGTAGTAATAGATGCTTCCTTTGCCGATCCCTGCAGTCTGAGCAATCTCGCTTACCGAGATCGTCTGCAGTTTTTTGTTTTCCAGAAGTTTCTGAAGTGAATCCAGAATAAGATTATATTTTGTCTGCTGTCTCTGCATAATCATCGCCTTCCTGATATAAAACTCTCTTCTGTGCAAAAGGTACATTTCTCCGGCCCCGTGTCTGCCGGAGGCGCCGGGAGTGAAACCGGCCGGAACTTACAACTCAGTATAGCACATCCGGTATAAAAGAACCAGAAAGAAAAACGCACAAAAAAGAGGAAAATTCTCACAGTTATTTTGACAGCGGCGACGGTTGACCGCCGGTCGAAAAGGTGCTAATCTAACAGAAGAAAGAAGATGACCGCTGGTCGAAAAACGACCGGAACGGTCGAAGGAGGAGGAAACTATGACCTACGCAGATATGTTTTCAAAGGTAAAGGGAATGCTGATGGAGGCAGATGTAAGCGATATTCAGGAACATCTGGCGTATCAGTTCAATATCACCGGGGAGGCGGAAGGTATTTTTTATGCCGAAGTAAAGGACGGACAGCTTTCTGTTGAGCCGTATGAGTACTTTGACCGCGACGCAATGTTTACCTGCAGCGCAGAGACATTATTTAAAATTGCGGACGGCAAAACAGATCCGATTCTTGCGGTGACACTTGGGAAACTGAAAGTGGAAGGCAATATTGATAAAGCGCTGAAACTCAAAGATCTGATTAACAGCAAGAAAGACAAAAAGAAAAAAGGAAAATAAGAGATACGGAAGAATGGATTAAGGAAGAGCAACGTATCAACCAGCAGAATAAAAAGCAGGTGAGAAAATGAGCAGGATATTAAAAGGAGCGGCGGCGGTTCTGGGAGTGCTGGCTGCCGCGGAAGCCGGCGGAACGGCATATTTCTACAGGCGGACAATGAAAAGGTATAACGCGAAGACGGAGCGGACAATGAAGATGTCCGGCGTGGACTGGGAGAACTATTTCCCCCTTATGCATGAGCGCCGCGACTGGATGATGGAACAGCCTCACGAGGATGTATGGATTACGTCCCATGACGGCCTGAAACTTCATGGTACATACTTTGAGGGAGACGGGGGAAACAAAGCGGTGATCTGCTTCCACGGCTATACAAGCAAAGGCCTTGACGATTACGGAAGCCTCTCCTGGTATTATCTGAAACATGGGTTCCGCATGCTGATGATCGATGAAAGGGCACACGGAGAAAGCGAGGGCACTTATATCGGATTCGGCACCATGGACCGTCTGGACGGAATGAAATGGGTTGAATGGATGACAGACAAGATCGGCGAAGACGCTCAGATTCTGCTCCACGGAAATTCCATGGGCGGCGCCACGGTCTGCATGATGAGCGGTCTGAAGCTTCCGGAACAGGTAAAAGGAATTGTTTCAGACTGCGCATTTACATCTGCTAAAGATGTGTTTACCCATGTGCTTCACAGCATGTACCATCTTCCGGCATTCCCGATGATTCAGATCGCAGACAGACTGAATAAGAAAAATGCCGGGTACGGGCTGGATGAATGCAACGCGGCAAGGGAAGTAAGAAAAGCAAAGGTTCCGATTCTGTTTATCCACGGAGAAAAAGATATCTTTGTTCCCTGCTGGATGTGCGAAGAAATTTATAAAAACTGCGCTTCGCCGAAAACGAAACTTATTGTCAAGGACGCGGGCCACGGAGAGAGTTACTACAAAGATACAGAAGCCTATGAGGAGGCCCTGGATTCATTTATCGGAGGAATAATGAAATGATGAGGACAAGAAAAGGACATAAAGTGTATCCGCTTACAGTAGCACAGAAATTTCATCTTTACTATGCACCCCACTGCCCGAGTATGGCAGTTCTGAATATCGGGACCAGCCTGACAATCGAGGTGGATCTGGACTGGGATCAGCTCAGAAAATCCATCAATGAAGCCTATGCAAGAAGCGAGGGCATGCGGATCCGTTTCGCTAAGGATAAGGAAGGAAACTGGTATCAGTATGTGGCCGATCCTGAGGAGCAGGATATTGAATTTGCAGACTTCTCAAAGGGAACGCTGGAAGAAGCAGAAGCCAGAATGCAGGAGTGGACCAGGGTTCCGTTTAAAATGGAAGATACACAGATGTCCAGAGTGGTAATGATCAAAATGCCGGACGGATTTAACGGGATCTATTTCCTTGGACAGCATATGACAGTGGACGCCCAGTCTCTGATCTGTTTCCTGAAAGATATTATTGAACTTTACTGTAATGCCAAATATGAAGGCGTGCCCTATCCGAAAGATATGTGCTCTTATATAGAACAGCTTCAGAAAGATCTGGCTTATGAAGCGGGAAGCAAGGCTCAGCAGAGAGATATTGCCTTTTTCCAGAAAGAGATTGAAAAGGGCGAACCGATCTATAACGGAATTCACGGAACGGACAAACTGGAAGCCGCAAGAAAAATGTTCAAAAATCCGAAGCTCCGCACCGCCTTTAACGCATCTGACGACACAACATCCGCGCTGGATATTTTCCATCTGGAAGAAGAGCCTACGAAACGTCTGATGGATTTCTGCGAGAAATATCATGTATCTCTGGCATGTCTGATTCTTATGGGGCTGCGCACTTATTATCAGAAAATGAACGGATTTGAGGATGTGTCCATTAACAACGCAATTGCCCGCCGTGCAACACTGAAGGAGAAAAAGTCCGGCGGCACAAGAATACATTCCTTCCCGATCCGCACAGCCTTTTCCGAGGATATGAAATTTATCGACGGAGTATACGCAATCCGGGATAAACAGAATGAAATATTCCGCCATGCGAATTATGATCCGACCGCTTATTTCGCATACCGGTCAAAACTGTATCCCCAGCCTCATGCAGGGCTTACTTATGAACCTATTTCGCTGACCTATCAGCCTCTTACGTTAAAGGAAAAAGGTCTGAACCAGCTGGGGGACATCCGGTATAAAACGAAGTGGTATCCGAACGGCACCTGCCCTCAGGGCGTATATCTGACTGTTATGCACCGCCCGGAAGACAATGGCCTGGACTTTAATTTTGAACATCAGATCAAGGCTTATTCCAGAGAAGAGCTGGAGTACCTGTACTACTATCTGTGCAAGATTATGTTCAAAGGAGCCGAGAATCCGGATCTGACCATCGGCGAGGTAATCAAGCTGGTATAGCCGGAGAAGATAACCAGAATCCGGAGAGACATATGGAAGAAAAATATAGGAGAAGGAGAACAGACATGTTTGAGAAATTGGTAAATATTATCTGCAATTATGTTGAAGTAGAACCGGAGAATATTCATCCGGAATCCCGTTTTATGGAAGATCTGGGATTTACGTCCTTTGATTTTATGAGCATGCTGGGAGAAATCGAGGACGAATTTGACGTGGAAGTTGAGCAGACAGAAGCGGCCAATATCCGTACGGTTCAGGAGGCTGTGGATTATCTGGAGAAACTGACTGCTGAAAATTAACAGCGAATCAGCTTTTCCTGTATCAAACGGGAAAAGCGCTCCGGCAGAAGAGCCGGAAGGGAAATCAGTTGAATAGTTGATCCTGCGCCGGGACGAGGCGCGGAGAAAGGAATGGGAAAAATATGCTTTGCAGTACGGTTCGCCAGATCCTGGTCAATACAGAGAAAAAATATGGCCCGGAAGATGCAGTACGCTATAAGATCAGTAAAAATGAGATCGAATCAAAAACCTATACTCAGTTAAGGGAAGACAGCGAGAGCTTTTCCAATGTGCTGAAAGACCTGGGAGAGCAGGGAAATCATATTGCCGTAATCGGTATGACTTCCTATGCCTGGCTGGTGACATATTTCGGCACGGTCAACAGCGGAAGCGTTATTGTGCCCCTGGATGTAAATCTGCCGGCGGAGGACGTATGCGATCTGATTGCCCGGTCGGACTCCACCATGCTTGTCTATGACGAGGTAAGAAAAGATGTTGCGGCAATCGTAAAAGACCGCTACCCGCAGCTGAAATATCTGGTGTCCATGCAGCAGGAAGAGCCGGACGGACATGCCCTTGCATTCTGGAAACTTCTGGAGGAGCACCGGGGCAGTTTTGATTATGAGCCCCAGCCGGATCAGCTCTGTACAATTATGTTTACATCGGGAACAACGGGCAAGAGCAAGGGCGTAATGCTTACCCACAGAAATGTGGCGGAGAACGCCACCTGCCTGGACATGAAAATACCGGAGCGTACCGTGATCATGACGGTTCTCCCGATTCATCACGCATACTGCCTGAGTATGGATATCCTGAAAGGCACATCTCTGGGCGCGGTGATCTGTATTAATGATTCGCTCATACGTGTGGCCAAGAACATCAAACTGTTCAAGCCGGAGATGATCCTGATGGTGCCGCTGATGATTGAGACGATGGCGAAGAAGCTGGAGGAGGCATCCCTTCTCCCGGCGAAGATTGTGAAGAATCAGGTGTTCGGCAAGCAGTTCCATACCATCTGCAGCGGGGGAGCTTATCTGGATCCGAAATATATCGATATGTTCAGAAAATATGATATCGTAATCCAGCAGGGATACGGCATGACCGAGTGCGCCCCTGTTATCAGTGTCAATCAGAGCTGGAATATCCGCTCCGATTCGGTAGGGCAGCTTCTGCCCAACTGCGAGGCAAAGACAGTGGACGGCGAGCTCTGGGTAAAGGGAAGCAGTGTCATGCAGGGATATTACAAGATGCCGGAAGAGACTGCCGAGACCCTGGAAGACGGATGGCTGAAGACCGGCGACCTGGGATATGTGGATGAGGACGGATTTGTCTACCTGACCGGCCGCAAGAAGAACCTGATTATTACAAAGAACGGAGAAAATGTATCTCCTGAAGAGCTGGAGAACGCTCTGAGCACCAACCGTCTGGTAGGGGAAGTGCTTGTCCGGGAGAACAACGGCGTAATCGAAGCCGAGATCTATCCGGATCAGGATTATGTAAAGAAGAAACGGATCAAAGACGTGAAAGCGAAACTGCAGGAAGTGATTGATGAATACAATAAGACCGCGGCGCCTCAGAAGAAGATCTACAGTCTGATTGTCAGAGATACTGAGTTTGAAAAGACGACAACAAGGAAGATCAAGAGATTTTAGGCAGGGGATTTTCACTGCCAGAGCATTTATAAGGTGTCTGATTTGTGCAGGTCCTCTGCAGGGGAGCAAAGATTCCCTGCAGAGGACCTGCACTGCAGTTATAGAGGCAGAAAAGGTTGACGGCGGCGCCGGATCCTTGCTAATATAAGGAAAGTATAAATGAAGCATGGGAGGACGGCATATGCTGCTTACGATTGATGTAGGTAATACAAATATTACAATGGGAGTGTTCCGGGAGGAGGAGCTGCTTGGTATGTTCCGTATGACCACAAAGCGTCCCCGCACATCGGATGAATACGGGATGACCATCTGCGGCATACTGGAACACAGGTCCATTGACCCGAAGGAAATCAAGGCGGTTATTATTGCCTCGGTTGTGCCGGATATCATGCATTCACTGACAAGCGCCATTATCAAATATCTGGATACGGTGCCGCTGATTGTCTCGCCGGAATCCGATACCGGGATCCGGGTGGTTACGGACAATCCTTCCAGAACCGGCCCGGACCGGATTGTCAACGCGGTGGCAGGATATGCCCGCGCAGGCGGCTCCGCCATTGTGATTGACTTCGGAACAGCCACAACCTATGATCTGATCGGACCGGACGGCACCCTGGAAGCGTGCATTATCGCTCCGGGCATTGAGACAGCGGGACGCTCTCTGTGGGGCGGCGCGGCCATGCTCCCGGCAATCCAGATCAAAAAGCCCGAGTCCATTCTCGCCCGGGAGACCGTTTCGGGAATGCAGGGCGGACTTGTATTCGGAGCCATCGGACAGACGGAGTATATTGTAAAGAAGATGAAAGAGGAGTCCGGATATACTGACGCATATGTGATCGCTACAGGAGGCCTGGGGAAGATTATAGCAAAAGAGACAGAGTGCATTGATCTGTATGATCCCCAGCTGACCCTGAACGGGCTGCGGCTGATCTATGACAGGATGAAAGGAAATTGACAGATACCAATATGCAGCATTTGAAAATAGGAAATGTAGAACTTGAAAACCGATATATACTGGGACCTATGGCAGGGGTGACGGACCTGCCATTTCGTCTGCTCTGCCGGGAGCAGGGGGCAGGACTTCTCTGTATGGAGATGGTCAGCGCCAAGGCGATCTACTACAATAACCGGAATACAGAGAGCCTGCTGGAAATTCATCCGGATGAGAAGCCGGTGTCCCTGCAGCTCTTCGGTTCCGATCCGAAGATCATGAGCGAGATGGCAAAACGGATCGAAGAGCGTCCCTTTGCCATACTGGATATCAATATGGGCTGCCCGGTCCCGAAAGTGGTGAAAAACGGCGAGGGCTCTGCCCTGATGAAGAATCCGAAACTGGTATATGAGATTGTCAGCGCCATTGTAAATGCCATAGAGAAGCCGGTGACTGTAAAGATCCGAAAAGGATTTGACGACGATCATGTAAATGCCGTGGAGATCGCCCGGATCGCGGAGGAGGCCGGCGCGTCGGCGGTGGCTGTCCACGGGCGGACAAGGGAGCAGTACTACAGCGGAAAGGCGGACTGGGATATTATCCGCCAGGTAAAAGAGGCAGTATCCATTCCGGTCATCGGAAACGGCGATGTCACTACCCCGGAAAAAGCAGAGGAACTGGTAAGACAGACCGGATGCGACGGCATTATGATCGCCCGGGGCGCCCAGGGCAATCCCTGGATCTTTTCGGAGATGGTGAAATGGGAGGAAACCGGAGAACTTCCGCCCAGGCCGGACAAAGATGAAGTACGCCGGATGATCCTCAGACACGCCCGCCTTCAGCTGGAGTATAAGGGCGGATTCTCAGGCATCCGGGAGATGAGAAAGCATGTGGCCTGGTACACGAAAGGCCTGAAAGGAGCGGCACGTCTGCGGGAGCGCGTAAACGCCGTGGAGAGCCTGGAAGAGCTGGAAAATCTCTTGACATCATTATAGACTTTGGTTATAATATTGAAATTGCGAAATAGACTTAAATGACAGCATACAGGACATGCATTCCTGTATAAGGCATATCTGAAAATAGAAAGAAAATCGGAGAGACAGAAAGGAAGCGTAACCAATGGCAGAGGCAAAGAAACGATTACTTACTTATGCCGGATTAAAGGCACTGGAAGATGAACTTGAGAATCTGAAAGTGGTGAAACGAAAGGAAGTCGCAGCCAAGATCAAAGAGGCGAGAGAGCAGGGCGACCTTTCAGAGAATGCAGAGTATGATGCGGCCAAAGATGAACAGAGAGATATTGAGGCGCGGATCGAAGAGCTGGAAGGCATTCTGAAAAACGCAGAGGTTGTTGTAGAAGATGAAGTTGACTTTGACAAGATCAATGTGGGATGTACTGTGAAGGTGTACGACATCACATACGACGAGGAGATGGAGTTCAAAATCGTCGGCTCAACAGAGGCGAACAGCCTTGAGGGCAAGATCTCAAATGAGTCTCCGGTAGGGCAGGCGCTGATCGGCAAAAAGGTCGGCGAGACCGCTGACGTGGAGACGCAGGCGGGCGTGATCCAGTATAAAGTGCTTGAGATCAGCCGTTCAAAGTAAACATATGACTACGCGCCAGACCTCTTTTTTAAGGGGTCTGAATTCGCTTGTACAGGTATTATTATCCGCGGAAACTATGTAAGAAGAAGAGAGGGACAGGCATCCAGGGAACGCCTGTGAGGAAGGAGAAGAAACAGTGGCACAGCAGCAGAAAAACGGACAGGAACCAGATCTGAATCAGTTGAGAAAGGTGCGCCGCGAGAAACTTGCGGAACTGCAGCAGAACGGAAAAGACCCGTTCGTAATCACAAAGTATGATCAGACACATCACAGCCAGGAGATCAAGGATCAGTTTGAGGAACTGGAAGGAAAGCGTGTATCAATCGCCGGACGTATGATGTCCAAACGTGTGATGGGAAAGGCTTCTTTCTGTAATGTTCAGGATCTGAAAGGAAATATTCAGTCCTATGTTGCGAGAGACAGTGTGGGAGAGGAAAACTACAAAGAGTTCAAAAAGCTGGATGTAGGTGATGTGATCGGCATTGAAGGTGAAGTATTCAGGACAAAGACCGGTGAGATTTCCATCCATGCGTCTCATGTTACGCTGCTTTCCAAGAGTCTTCAGATTCTTCCGGAGAAGTTCCACGGACTGACCAACACGGATACCCGTTACCGTCAGAGATATGTGGATCTGATCATGAATCCGGAAGTAAAGGATACCTTTATCAAACGTTCCAGAATTATCAGCGCGATCCGCAAATATCTGGACGGAGAGGGATTCATGGAGGTGGAGACTCCCATGCTGGTGGCTAACGCCGGAGGCGCTGCCGCAAGACCCTTCGAGACCCACTTCAATGCACTGAACGAAGATCTGAAGCTTCGGATTTCACTGGAGCTCTACCTGAAGAGACTGATCGTGGGAGGTCTCGAGAAAGTCTATGAGATCGGCCGCGTATTCCGAAATGAAGGCCTTGATACAAGACACAATCCGGAGTTCACTCTGATGGAGCTCTATCAGGCATATACAGACTACAACGGCATGATGGATCTGACAGAGAACCTGTACCGCCACGTGGCGCAGGAAGTGCTGGGCACAACCAAGATTGTCTACAACGGCATTGAGATGGATCTGGGCAAGCCTTTCGAGCGCATTACAATGGTGGACGCTGTGAAGAAATATGCAGGCGTGGACTGGAATGAAGTAGAGACTCTGGAGCAGGCAAGAGAGCTTGCAAAAGAGCATAACATTGAGTTTGAAGAGAGACATAAGAAAGGGGATATCCTGAACCTGTTCTTTGAGGAATATGTGGAGGAACATCTGGTTCAGCCTACATTCGTTATGGATCACCCCATTGAGATCTCACCGCTGACCAAGAAAAAACCGGAGAATCCGGATTATGTGGAGCGTTTCGAGTTCTTTATGAACGGCTGGGAGATGGCAAACGCTTACTCCGAGCTGAACGACCCGATCGACCAGAGAGAGCGTTTCGCTCAGCAGGACGCGAACGCGGCAGCAGGCGATGATGAGGCAGAGCACACAGACGAGGATTTCCTGAATGCGCTGGAAATCGGTATGCCGCCGACAGGCGGTATCGGATTCGGTATCGACAGAATGTGCATGCTGCTTACGGACAGCGCTGCGATCCGCGACGTGCTGCTCTTCCCGACAATGAAGTCACAGGGAGCAGCAAAGAACGCTGCGAATAACGAAGCGCAGGCTTCTGAGACCGCAGAAGAAGCGCCGGCTGTAAAACTGGATCTCTCCAAGGTAAAGGTTGAGCCGCTGTTTGAAGATTTCGTTGATTTCGACACATTCAGCAAGTCGGATTTCCGTGTTGTGAAGGTAAAAGAGTGCATCGCCGTACCGAAGTCAAAGAAACTGCTGCAGTTCACACTGGACGATGGAACAGGTACAGACCGCACGATTTTAAGCGGAATTCACGAGTACTATGAGCCGGAGGAGCTGGTCGGAAAGACCTGCATCGCGATCACGAACCTGCCGCCGAGGAAGATGATGGGAATTGATTCCTGCGGTATGCTGATCAGCGCGGTTTATGACTATGACGGACATGAGGGACTGAATCTGCTGATGGTGGATGATCAGATTCCGGCGGGAGCGAAGCTTTACTAAGATAATGGAATGAATGATGAGGACACTTTTCTGAAAGAAGGTCAGAGGGGTGTCCTTTTCTGTTATGAGTAGAATTTAAGAAAACTAAAAAATATGTAATATTCATTGTTGCCCTTGTTGGTCTTATATATGAGATTTTCAAGGATAAACGAAAGCAGCCGCCATTACTGCGCAGTTCATTATCAAATTGATATAAATGGTAAATATCATGACAGGTCGTCCCGTCAATGTATTTTCCTGTATGAGCGAATTATATCTTCTTATCATCTGCAGATTTACGGAACCAACACAGTTCCCACACTACCTGAATAAGAAAAGAGGTATGCCATATGATTTATGTTATAAGCGATATCCATGGAGATTATCCCTCCTTTTATAAAATGCTGCTAAAGATAAATTTTTCATCCTCTGATTCTCTCTGCATCCTTGGAGATGTGGTGGATAAAGGATCGGATAATCTTTATCTGCTTGAGTTCATCCGCCATATGGAGAATGTATGTCTGATAAAAGGGAACCATGAGTATCTTTTCGAGAGATATCTTCAGGGCACAATAACCGCTTCACTGTGGGATACCTGCGGAGGCAGCGCGACCCGCAGCGAGGCGGACAGCCTTCCGGAAGAGAAGAAAAGGGAATTACTGGCATATCTGAAGACGCTTCCGATATATAAAATCATAACAGTAAAGGGCGAACAGTATTTTCTTACCCACTCAGGATATAACGCGGATTATGCTGTCCGCGATCCGGAGACAGGCCTGATTGATATCCGGAAGTCTGTGGATCAGGCGGCCGCGGCAGATATGGAAAGATATCTGTTTTCAGATGATATTCATTTTATCCCGGCATCTGTCCGGTTTGACAGGAAGATCATAGTAGGACATTACCCGGTGATTCTTCTGCCGGATCATGGAACGGCCCGGATATATTACGGAAGCAGATATACGGATATCGACACCGGAAACGAGCGCCGTGGCGCAGGAGGAAGGCTTTCCTGCCTCAGGCTGGATGACGGCAGAGAATTCTATGTGTAGGCGGCGGAATCAGACGGATTAAGAGAAAGGGATCCGGAAAATTCAAAGAGAGGAAGAACCGGCACTTGACATATTGATCTTACAGTTGTAATCTGTGTACAGAAAAATCTTACAGTTGTAATCTGTGTACAGAAAAATCTTACAGATGTAATATAAAAATAAGTGCTGTTACATTTTCAGAAAAGGACAGAATGCATATGAAAGAAAAAGGCGGAAGACAGCGCCGGAAAGCCGGGCCGGGGAAGCGTTATATCATAGATGTGCGGCGGGGGATAATTCTTATCCTGGTTCTTATGGCAGTCTGTATGGGCTGCAGTCCGGACCGGCATGAAGAAACAGATACAGAAAACAGGGAAAGCGGCGGCTCCGAACAGCGGGAGACAGCTGAAGAGTCAGAGGAACTGGCAGAAGGATACCGGGAAATTTATGAGCAGGCCGCAGAGCAGGGGCTGCTGGATTCGTCTGGTCTGAAGCAGGATATTACAGAGTATCTTGGCGGAATGGGATATGCGGCGGTTGATGCGGAGAATCAGATAAATATGGCGAATTACAGGCAGGTGGAGGAGTTCTGCGTAAAAGCCGGTGAAGGGGAAAATACAGAGACCACGATTTTTGCGGTTCTGGATAAAGGCGGTTTTGTCCGGTATGATATGGAAGCGGAAAACGGCGGAATCCATGTGACAGTCAGTACACTCCAATGGGAAGAAAACCGGCCCCGGGTCTGCTGGCATCATGAATTTGAGGCCTGCTCCTGGAAGTATACGGAAAAAGGATATCTCTTTATCGAGGAATACCATCCACAGGGCTTTGACGGCCCTCCGGGAGAGACTGCGTTCCGGGTAAAGCCGCTGGATCAGAAATGCAGGGAATTCAGCCGGAAATATGTATATCCTATAGGATATACCAGGAATAACATGCTGATTACCGACTGGAATGAGCAGGATTATTCAGAACTGGAGCTGTACGATCTGTATGAGATTTTCTATTATTTAAAATACGGAGAATATGTGCCGTATGAGGCGTATGAAGGCGCGGAGTACGAAATACCGGCCGGTGAATTTGAAGAAATAATCCAGGAGCATTTTCATATAACCCGGGAACAGATCGCGGCAAATACTATTTATTATCCGGACAGAGATACATACCGGTACAGACCCCGGTGGCTGCACGATTCGGAAGAACCCTACGAACCCTATGCGGAGGTGGTTGACTTCCGGGAACAGGATGACGGCACGGTCAGGCTCTGGGTCGAAGCAGTATGGGAAGAAAAAATGACCGACCGCGCGGTGACCAGCGAACTTGTTGTCCGTCCGCTGGAAAACGGCGGTTTCATCTATGTATCGAATCAGGTCATTTCATGGGATGAAAGTCTTGAATCATGCTGGTACTCGCCCCGGTTAACAGATGAAGAGTGGGAAAAATGGAATTGAGAAAAGAAATACTGACAGTATCGTCTATTCTGAAACTGCTGTCTGTAATATAATAATGGAAAGATACGGAGGGACGGAACAGTGAGTTATGAAAAGATCAGTAAGTATATGAGTATGATTTTAAGACACAGACCGGAAACGATCGGGATTACTCTGGATGAGCATGGCTGGGCGGATGTGGATGAACTGATCGAAGGAATTGCCGAAAAGAAAAAGTTTAACAGAGAAATCCTGGAGGAAATCGTAAGGACGGATAAGAAACAGCGGTATTCATTCAATGAAGACAAAACCAGAATCCGGGCAAATCAGGGACATTCCATTCCGGTTGATCTGGATCTGGAGCCGTCGGAGCCTCCGGAAATACTGTGGCATGGAACTGCGGAGAAATATGTGGCTTCGATTGACAGAACAGGGCTCAGACCGGGAAACCGCATGTATGTGCATCTGTCGGCGGATGAGCAGACCGCTGAACAGGTGGGACGGCGTCATGGCAGGCCGGTGATTTATCAGGTGAAAAGCGGGGAAATGTATCGGAAAGGGTTCCGGTTTTACCGGTCGGTCAACGGAGTATGGCTTACGGTGATGGTGCCGGCAGAGTATCTGCGGAAATTGTGATATATATGAAACTTCAAGATTGAAATGGGTGAGATAAATTGATTGAAAATAGAAGAAAGGAAAAGCAGGAGGGAGCGTGTAATGAATATTTTTGATTTAAGGGATACGGTATGGTTTCATCTTGATAAAGAGTATCCTGTGCAGGAAGTATATATAGAAATTAGACATTTGGAACATATAGAAAAGAACAGTGGTAAAAGAGAATCGAGTTGTTGCATTGTTCTGCCGGAATGTGAGGCGGAGGAGCTGAAAACAGCAAGAGGACCTCTGGTCATAGGAAAAGGTTTGGGAGGATTGATATATGTTTATCTTCCGGAACAATGGAAGCAATTTGTAGCAATTCTTGAGGAAAGCCATCCTGATGACAAATTGAAATGGAGAACAATTAAAAGATATTTTTATGGATGCACATGTGAATCGGAGGCAATCAATGGTGAAATATATCTTCCAGAATATTGGATACGTGTTTTTGAGCTGGGGAAAAGGGCCGTTTTATTAAAATACAAAGTAAACGGTGAAACATATTATGCTATCCGGCAGGATTATTAGATTAAGACAAAATATAATTTAATAAATAATACATAATTATTGAGAAAAGAAATACTGACGGCATAGTCTATTCTGAAACTGCAATCTGCGGCGGAAATAAAATGATTGGAGAAAAAGATTATGGCGAATAAGTATTTAAGTGATCTCCATCTCGGACATGCCCGCATTCTGGAGATGTCAGAGAGAGGAGAAAAGTTTGCGGATGTCGAAGAAATGAATGAATATATTATACGCCAGTGGAATCTGCATGTAGACGATTCTGACGACGTGTGGATTCCCGGCGATTTTTCTTACCGTTCCAGGGTGCCGGTGCACACTTATCTGGAACGGATGAAAGGGCATAAGCATCTGGTGACAGGCAATCATGATATTAAGTGGATGAAACAGATCCGGCTGAGCAAATATTTTGAAAGTGTCTCACACATGGAGGTAATTAAAGAGGGAAAAAAGACGATTACAATCTGTCATTATCCTAGGTAGTGTAAAAAACTTTGTGGCTTTGGTAAAAAATGGCTCCTTTTTGGTAAGAA
>USFD01000003.1 GCA_900553885.1 uncultured Ruminococcus sp.
TAAACATCTTAACAAAGATCCACTGTGTCCATTTGTAGAAATTCGGATCTGTTGTGTTTACTTCCATATCCCAGTCATAAAGCGCTGCGATATCGTTGATCTGTCTCTTGATATTTGCCACGTTCTCAGCAGTGGATTTTGCCGGGTGAACGCCCATCTTGATGGCATAGTTCTCAGCCGGGAGTCCGAAAGCATCCCATCCCATAGGATGAATGATATAGTAGCCCTGCTGAAGTTTATAACGGCTCCACACATCGGAGATTACATATCCTCTCCAGTGTCCGACATGAAGTCCGTTTCCTGACGGATACGGGAACATATCGAGGCAGTAATATTTCTCCTTCTCTTTGCCATTGTCATCCACTTTCGGATTGACCGGATTCTCTTCCCATCTCTCACGCCATTTTTTCTCAATTGCTCTGTGGTTGTACACGATCTTTGTACCCATCTGACGATTCCTCTCTTTCTTCTCTTACTGAATGTCCGCCTGAAGACTGTTCTGATCATTCATTTTAACCGGACGCATAGAAAAAGCCTTTTCTTCTCATTTTACAAAGAGACGAAAAGGCTTTATTTCCGTGGTACCACTCTTATTCATCTGCCTGGGGGCAGATGCACTCATTGATTCTGTAACGGGAATTCCCGCTTCCGGCTGCCTGTGTCACTCGATGAGGTTCTTACAAGTTCACCGAAAGAACTCCAAGATGAGTTCAGAGTTTACGCTGCTGCCTCACACCTCCCGGCAGCTCTCTGGAAACGATACTCTCCTACTACTTCTCTTCTTTGTCTTTGCAATATACTCAATTATTATATGAAGAAGCTTAAAATAAGTCAAGGATATTTTTGATTATTTCCGTCTTCCCGAATAAACCGTAACTGCCCGCTCTTGCTTTTGCGTCTGTCCCGCCGGTATCTCAGTTCGGGCTTACCGGGCGCCAGAGACGTTCGCACCGGCCGCAGCCATTCCATGATACATATCTCTGAAAAGTCCTTTCTGTCCGATCAGATCCTCATATTTTCCTCTCTGGCATATGTGCCCCTGATCAAATACCAGAATCTCGTCACAGTTTTCAAGAGTGGTCAGCCTGTGGGCAATTGAAAGGACCGTCACGCCGTCCTGTTCTTTCATCCGCTCGATTTCCCGCTGGATATACCGCTCGGAAGTATTGTCCAGAGCAGACGTGGCTTCATCCAGAATTACGATCTCAGGTCTGCGCAGAAAGATACGGGCAATGGCAATTCTCTGCTTCTGTCCTCCCGACAGATTGCCTCCGCCTTCCGCAATCTGTGTATTGAATTTTTCAGGAAGACTGTTTATAAAATCATAAATACAGGCCTTTTTTGCAGCTTCTTCTACTTCTGCCTCTGAGACCTCCTTATCCGTCCCATAACAGATATTTTCATAAATCGTTCCCGCTATCAGAAATGGGTTCTGGGGAACCAGTGCAATCATACCTGCAATATCCTGCCTGGACAGGGAAGACATCTCTCTTCCGTTGATGCGGATGCTGCCCTCCGCCGGCTCCAGTTTACAGATCGCTTTAATCAGGGAAGATTTGCCGCAGCCGCTCGGGCCCGCAATTCCAAGGAACATTCCCCGTCTGATATTCAGATTGATCCCGTCCAGAACCGTTTTGTCATCCTCATAGCTGAACCGCAGATTCCGGATGTCAATTACGGTATTATCTTCTCTGTGTGCCGGGCCGTCCTTTTCAGCCGCAGCCGGCAGGTAGGAAAAATCTACAGGCAGTCCGACCATCCGGAAGAAATCTTCCGCCAGCACCATACACTCCGACAATTCGTCCAGAATCCTGTGCAGTTCTTCCAGCGGCTTGATCAGCTGGGCAAAACAAAGATACGCAGTCAGCACACTTCCCACCGTAATAATCCCCTTTGTTGCAAGCCAGGTGGAAATTCCGATCATCAGGACTGTAAATACTGCTTCATTTATAAACTTCAGGCTGTCATATTTTGCCATCTGAAGATGATGTTTCATCTCCTTCTGTCTCAGAAATTCTGATCTGCCGTCAAACCGCTTTGCCTCTCTCCCCACACTGTCTGTGATACGGATCACTTCAATTCCGTTCAGCAGCTCTACAACCGTACCGTCCATTGCAGATTTTGTCTCAAGAAGTTCTACCCGGATTCCCCGCTGAGTGGAAATCTGACGGAACACGATTGCAGTTCCGATAGGAATAACAAGGAGCATAGGCAGGGCAAGGATCGCAGGAAGAGTGGTAAATATAACTACAATAGCGGCAATGCTGTTAAAAATTGCCGGTGCGAAATCCATAAACAGAAGCTTTTCCAGCTTTACTGTTCCCTCCAGGCAGCGGTTCAGTCTGCCATGGATGTTTCCCGTCATATTTTTCTTGAAATAACTCAGAGGTGCTTTCAGAAGAGACTGAATTACAATTCCTCTGGCCTTTTTCTCCGTCCGGGTGGCAGTGTCTTCTACCATCACTCTCCGCAGAATTTTAATCAGCTCGTTAGCCACGTTTACGATAAGAATAAATATCAAAAACGGGATTACCTGAAAGAAATCAACCTGATCTCCTACCAGGATTTCGTCTGTCAGCTGTCCCACAGCCTTCGGTGTCAGCTGAGTCAGTCCTGCCGACACAATCATAATAATAATGATAAAAACAAAGTTTCTCTTCTGTCTGAAATCAAGCAGCTGGTAAATTTTCCGCAGAATCTGCCGCAACCCTTTCGTTTCTTTCATAATATACCTCTTCTGACTTTCGGCTCCCACAGAATAATTTCTCCACTCTTCCGGCTCTTCTTCACATCAATTACTCTCTGGTTGGAAGACCCCCGGAAGGCAAGCCGGATATCTTTCAGCGATTCTACGAAGCGTCCGTCTACCAGCACATCGATCATAGACAGCATTTCATCCGTGTACTCACACCTTGCGCGGCTCTCCGCCTGCAGTTCTTTATCAAACAGATAACCGCTGTAACACCAGACATCTTTCCGGGGATACTTTTCCTTCATTTCCCGCAGCAGTCCCACCAGCACTTTCTGATTTTGGGGTTCGAAGGGCTCTCCGCCCAGAAGGCTCAGACCGTTTATATATCCGGGAGCAAGAGCATCCAGAATCTCCTGCTGCGTTTTTTCTGTATATTCCCTGCCGTATCGAAAATCCCAGGTATCCTGATTGAAGCATCCCGGGCAGTGATGGGTACAGCCGGAAACAAAAAGAGACACTCTGACGCCCTCTCCGTTGGCAATATCGTATTTTTTTATTTCACCATAATACATACTCTTATTCTCCTGGCAGCTTTTTTCTATCTTTTCCTGCATAAGCCTGCAGATGCTCAGAAAAACAGCCGCCCTACTCGTCAGGGTTAGAAGCGGCTGTTTCCTTAATTCTGCTGTTAACTTTGCCGGATCCCCGGCGTTCTTATAAACATGGTTCGGTTTATAAATGAAGGACTCTTTCCTTAATCTCCTGCGTTCTTCCCTGGTTCCAGAACTGGGTGCCGATATAACCGCAGGTACGTCTTGCTACATTCAGCGTATTCTGATCCCGGTTGCCGCAGTGCGGGCATTCCCACACCAGCTTGCCGTCCTCATTTGTCACAATCTTGATCTCGCCTTCATAACCGCAGTTCTGGCAGTAATCGCTCTTCGTATTCAGCTCCGCATACATGATGTTGTCATAGATAAAGCGGATTACCTGAAGAACTGCCGGAATATTATCCTGCATATCCGGAACTTCCACATAGCTGATCGCTCCGCCTGTAGAAAGCGCCTGGAACTGTGACTCAAATTTCAGTTTGGAGAAGGCGTCAATTTCTTCTCCTACAAACACATGGTAACTGTTTGTAATATAGCTCTTATCTGTAATGCCCGGTATAATGCCAAAGCGTTTCTGCAGACATTTCGCAAATTTGTACGTTGTACTCTCAATCGGAGATCCGTAAATGCTGAAGCCGATATTGGTCTCTTTCTTCCACTGATCGCAGGCGTCATTCATATGCTGCATAACAGCCAGCGCAAAGGGAGTCGCCTCCGGATCTGTATGGGATTTTCCTGTCATATATTTCACACACTCATACAGTCCTGCATAGCCCAGAGAAATTGTGGAATATCCGCCATAGAGAAGTTTGTCTATGGTCTCTCCTTTTTTCAGACGCGCCAGGGCACCGTACTGCCACAGAATCGGCGCGGCATCGGAAAGAGTTCCTTTGAGTCTTTCATGTCTGCACATCAGCGCACGGTAGCACAGGTTCAGTCTTTCATCAAAGATCTTCCAGAATTTTTCCTCGTCTCCGCCGGATGAAAGCGCTACATCCACAAGATTGATGGTAACAACGCCCTGGTTGAAGCGTCCGTAGAACTGGTATTCGCCCTTTTCGTTTTTCCAGGGGCTGAGCGCGCTTCTGCAGCCCATTACCGGGAAGCAGTTGCCTTCTTTGAGTTCTTTCATCTTCTTTTCGGAAATGTAGTCCGGCACAAGGCGTTTTGCCGTACATTTTGCTGCAAGCTCGGTCAGATAATAGTAGGGGCTTCCTTCTTCAATATTATCTTCCTCAAGCACGTAGATCAGCTTCGGGAAAGCCGGTGTTACCCATACTCCCGCTTCATTTTTCACGCCCTGGTAGCGCTGCTTGAGCGTTTCTTCGATAATCATTGCAAGATCTTTCTTCTCAGCTTCGCTCTTTGCCTCGTTGAGATACATAAATACGGTAAGGAAAGGAGCCTGGCCATTTGTGGTCATCAGAGTAATAACCTGATACTCGATTGTCTGAACACCTTTTGTTATCTCTTTTCTCAGTCTTTTTTCTACAATCTCATTGAGAACATGCTCTGGGTACTCAATTCCTACCAGTTTCATCTCATCCTTAACTTCAGCCCGGATCTTCTCCCTTGACACCTGAACAAAAGGCGCCAGATGGGTCAGGGAAATGCTCTGGCCGCCGTACTGGTTGCTGGCAACCTGAGCGATAATCTGGGTTGCTATATTGCAGGCTGTTGAAAAGCTGTGAGGCTTCTCAATCATGGTTCCGCTGATTACCGTGCCGTTCTGAAGCATATCCTCCAGATTTACAAGGTCGCAGTTATGCATATGCTGGGCATAGTAATCGGAATCATGGAAATGGATAATTCCCTCCTTGTCCGCCTCCACAATGTCTTCCGGAAGCAGCATTCTCTGGGTAAGATCCCGGCTGACCTCTCCTGCCATATAGTCTCTCTGTACGCTGTTGACTGCAGGATTCTTATTGGAATTTTCCTGTTTTACATCCTCATTGTTGCACTCGATCAGGGAAAGGATTCTGTTATCCGTTGTATTCGCCCTGCGTACCAGGGATCTTTTGTAACGGTATCTCACATATCTTCTTGCAAGATCGAAAGCTCCGGTAGCCATAATCTGATTTTCCACCATATCCTGAATTTCTTCCACAGATACCGCGCGGTTCAGTTTATTACATTTAAATTCTACATATTCAGCAATATCCTCAATCTGAGAATCTGTCAGACTTCTGCTTTCCGTAGAGTTATCCGCTTTTGTAATTGCAATCACGATTTTTCTGATGTCAAATACTTCTTCCGAGCCATTTCTTTTAATAATTTTCATTCTATGTTCTTCTCCTTCTCAGTGATCTGCTGCGGCTCAAATGTGCTCCGCTGTTTGCTATCGTCGTCTGAAATCCATTCTAATACAAAATGTAGTATATTGCAATCCCAAAAACACATGATCGTGTATTTTCAGAACGAGAAGATTTTGTTCTGAACATTATCCGGAAAAGATACTTTTTCATTTCGGTTTTTATGCAAAAGAAAAAGAAGGAGAAATTTTTCAGTCAATTCTGTCAAAACTTTTCCTTCTTCTGTTTCATTTACATTTTTCTGTATTCAGTTGTTCTGATTCCTATTATTTTGACTGCTTCAGTCTTGTAAAATAATCTCTGGACTCCCGGACCACTACTCCGCTTAACGCCAGCAGCGCGATCAGGTTCGGGAAAGCCATCAGCGCATTGAAAATATCTGCAATATTCCATACTACCGCAACTGTCATGTAGGGTCCGATAAATACAGCCAGAATGTACAGCCAGCGGTATCCCTTTACGACAGATTTCTTTCGGTTGAACAGATATTCCACACAGCGCTCGCCATAGTAATTCCAGCCCAGAATCGTAGTAAATGCAAAGAATACCAGACAGAGCATCAGAGAGAATGAAGCTACGAATGCCGGGAACGGCAGCGCCTGCTGAAAAGCAGCCATGGTAATTTCCACTCCCTCCAGCTCCGGATTCAGCCATGTGCCTGCAATTACAATAGAAAGCCCTGTCATCGTACAGATCACAATCGTATCAATAAACGTTCCGGTCATGGACACAAGACCCTGCCGGGCCGGTTCTTTTGTCATAGCTGCAGCCGCGGCGATCGGGGCGCTTCCCAGTCCGGATTCATTGGAGAAGATTCCCCGGGCAACTCCTTTCTGCATGGCCACAACCATAGTTCCCATAACACCTCCTGCCAGGGCGCTTCCTGTAAATGCAGATTTCACAATGGAAACCAGAGCACCCGGAACAGCCGGAAGGTTGGTAACAATAATAATTACACCCAGCGCCACATAGAGAACCGCCATAAAGGGCACCACAACCTCGGAAACTTTTGCAATTCGTTTAATGCCGCCGATTACAACCAGGCCCACGCAGAGCGTCAGGAACAGACCTGTTACTACGGTTGCCACAGAGTAATCTCTGCCGAACGCTGTAAACAGTACGTGGGTTGTCCCGGGATCAAAGAAATCCTTGACCGCGGAAGCAATACTGTTTACCTGGGTAAATGTACCGATTCCGAACAGTCCCACACATGCTCCGAAAAACGCGAAAATCTTCGCCAGCCATTTCCATTTCTTTCCCATACCGTTTTCTATGTAATAGAACGGACCGCCAAGGACATGCCCCTCCTCGTCAATTGTACGGTACTTGATTGCCAGAAGGCCTTCTGCATACTTTGTCGCCATACCGAAAAATGCAGCCACAACCATCCAGAACAGCGCGCCCGGTCCTCCGGCGGCAATGGCCGTTGCAACACCGGTTATATTTCCGGTTCCAATGGTTGCTGAAAGTGCCGTACACAACGCTCCAAAGCTTGTAACTTCACCTTCGCCGTCTTCTTCATTTTTCACCATGAATCTGAATGCTTTGCCAAGATGCCTTATCTGTAAAAGGCCCAGGCGAACTGTGAGAAAGATTCCCGTTGCCATGATGAGGCAGATCAGCGGCAGCCCCCATACCGCCCCATCGATTACTGTGATAATTTTGTTGATTTGCTCAAACATTCCTTTTTACCTCCATCCTTTTGCCTGAGAGACTCGCGGTCTGACCGTAAGATATGGACGGTCTTCCGCTTACACCTTCGGCGCTCTTTTTACAAAGAGACTCTCCTGAGTAATTTTATCTGTATTTTTTTACACAGCGTAATATAGAATATCACTTTTCACACAGAAAGGCAACTATAACTATTCTGAAAAAGGCACCCGGATTAACCGAGTGCCACATCTAAGATCATCATCAGCGTAAATCCTACGGCGACTCCGATCGTACTGATATTGGAATGTTCTCCGCTCTGCGCTTCCGGAATCAGTTCTTCCACCACCACATAAATCATGGCTCCGGCTGCAAAGGACAGCAGATAGGGAAGCAGCGGAACAACAAGACCGGTCAGGAGAATTGTAAGCAGCGCCGCCGCAGGTTCCACGATTCCCGACAGACTTCCATATGCAAATGCCCTGGCTTTTGAAATGCCCTGACTTTTTAAAGGCATGGATATAATGGC
Source organism: uncultured Ruminococcus sp. (assembly GCA_900553885.1). GTDB lineage: Bacteria > Bacillota > Clostridia > Lachnospirales > Lachnospiraceae > Mediterraneibacter. The sequence goes on from USFD01000003.1 coordinate 7,795, forward strand.
TCCTTCCGGGAAATTCTGAACGGCAATCCCAAGGGAAAGCGCAAAGGCGCCGGCAAGTGTCATTGCCGTATTTTCTGACAGGACTCCCGCAAAAGTAACCCCCACCGCCATGCCTTCCGGAATATTATGAAGCGTAACCGCCAGGACAAGCATGGTAGTTTTTTTTAAATGGGCAGGTACGCCCTCCGGCTTTTCTTCTGTAAAATGAAGATGAGGCATCAGGGTATCCAGCAGGAGCAGAAATCCCATTCCCAGCAGGAATCCGGACGCAGCCGGGATCCACGCCGCCGCCCCCTTCTCTGCAGACATATCAATGGACGGAATCAGCAGGGACCAGACAGAAGCCGCCATCATTACCCCTGCCGCAAAGCCCAGCAGCAGCTTCTGCAGCCGCAGATTCATCTCCTTTTTCATAAAAAATACCATAGCCGAGCCCAGGGCAGTCCCGGCAAATGGTATCAGTATTCCCAATAATGTATTCTGATTCATTGTTCTTCCTCCAGTTTTCCGGCAATTATGATCCCTGTTTTATCATATGCATCAGAGGAAGCCTTTGTCAATATTTTCTGCCTGAATCTGTATGGCAGTTTTTAGCATCATACTTTCGCCGCAAGTTCCTGTCCTGCACTGCGGCACTCTTCCAGCGCTTCGTCATCCGGCGCCTCATTTGCAATAATACCTTCTTCCCGTATAAGAACCGCACCTGCATTTTTCATGCGCTCTGCCCAGTCACGCATCCATTCGCCGTCTCCCCAGCCATAGGAGCCGAACAGAAGAAGGCTTTTTCCGGATACAAGAGGCTCCAGCGCCTCTACAAAAGGTTCCATCTCTGTCTCTTCCAGCTGCTCTGCGCCCATAGACGGGCAGCCCAGGGCAAATGCGTTTCCGGATGCCAGTCCTTCCGGATCTGCAGCAGATACTTCCAGCACAGCAGCTTCCTGCCCTGCCGCGCGGATCCCTTCCGCCACAGCCTCTGCCATAGCCTGCGTATTTCCTGTTCCACTCCAGTATACAACTGATACACTCATTATTTCTTCCTCCATTTCCAATCAAAGAGCAATTTCCCGAATGCTCTTTCCGGTTAAAAATTCATTTACCGCACAGTTCTTCGCACGGTCATACTCCTTGAAAGTCATTCTCGCACAGGCAAGATCACTGTACACTTTCCAGTATCCGATCATCAGATATTTTCTCCCCTGGTTTTCAATAAATCCTCTCACATCCTCAATCGGATATCCGAGAAATGCACCAATTTCATGGGGAAATCCCATTCCTCTTTCAGAGCAGTCCCGGACTCTGGCAGACAGACGGCAAAGCATTTCGCTTAGCTTCATGCCCCCGTATCCGTACTCTCTTAAAAGTGTGTGGACTTCTGTTCCGGACAGATACTGTTCCATCTGCCCCGGCCTGTAAAAAAGAACCAGACATCTCTCATCTGAGCCGGAAAGCATGTGCCAGGCAATGTTCCTGCCGCAGAACAGTTCAGACAGAGTATCGTACAGTTCTGCGTCCATTGTAATAACACAGGATACTTTCAGTCCCTTTAAAAAGGGCGCGCACTGCAGCGCAATCTGAAATCCAAGACGGATTCTCTGATTCCGGTTTTTCAGATAATATGATAAGACTTCTTTTGGCATGATTTCCTCCTGTATTTTGAGAATGATTTTCAATTTACTCAATACTATCATACTTCCTCTGCGATTTCAATATCGATTTTGAAAACTTTTCTCATTTTCCCTTCTTTTGCTTCCGAATGCCGGATTTTCAGGAAATCTTCCGGACGGAACTTCCTGTCAGCCGTCCTATGTTATTTTCACCAACATTTTTCTTTTTTATCCTTTTTTTAGTTGTTCCTCCGTAGGCTTTAGTGTATAATGATTTTAGATATTTGAGAGGTGAAAAGTCTCAAACAATACATACATAAAGGAGAGATTCGCCATGGTAAATTTAATAACAGGCCCGAGAGGCAGCGGAAAAACACAGCAAATGATTGATCTTGCAAACGAAAAGGTGAAAACTTCCAATGGAAACGTCGTATTCATCAAAAAAAGCCACAAGGATACATACACGGTAGATTTTAATATCCGCGCAATCCGTATGGCAGATTATCCTGATATTCTCACCCTTGAAGAGTTCGTAGGATTCCTGTACGGCATGGTAGCCGGCAACCACGATATCGAAACGATTTTTATTGACAGCGTTCTGAAACAGGCTAACATTACACTGGAGAGCCTTCCTGTTTTCCTTCAGAAACTGAATAAAATTTCCTCTGAAAACAATATAGATTTCTATCTCAGCATCGGCGCTGACAAGAAAGATATTCCGAATATAGATTCCTCTGATTATAACGTAATCAGCTGAATTTAAAAGCAGAAGAAAGCCATCAGCAATCTGTTTTCACCGCAGATAACTGATGGCTTTCTTTTTCTCCGTCTGACCGGCGCGCCGTCTATACCGCGCCGTCACCCGCATTCTGTTCCGCACTCTCCTTCGGTTTTTCCACACCGTTCAGAGACAGCACGGTATTTGTCTTTTCTCCTTTTCTGTACTCAATGGTTACTTCGTCCCCCACATCATACCGGATAATATCTATAAAATCCGTCACGGGAATATCGAAAATATCTTCCGAACCTTCGACCATAATATAGTAATGGGAATTTCCATCCACGACGCCCTGAGCGATCTTTGTAACAGGCGCTTTGACTGTCAGTATATCGCGGGTATCTTCCTCTGCTTCACTGATGCCGTTTTCATACATCAGGTCCGTATAAGCTTCCTCGCACTTGCTGACAGTGTCTCCAACTGCCACAATCTGGTATTTCTGCACATTTACCATAGCGTACATCTTTACCAGGCCCGCGTCATCCTTCAGGGCAATGAAATACGTAGGCTCCCCCGAAATATTCAGAAGCAGCGGAAATGTTGCTTTATACTTCAGATTCTGCACCTGACCTTCCGCCGAAGACATGGCGGAAGCTTCTGTAGCTCCCTCTACTTCATAGAACTTCGTCTCCATGGTCCGCTGGTTCATCAGAACAAAGCCTACGTTGGACTGGTCTCCCGTAATAGACGTAACACCGGTGTATACCCATACATCATCATCAATCGCAAGATAATTATATCCGTCCGTTGTTTTCAGGCAGTCCTTCTGTCCAAACACACTGTTTATAAAGCCATGCTTAAGCGTTCCGTAATAATCATACAGCTCTACAAGCATATCTGCCGAATAGGCCCGGTCTATCCACTGGGGTACATCTTCTATAGCGTAGTCCTGTGTCTCTCCTGTAATCGCATTGCAGAGAACCACACGTCCGATTGTCTCTCCGCCGAACAGGCCGATATTAAATTTTTTCACAGGACAGATCCAGTAAGGCGTTCCTTCTTCATCGATCTCAAAACTTAAATCATTAAAAATATACGTGGGATATTTAAACCTGAGATGCCGGTAAATATTCCTGTTAAAATGGTCGCTGGCCGTATATTTCATTCCCTCGTCCAGCTTTACAAGCTCTGTATTCTGGGTCGCCATATCAATTTTAATATACGCAGGGATCCCCTCGCCGTTATTATTGAACCATTTAATGATATCCGCATATTTCAGAGGCGACACCCGGACGGGACGATCCTGATAATTAATCTGAGAATACAGTTCATCCACTTCAAACTGGGATACCATATCAACCATGCTTCCCATCTTCCGGTTTCCAAGAAGTGTGGCGGAATCCCGGTCAAGGAGCGGAATCTGATCAAAGGATAATTCTTCAATGTCTGTTGTAAACTCCCCTGTCTCCACCTTCATAAGCTGCTGATATTTCTTCGCATTTACTACAGGCGACGACAGAAGCAGTCCCACAAGAAAAATCAGAACAAGGAGCAGCAGAACTGCCAGAATTCCTTTCAGAACTCCGGAGTTCTTCAGTTCTTTCAGGTCATAATATTTCAGTTCTTCCTTTTTTACATAGGAAACTGCAAAAAACACTGCAGCGAGCACAACAACTACTATCAGGAAAATCCAGAAATCCATGGAATGAATGTTCAGCGCCGGAAGCGCCGTATAATAATAAATGCCCAGCGCGCAGAGAATTATAACTGCGGCCAGCAGTCTGCTCTTTACCTTTTTCATAAACCTTTTCCTTTCATTTTACTGCTGTCAGAATCTTCTCCTTCACAGATCAGGAGACAGGAGCAGAAGATAAGGGAATATCTCCAGTCTTCCCACCAGCATGTCAAAGCAGAACACCAGCTTTGACAGAGGGGAGAACATATGGAAGTTTTCTACCGGCCCTACTTTGGAGATACCTGGTCCCACATTGTTTATTGTTGTCAGAACACCGCTGAATGATGTAGCGAAATCAAAATTATCGACGGATACAATCAGAACAGACATAACCAGTATAAAAATGTATGCGGCAAAAAATGTATTGATGCCCCGCATTGTATCATTGCTGACTTTTTTCCCGTTGATCTTCACCATGGTAACCACATTCGGATGAAGAATTTTCCTGATCTCCTGGCGGATGGATTTGCACAGGATCACAAAACGACAGACCTTGATGCCTCCTCCGGTGGAACCGGCACAGGCTCCGATAAACATAACCGTCAGAAGGACCACCTTGGATAATTCCGGCCATAGTTCATAATCTGCCGTATAAAATCCCGTTGTCGTGATAACCGAAGCCACCTGGAAAGAAGCATAGCGGAAAGCGTGAAAAACATTTTCGTATATACTGAGGATATTTATCGTAATGACCGCAACCGCCGCGGCAATAATACCCAGATAAGCTCTCAGTTCTTCATTTTTCAGCACACTCTTCCAGTTCTTAAGAAGCAGAAGGAAATACAAGTTAAAATTGATTCCGAACAGAATCATAAACACTGTAATTACGCCGTCTATATACGCGCTGTCGTAAAAGGCCACGCTGGAATTTCTGTTGGAAAAGCCTCCGGTACCCGCGGTACTGAAGGAATGTACAAGAGCATCATACAGATTCATGCCTCCAAACATCAGAAGCACTACTTCCGCCGCTGTAAGGACAAAATACATCTGGTACAGAATTTTGGCGGTACTTCTTGCCTTCGGAACAAGTTTGTCAGCCTCAGGGCCCGGAACTTCCGCGCGCATAAGCGGCATGGCATTCTCATCGTCCAGAGAGGTAACCATCATCACAAACACCAGCACTCCCATGCCTCCGATCCAATGAGTAAAGCATCTCCAGAAATTAATGCCCATGGGCAGGGATTCTATTTCCTGAAGAATCGTGGAGCCGGTTGTAGTAAAACCGGACACAGTCTCGAAAAACGCATCTATATAATTCGGGACAGATCCTGTAATAACAAAAGGAATGGCGCCGAACAGCGACCAGAGGATCCAGGCAAGCCCTACAATGGCAAATCCTTCTTTCCCGTATATCCTGCTGTTCTTCGGCTTTTTTCTTCCAAATATAAGGAAGATCACACCCAGAACCGCAGCTACAATCAAAAAGGAGACGCCTGTTTTTTCACCGTAAATCAGTGACACGAGAGCAGGTATTAAAAGCAGGGCGCCTTCGACGCCCAGCATTTTTCCTAATATATATATGATCATTTTTTTATTCATCGCTTCTGCCTCTCACTTACATCAGAATATCAGCGATATCCTCAACATGAGGTTCCATTGTAACGACAATTACACTGTCGCCTGGTTCAATGCAGTCATCACCGTTTGGAATAATAATCTGATTTTTCCTTGCAATACAGGCAATCAGATTATTCGACCTGAGCTGCAGATCCTTAAGCGGAATTCCCGTATACCTGGTCGCGGATTTTACGATGAATTCAAGAGCTTCAACCTTGTCTTCTACAAGCTGATACATTGTCTCGACATTGGCGCTTCCCTGAGAATTCTTTCTTGCCCTCACATAGCTTAAAATGGAGTCCGCCGTGGCAGCTTTTGCCGAGACAACACTATCTATGCCGAAATCCTCGACAATATGCGCCCGCCTGTCTTCGTTGATTTTTGTAATAATCTTTCCGATCCCCTGTTTCTTGGCAAAAAGAGATACAATGATATTCTCCTCATCCATTCCGGTCAGAGCCACAAAGGCATCCGCCGCATCTGCTCCCTCTTCAATCAGGAGGTCGTGATCCGTAGCATCTCCCTGAATGATAACCGCCCTGGGAAGAAGTTCGCACAGCTCCTCGCAGCGGGCTTCATTTCTCTCTATGATCTTTACCTGCATCCCAAGGGCACAGAGCTGTTTTGACAGGTAGTATGCCACTCTTCCTCCGCCACAGATAATCACTTTTCTGATCTTTTCCTTATGATTGCCGTGCATTTTGAAAAAGCGCTCAATCTCCGCATGTGACGCGGTAATATGAAGCCGGTCTCCGGGGCGGAGCACATAATAACCGTCCGGAATAATCACTTCATCTCCATGCTCTACGGCACATACGAGCACCTGAACCTGGAATCTGTCATACATTTCCGCAAGAGACCTGCCCACCAGCCTGCTCTGAGCGCACACCGGAAATTCGATCAGCTCCACTCTTCCTTTTACAAATGTCTCAATTTTACTGGCATCCGGAAACAGCAGCAGCCGGCTGATCTCATTTGCTACGATCAGCTCCGGATTAACCGCCATGCTCAGATGAAGATCTTCTTTGAGAAATCCGATCTGTCTGTAATAAACAGGATTTCTCACCCGGGCAATCGTATGCCTCGCTCCCAGCCTTCTTGCGATCAGACAGCTGAGCATATTGCATTCATCTGCTGATGTACATGCGATTACAAGATCAGCGTGAGGCACATCTGCCTGCTTCTGAACCTCTGCGTCTGCCCCGTTTCCGGCTACGCAGGAGATGTCCAGACGGTCAATGGCAAATCTGAGTTTCTTTTCATTGCTGTCAATCAATACCACATCATAGTTTTCAACGGACAGCTGTTTTGCCAGCTTATACCCCACTTTTCCGTCACCAATAATAACTATTTTCATTTCTTTTCCCTCGGTATTTTATTTGTTCATTTATAGCAGAGCAATTATAGCACCATTGATATCAAAGTACAATATAAACCATATTTTCTTAACAAATGAAGAATTGAAAAGAAGGGGCATACAGCTTTTCACTGCATGCCCCGGGACAGTTTATCTTTATTCTTCTGCCGCTCTTGCCGCAATCTCCTTTTCCTGCACATCGGAAGGAGCCTGCTCATACCTTGAGAATTTAAACTCATAGATTCCCCGTCCGCCTGTCATGGAACGAAGTACAGTGCAGTAGCCGAACAGACCTGTCATAGGAATATCCGCCTCAATCACCTGTTTGCCTCCGGCAACCGGCGTCATGCCAAGGACACGACCGCGTCTCTTATTCAGATCGCCCATAACATCTCCGGTATAATCGTCCGGAACTGTCACCTTCACAGATGCGATGGGCTCAAGAAGAACCGGCGACGCCTCCATAAATCCTTTCTTAAACGCCTGGATTGTAGCTGTCTTGAATGCCATCTCAGATGAATCAACCGGGTGATAGGATCCGTCGTATAAGGTAGCTTTCACACCTACTACCGGATATCCCGCAAGAGGTCCCTTCAGTACAGACTCCTGGAGTCCTTTTTCGACTGCCGGGAAGTAGTTCTTCGGAACCGCGCCGCCTACCACGCACTCTTCGAATACATACGGCGTCTCAAGATCTCCGGAAGGTTCAAATTTCATCTTAACATGACCGTACTGTCCATGTCCGCCGGACTGTTTCTTGTACTTGGTATCCACATCTGAATTTTTGCGGATTGTCTCGCGGAATGCGACCTTCGGCGTCTCAAGAGTAATCTCAACTTTATATCTGGCTGCCAGTTTGCTTGCCACGATCTCCAGATGCTGATCACCCATGCCGTAGAGAAGCGTCTGTCTGTTCTCACTGTCATTTACAGCCTTCAGTGTAACGTCCTCTGCGGTCATCCTTGCCAGGGCCTGGGATACTTTATCCTCATCCCCTTTGTTCTTTACCTTGTATCTCATGTATGTATATGGAACGGAATAGTCTGTTCTGGCATATGTTACCTGAGTCGCTTTTGTAGAAAGCGTATCGCCGGTACGTGTATTAGTAAGTTTTGCGATCGCTCCGATATCGCCGGCAAACAGCTCCGGTACTTCCGACGGCTTATTGCCGCACATGGTATAAAGTTTTCCCGGCTTCTCCTCAGCATCCGTATCGGCGTTATAAAGAATATCATCCCCTTTGAGCACTCCCGAGCATACCTTTACGAAGGAATACTTTCCGATAAAGGGATCTACCATTGTCTTGAATACATATGCTGTCTTCGCTTTCGCGAAATCATAGTTTGCCTCGAAGATATCATTTGTCGTACGGTTGATGCCTGCGCAGGTTCTCTTATCCGGGCTGGGGAAGAATCTTACAATGTCAGACAGAAGGTTGGCAACGCCCTGGGCCTGAATATTGGATCCCATGGCAACCGGCACGATATCTCCGTCCATAACTTCCGTACGCATGGCGGAACGGATCTCCTCCACAGAGAATTCTTCGCCGTTGAAATATCTTTCCATGAATTCTTCACTTGTCTCGGCAACCGCCTCCATAAGAGAATCTCTCAGGATCTCCAGATTGGGTTTACAGTAATCCGGGATCTCGCACTCTTCTCTCTGGCCGATTCCCGTATATCTGCGCCCCGCGTTTTTAATTACGTTGATATAGCCTACCAGTTTCTCATTCTCGCGGATCGGCTGGAAATGAGGCGCAATCTTCTTGCCGTATCTTGCCGTCAGATCTTCCACTACCTGGCGGAAGCTGGCATCGTCCACATCCATCTCCGTCACATAGATCATTCTCGGAAGATTGTATTTATCGCAAAGCTCCCAGGCCTTCTCTGTTCCCACCTGAACGCCTGCTTTTCCGGATACAACAATAACCGCTGCATCCGCCGCACTGACTGCTTCCTCTACTTCGCCGACAAAGTCGAAATATCCCGGCGTATCAAGAATATTGATTTTTGCTTTTTCCCACTCTATCGGAATCAGACTTGTGCTGATCGAAAATCCACGCTTCTGCTCCTCTTTATCAAAATCACTGACCGTACTGGAATCCGTAACTTTTCCCATACGGTTTGTGGCACCTGATACGTACAGCATTGCCTCCACAAGACTTGTCTTGCCGCTTCCGCCGTGTCCAAGCAATACCACGTTTCTGATTTCGTCTGTTCTGTAAACCTTCATGCTGCTGCCTCCTTGTATGTAGTTATTCTGCACACCCGGATCCTCTTCGAGCATGCACATCATGGGTACATTGTACTAAAAATTCGCGATAAATACAACTCTTTTATGAATTTTTCACATAACTAATGCATTTATTTACTTTTATAAGGCAAAGTGTTAAAATATTTTTAGTTATGCCAAAATCAGTCTGCAGTATTTTTGCGCTGCAGAACTGTTATATTTATATTGAAAGGATTTTAAAGATACCATGGAACATAAAAAAATCGGATTTGTAGGGCTCGGCCTGATCGGCGGTTCTATCGCCAAAGCGGTCCGCCGGTACTACCCGGACTGGGAGATCGCAGCCTTTGACAAGAACCGCGAGACCCTCGCTCTTGCCGTGCAGGAAGGGACAATTCACACCGCCTGCTCTTCTATAGATGATAACTTCAGAGGCTGCAGCTATATCTTTCTGTGCACACCTGTCGCCTATAATGCAGCTTATCTGTCACAGCTGAAGGATCTGGCAGGAGAAGACTGTATCCTGACGGATGTGGGAAGCGTCAAGACATCCATCCACGAAGAAGTCATCGCGCTGGGAATGGAAAAGAATTTTATCGGCGGACATCCCATGGCCGGTTCTGAAAAAAGCGGATTCATCAACGCGAAGGCACATCTGATCGAAAATGCCTACTACATCCTCACCCCTTCGGCAAAAGTCGGAAAAGAGAAAGTGGAGGCATATAAAAATTTTATCGGATCCCTGAAGGCCCTTCCCATTGTTCTGGACTACCGGGAACACGACTTCATCACCGGAACAATCAGCCATCTGCCGCATATCATTGCGGCCACGCTGGTAAACTTTGTTCATGACACCGATACAAAAGACGAACTGATGAAGGCGCTTGCAGCCGGAGGATTCAAGGATATCACCCGGATTGCCTCCTCTTCTCCGGTCATGTGGCAGCAGATCTGCCTGAAAAACCGGGAAAACATTTCCCGCATACTGGGGCACTACATTGAAACGCTGGAAAATGCAAAGACGCTGGTTGATACAGGCAATGAGGATGAGCTGTACGCTCTTTTTGAATCCTCCCGGGATTACAGGGACTCCATGCCCAACAATTCTGCCGGACCTATCAAAAAACAGTTTGCCCTTTACTGCGATATTATTGACGAAGCCGGAGGGATTGCAACCATCGCCACAATTCTTGCCAGCAACAATATCAATATCAAGAATATCGGAATCATACACAACCGGGAATTCGAAGAAGGTGTGCTGCGCATTGAATTCTATCAGGAAGCGGCATGCACAAAGGCAGCCGCGCTGCTCCAGAAATACCGGTATATTGTATATGAAGTATAAGCAGCCTGTGTGCTGTGAGAAAAACAGAAAGAAGAAAGGAATCAGATTACTATGGAATTATGCGGCATTACAGGACTAAGAGGAACCGTATCTGTCCCGGGGGACAAATCCATCTCCCACAGATGCGTCATGTTTGGCTCCATCGCCGATGGAACTACAGAAATCCACAATTTTCTTCCAGGCGCGGACTGCCTGGCTACAATACAGTGTTTTCGCACACTGGGCATTGAAATCGAGCAAAAAGACTCCACAGTCACTGTTCACGGAAAAGGGCTTCACGGACTTTCTGCCCCTTCCCATATCCTGGATGTAGGAAACAGCGGCACTACAACCCGTCTGCTTTCAGGTATTCTTGCCGGACAGCCCTTTGAGTCAAAACTTTCCGGAGATGAGTCGTTAAACTCCCGCCCCATGAAACGGATTATTGATCCGCTCACACAGATGGGGGCAAATATCTCCAGCATCCTCCGCAACGGATGCGCGCCGCTTTATATTGCTCCCTCCCGTCTCCACGGTATACACTATGATTCGCCGGTAGCAAGCGCGCAGGTGAAATCCTGTATTCTTCTTGCAGGGCTTTACGCGGAGGGGGAAACCTCTGTAACAGAACCCGGGCTTTCCCGGAACCACACAGAACTGATGCTCCGGGAATTCGGTGCAGACATCCGCTCTGTCCACGATCTGGACTGTTCCAGAACAACAGCAATTATCCGGCCCTGTCAGGAGCTTTACGGTCAGAAAATCACAGTGCCGGGAGACATCTCTTCTGCTGCATATTTTATTGCGGCAGGGCTGATTGTTCCGGACTCCGAGATCCGGATCACAAATGTAGGCGTTAATCCTACCCGTGCCGGAATGCTGAAAGTCTGTGAAGATATGGGCGCCCGGATCGAGCTTGACAATGAGCGGACCGAGGGCGGGGAAAAAATCGCGGACATTACTGTCCGGACCAGCCAGCTCCACGGTACAGTTATTGAAGGGGATATTATCCCTGCGCTGATTGATGAAATCCCCATTATTGCGGTTATGGCCGCTGTGGCAGAAGGAACCACCGTTATCCGGGACGCAGCGGAACTGAAGGTGAAGGAAACCGACCGTATCGAGACAGTTACTGATAACCTGAAAGCAATGGGATGTGACGTTACCCCGACAGACGATGGCATGATCATCAAAGGTGGGAAACTCAAAGGCGCTTCTATCCATACTCTGCTGGATCACCGGATTGCTATGGCATTCAGTATTGCGGCCCTGGCCGCGGAAGGACGGACCCGCATACTGGACAGCAAATGTGTCGATGTGTCCTACCCCACCTTCTATGATACCTTTGAAGATCTGCTTTAAATAAGATTTCCGGATCTTTCCTGATCTTATACAGGACAAAAAACGGCAGGAATTTCTTTCCGGAATTCCTGCCGTTTTCTTCCGCCGTTCTTTGTCCTCAGTAATATTTTACTGTGACACATTTTCCCATTTGTTCCATTATACGGATCAGTTGTTCTGCCAGGTTCATCCGCATGCTCAGTTCAAAGTTCAGATCCGAATTTTTGTGCGCCTTATTTACAGCGGTTCCGACAAAGAGATTCAGCTCCGTGCACTCTTCGATCAGCAGCTTCGCAAGCCGGGAAGCACCATTATCAGCGTCCAGTTCATCAAAAAACTCCGGATCAAACTCACCCTTTACATACTTCTTCAGAATCTTCAGACATTTCCCTAGCGTGAGTACTCCTTCAGTTACAAGATCCAGGCCTTCAATCTCTGCCATAGGAGGCACATCCGGATCCGCGCTGTCTGCCCGGGTGCGGATTTCTTTGCCAAGAAACCGGGCCGCTATCCTGGAACTTGTGCCGCCGGAGACAACTTTTTTCCCTTCCGCGTGCATAAATTCATGCATAAGCCTGTCATCATCTTCCCTTTTCTCCGGAGGGCCGGTGAAAATATTTACAATTCTGCGCTCAATTACTCTGGCGACGGCAACGGTTGTGTCATCACCGGGCTTTTCTTCATAAAGCTCATCACAGGCCTGACTTAAAAGGGCAGCCAGACGGGAGGCGGATAATGTTTTCTTTGTACATTTCAGCGTATATTCCGCCATGGCCTCCCAGGTCCAGCCCTGCATATTCAGAATGGAGCCGGCGCCGGCATAGATGACGCCGTCGCTCATCAGAACAAAACAGTCATTTTTCTTTACCTGAAACCGGTATTCATGGATCTTTTTTCCTGCTATATCCTGCACCTCATAAGGATAATTCACAATCTTCCCGTCCCGGATAAAAACGCAGGAAGGATTGTCGAATTCCGCCAGGTACGCCTGTCCGCTGCGGAAAATCTGCAGGATGGAAAAGGCGGCATAGGCCACTTTGCGTACTTTGCATACCGGAAGGGTTCTGGCTATGGTCTCCACACAGGATTCCATAGAGGCCCCTTCCTTCAGCATAGTCCCCAGTATTTTTGACGTCAGCGTGGCCAGTATACTGGCCTTTACTCCGCTGCCCATACCGTCGGCCAGAATCACGATATCTGAATCCGCTGTTTTCAGGATCTCCACCTTGTCTCCGCACAGTTCCTCCTGATATTTATTAAGGCTTCTCCAGGCCACATCAATACTCACACTCATAGGCCTAATCCTCCTCATTCAGGATGGAGTCCCGCAGCTTTGTCAGCGTCACCTTTGTCTCCGCCGTAGTCTCGCCCAGCAGTCCCGCGATCTCCTGAGCCACCATCATCTGTTTTTCAATAACTTTCCGGGCCATCTCCACAGTCTCAACCTTCAGGTTATAGTGCTGTTCTCTTATTTTCTCCTCCCGGGTCACATCCCGGAACATGACAAGAACCGCATCCAGATTTTCAATATATACAATACTCTCTTCTGCCGTTATTCTGCCCTTTTCCAGCTTTACTTTTTTATTCAGAACAGACTCTCTGCTAAGGAGTGTCTCTTCAATATCCCTCCATAAACTCAAATATGTACCGCTGCACCGCCTCGTCGCGGCCTACGCCGAGAAGTTCCTGTCCTTTCCGGTTGCAGTCCAGAATCTTCATATCATTTCCTACAACAAAGATCATATTCGGCGTGGCATCCAGTACGACGTTGGACATGGACTCTGCTTTTGTCAGAGCATAGGGCATGCACATGGACTGTTCCGCCTTTCCCTGAAAAACAGCCACAGCCTTTTCCCGGCAGGTGGAATACCCGCAGGCGCCGCAGTTGAGTTCGTCGGCGGGAGAATATTTGCCTGTGGACCGGAGAATGCGGGTAATCTGCTCCTCTGACGGCATTGGATCGGAAAGCCTCCTGTCGCCGAATTTTTTTGCCATTTCCTCCGGGCTCATATCCGGCAGATTCCGGGCCGCCTTATAGGATACGGTATTTTCGATTTTTACTTTTGTTTTTACATATGACGTATTCCAATGGGCGGAAGCAGGACCTTTCGCGCAGCCGCCTTCACAGACATTTGCCTCGATAAAACAGTGTTCCAGTTCTCCCCTCCGGAGACACTCCAGCATTTCCATACAGTTCTCCAGGCCGTCCACAAACACTTTATGATATCCGTCCGCCTCTTCTTCCGTTATAACCGACTGAATCACACCGCCGCTGACCGGATAAAGCCGGTTGATCTTCGGATCCGGATTGCCCATGGGCTTATCTGCACAGGCGTGAATATCAATTCCCGCCTCTTTCAGCCAGACTGCCAGTTCTTCAAATGTAAGAATTCCGTCGATTGCCCCGGCCACTCTTTCATCTCCGGCCGCCTCCTGTTTTTTTGCAATACAGGGTCCCAGAAATACCACTTTCACATCCGGTCCGTACAGTTTTTTGATAAAGCGTCCGTGGGCTACCATGGGCGAAACTACAGGGGCCATCATTTCAGCACAGTCCGGGTAATATTTTTCTATCAGATCATTTACGCTGGGACAGCAGGTAGTAATAATGTTTGGCATTTTTGCCTCACGGACCAGTTTCTTATACTCATTGGTTACCAGAGCGGCACCCTCTGCCGTCTCTCTTACTTCCGCAAATCCAAGCCGTTCCAGAGCATCCGCCACCTGTCCCGGTGTATCAAACTCCAGCACGCCCGCATAGGAAGGCGCTATGGAGATTACCGTAGTACAGCCCTGACGCAGATATCCCTTTACCCGGTCCAGATCACTGGCAAATGTCTTGGCATTCTGCGGGCAGACTTCCAGGCAGCGGCCGCAGTTAATGCAGTGATCAACCATAATCCGGGCCTGTTCGTCTCTGACGGCAATGGCCTTCACCGCGCAGTGGCGCACACATTTATAGCAGTGACGGCATTTTGCGTCCTTAAAATCTATGACTTTCATTCCGGCATATCCTCCTTTATCCCGGGAAAGCCGGACCGACCGGTATAATCGGTCCGGACCGTGTGTAACATAATTATTGTAACACAGCCTCCCGGCTTTCGTGAACCGGTTATGAAAGACAAAAATCAGTAAAAGGACAGAGAACCGTACGTCAGACTATTTGATGGATTTTCCCAGCTCATAAGCTTCTTTTAATTCCGGTTTCCCCTCGATATCTCCCACATCTGCGTTGCCTCCGGCAAGGACATGGCCCAGATTCTTCCATCTTAAATGCTCCATCAGGTGGTCATAGTAAAGAAGCACGTCGTCAAATCCGTTTCCCTCCGCAGCCATCAGAAGCGCGGAAGACCTGCCGTGCCCTCTGAGGAGGTTGCCGTCGCCCTCCTCCAGTGCAAACAGACGGTCCATTGCCGTCCGGATCTGGCCGCTCATGTTCCAGTAATACAGAGGTGTTGCAAGGATCACCACATCGCACTCCTTCACGGCCGGATAGATCTGATTCATATCATCCTTCTGAACACAGGGACATTCTCTGCTGCTGTGTCCGCCGAAGCATCCCCTGCAGCCATGAATCTCCATCCCGCTTAAGAAAAATTCCGTCACCGTGTTTCCTGCGCTTTCTGCTCCTTCTGTGAAGGATTTTACAAGCGCTGATGTATTTCCCTTTTTTCTGGGACTTCCGTTTAATATTACAATCTTCTTACCCATATGGTTTTCTCCTCCATTGCGTGATATTCCGGCTCAGATCTTATCAGCCAGGGCTGCCGCCTGAGCACATCCGTCTGTCTTTTCGATATCGCCTGTATTCAGGACGCCGGGAATGAGTACTTCGCCGACCATCTTCCATTTATTTAATGCAGCTGTACGCTCCATAGGGATCCGCACTCCGTCCAGGACTGTCATATCCTCTTCCTCACAGCAGGCAATAAGGGCACATTCTTTTCCGGCAATATCTTTCCCGCCTACTACAAGCGAATAGATCCGGTCAATCACTGCCTTGATCTGAGACGGAATAGAATACCAGTAAACCGGCATGGTAAATACAAGCGCATCTGCATCTAAAATAGCAGGGGCTATGGTGTTGAAATCATCGTCAAAGGTACAGGCCTTTCCTGTGCTGTAGCAGGTTTCACAGGCATGGCAGCCGCCCAGCTTCATCATGGCCGCGTCGAACCTTGTTACGGTGTGTCCTTTCTCTTCTGCCGCTTTAATGAAAGCGTCTGTCATAGCAAAACTGTTTCCGTTTTTCCTCGGGCTTCCTGTAATTACAACGATTTTTTTACTCATAAGTCATCTCTCCTTTTTGTATTTCCCCGCGGGATTGACATTCCCCGCTGCTGATATTACAATCATAGCAAGAATGTTCCATAAAACAAGTACGCACATAAAAGTGTGATACTTACAAAGAAGTTCAATACTTACCCAAAGGAGAGTGTAAAATGGAAAAAAGATGTATTTCCAATGAAACTTTAAGTACTACCGGATTCAGTTATACATTATCTCTGATCAACGGAAAATATAAAATGACCATCCTTTACACACTGATGGAATTCGGTGTGGTAAGATTCAACGAAATGAAAAAATATATCGGACAGATTTCCTATAAAACGCTGAGCTCCACGCTGAAAGAACTGGAAGCAGACCAGCTTGTCCACAGAGAAGAATATCCGCAGATTCCGCCCAAAGTAGAATACAGTCTGACGGAAAGAGGGAAATCACTGATCCCCATCCTGGACATGATGTGCGAATGGGGAGACAAAAACCGGCTTTGAACAGCCGGTTTTTGTCTTCATACTATTTGTCATCATCTCACCCTCCTGTTTCCTCTGAAACTGCGCCTCTGTCCGTGTTTTATGCTATTTTCCGTTTCAATAAAATCTTTTCATATTTTTACATGTTCAATTAACCCTCAATTTAACAGCCGCATAATGAAATAGCAAATATTTATATTTGATTCTTTTTATAGATTTAAACTGTATATGCTGAATTACGCCGCGGGTACGGCTAAAATTTTTCTTTCACAGGTTGACATATACCGCCATGGGGTATATATTATATATGCAGATAAAAATACCCCGTAGGGGTTTGAAGGGAGGCTGTAAATAGGTGGAAGAAAATAAAACATGCTCAGCCTGTAAACACAGGACAAAAGAACGCTCGGAAAAAGAGCGGCGGAATATGCTGAACCGCCTGAACCGTATTGAAGGTCAGGTGCGCGGCATCAAAAAGATGGTAGAAAATGATGTCTATTGTCCGGATATCCTGATTCAGGTATCCGCAGTCAACGCAGCACTGAACAGTTTTAATAAAGTTCTTCTGGCGGAGCATATCCGCACCTGTGTTGCGGAAGATATAAAGGAAGGAAAGGACGAGACCATCGACGAGCTGGTTCTTGTCCTGCAGAAACTGATGAAATAACAGCAATTTTCAGGAGGTTTTATTATGGAACAATATAATGTAACGGGCATGAGCTGTGCGGCGTGCAGCGCCCGGGTCGAAAAAGCCGTCTCCAAAGTTCCGGGAGTCACGTCCTGTTCTGTAAGTCTGCTGACCAATTCTATGGGAGTGGAAGGAACCGCGTCTCCGTCCGATATCATTGCCGCTGTCGAAGCGGCCGGATACGGTGCCTCGGAGAAAGGGCACCACGCAGCGGAACAGGCCGGAGGAAGCGGTGTCTCCATTGCGGAGGCGGAAGATTCCCTGAAAGACAGGGAAACGCCGAAAATGAAACGGAGACTGATCGCCTCGATCTGCTTCTGGGTACCGCTGATGTATATTTCCATGGGACATATGATGTGGAACTGGCCGCTGCCCTCCGTTCTCGCAGACAATCATATGGCCATCGGTCTGGTTGAGCTGCTGCTCACAACCGCGGTCATGGTGATCAATCAGAAGTTCTTTGTCAACGGATTTAAAGGACTGATCCACGGCGGACCGAATATGGATACACTGGTAGCCCTTGGGGCCAGCGCTTCCTACGTGTACAGTCTCTATGCCCTGTTTGCCATGTCCGCCGCCCTGACTCAGGGAGATGCGGCAGGCGCCATGTCCTATATGCATGAATTTTATTTTGAATCAGCCGCCACGATCCTGACGCTGATCACAGTCGGAAAACTGCTGGAGGCTATCTCAAAAGGCCGTACCACGGACGCCCTGAAAGGCCTCATGAAACTGGCTCCGAAAACAGCCACTGTGATCCGGAACGGTTCTGAGGAAGTCGTTTCCATAGAACAGGTACGAAAAGGCGACATCTTCGTTGTAAAACCCGGCGAGAATATCCCGGTAGACGGTATCGTGCTGGAAGGCACCAGCGCGGTCAATGAATCCGCTCTCACCGGCGAGAGTATCCCGGTCGATAAAAATGCCGGCGACGCTGTCTCGGCGGCAACTCTGAATCAGTCCGGCTATCTCCGGTGCGAGGCGTCCCGTGTAGGCGAGGATACTACACTGTCCCAGATCATTCAGATGGTCAGCGACGCTGCGGCAACAAAAGCGCCCATCGCCAAAGTAGCGGACCGTGTATCAGGCGTATTCGTTCCCGCCGTGATCGCCATTGCCATCGTCACACTGATCGTATGGCTCCTTGCCGGACAGACAGTAGGGTTCGCTCTTGCAAGAGCGATCTCCGTGCTTGTCATCAGCTGCCCCTGCGCGCTGGGACTGGCCACTCCTGTAGCCATCATGGTAGGCAACGGCATGGGAGCAAAGAACGGTATTATGTTTAAGACCGCTGTATCACTGGAAGAAGCCGGCAAGACACAGATCGTTGCTCTTGATAAGACCGGAACGATCACCAGCGGCGAGCCGAAAGTAACCGATATGATCCCTGCGGACGGGGTTACGGAACAGGAGCTTCTCTCCTATGCATATGCCCTGGAGAAAAAGAGCGAGCATCCGCTTGCCCGCGCCGTCATTGTAAAAGCAGAGGAAAACGGACAGAAGGATTCCCTGAAGCAGCTTGAGGCTGAAGAATTCCAGGCTGTGCCGGGCAACGGACTTTCCGGAAAGATCGGCGGTTCTCTGATCTGCGGCGGCAACCTGAAATTTATCAGCCAGAACACCGAGATATCCGAAGCGACTTCCCAGACCGCCGGCCGGCTTGCAGAGGAAGGGAAAACCCCTCTGTTCTTCAGCAGGGACGGCAGACTGATGGGGATCATCGCCGTAGCTGACGTCATTAAAGAGGACAGCCCGAAAGCCATCCGAGAGCTCCAGAATATGGGCATCCGCGTTGTCATGCTGACCGGCGACAACGAGCGTACCGCAAAAGCCATCGGAGCTCAGGCCGGTGTGGATGAAGTCATCGCAGGCGTACTGCCTGACGGAAAGGAAAGCGTCATCCGCTCCCTGAAGAAAAAAGGCAAAGTGGCAATGGTAGGCGACGGCATCAACGACGCCCCGGCTCTTACCAGAGCTGACATGGGTATCGCCATCGGAGCCGGCACGGATATCGCCATCGACGCCGCGGATGTGGTCCTGATGAAGAGCAGGCTTACCGATGTTCCTGCGGCGATCCGCTTAAGCCGCGCGACGCTGCGCAACATCCACGAGAACCTGTTCTGGGCATTCTTCTACAATGCCATCGGTATTCCGCTGGCGGCCGGCGTATGGATCCCGCTGTTCGGATGGCAGTTAAATCCGATGTTCGGAGCCGCGGCCATGAGCCTTTCCAGCTTCTGTGTCGTAAGCAATGCACTGCGTCTTAACTGGTTCAAAATGTATGATTCCAGTAAAGATAGAAAAATCAAAACAAAGAAACAAAACAAGGAGGAGATAACAATGACAAAAACAATAAAAATCGAAGGAATGATGTGCGGACACTGCGAGGCTACTGTAAAGAAAGCCCTTGAGGCTCTCGATCAGGTAGATGCAGCTGAAGTAAGCCATGAGGCAGGCACAGCCGTTGTAACACTCAACTCTGACGTAAGCGACGACGTACTGAAAAAGACTGTAGAAGATAAAGACTACAAAGTCGTGGGAATCGAATAAATACAATATCCGGTTTTATCCCTGACCTGAAAATACCGGGCAGACCTCAAATGAGATCCGCCCGGTATTTTCTTACCGGAAACTGACAAAAAAACATAGACAGAATAGGGAAATAACATTGTCAAGTTTTTTCAGATTCTTCACACCTGCTCACTGCCCAGTTCAATCCGCATATCGCAGGAACTGCATCCGATCACAGTATGACCGTCTCTGTTTGATATGACACCAATCTTCCCGCCGCAGAACGGGCAGACTTTCCGGATCTCTTTCCCGGACTTTGCCTCCTGCATCCAATTGACAAATCCGGCGATATCCGTGTTTTTGTCGTTGCAGTATGACGTCCAGTCCTCTCCCAGCGGTTTCTGAAGCATTCCGGTCTCGTCGAATATAACCTTATCTCCTTCGTTAATCTCATTATCATAGAGCAGCTGATCCGGCATTCTGCAGGTACTCTCCTCCCCGTCGGGCGACTGAAGGGTAACAAGCGCCGTTACCGGCTGGTCTTCTGATCTTTCTTCACATCCGTAGTCAAGGTCTTCTTCTATTTTTAATACAGTATATATCATTTCTCTTTTCCTTTCATTCTGTAAAATATCACATTTCCCTGCTTATAACAGTTCAGCCCGCGCCATTTGCAAAGCTGAGTTGCCACATTTATTCTAACATATCCGGGCATACCTTGACCAAAAATTACCGGAAATGCTACAATGCATTTATCGCATGCGGCGATCAGACAAATACTGCCGCACTCGAATACTAACATTGGTCACAATTAAGGAGCAGCATAATGGATATTAAAGTTTATCATACATTACACAAGGATGCCGTTAAAATCAGAAAAGAAGTGTTTATGGAAGAACAGGGATTCCACGATGAATTTGACGAAACGGACGGGAACGCTGTTCATCTTGTGCTGTACATAGACCAGATTCCCGCTGCCACGTGCCGGTTTTTCTCCGGACAGACACAGGGAGAATATATCGTCGGGCGGATCGCCGTTGAAAAAGAATTCCGCGGAAAACATCTGGGTTCCCGGATCCTTTCCGCCGCTGAATCCGAGATCAGAAACTCTGGCGGAAGCACAGTCCGTCTGCACGCCCAGCAGCAGGCAAGACCCTTTTATGAAAAGCAGGGCTATACTGCTTTCGGAGAACCGGATTTTGAGGAAGACTGCCCTCATATCTGGATGGAGAAAGCGCTGGGCCGTCCTAAAACAAACCATTAATATGTATATTAATGTGTGTAATCAGGGAAGCCTGGCGGAACATCCGCCGCGGTTGATAAATCCAATGCTCTCCATCTTCTCCCGGACATCCGCAAAGACTCCTGTTTTCTCACGAACCATACGGAAATCTGTCATTCCCGGGCAGTAATCTTCCTGTTGCATACATCCGATCATTCCTGGTTTCATTTTCAACTCCCCTCTTCTTCCGCTTTATTTTCACACATCACGAATATGTTTCACGATTAAAGCAACATACAAAGATTTGATAGGCAGCAGCCACATTCTTCCCCGAAAATAAAAAGCATTGACTTATGTACGAAATCGGATATAATAAGACATGTACGAAATCGGACATTTGGGAAGGAGAGATATATTTGCACTATTTAGAAACCGGACAATATACCTATTTAGCAGGAGAAATCAATGCTTTATACCACGAAGCGGCTGTAAAAACGGGTATTTCGGACAGCGTTCAAAATATTCTGTATGTACTTTGTGAGAAAGATGGGCAATGTCTGCAAAGCGAAATAAGCAAACTTACAGGAATCAGCCGCCAGACAATTAATTCTGCCATTCGCAAATTGGAAAAAGAGGGAATCGTATATCTGAAACAAGGGAAAGGCAGAAATACAATTCTCTGCCTGACTGAAAAGGGAAAGAAATTTTCATCAGAAAAAATACTGCCTCTGCACGAGATTGAAAATAAAATCTGGAACGAATGGACGGAGGAGGAACGGCAGCAATATCTGAGACTCACAAAAAAATATCGTGACGGGTTAAAAAAATATCTGGAAGCCACGTTATAAAAACAAAAACTTATGAAGGGAGGTGGCTTGATGTCGGCAGCAGTACAATAAGGGGATGATCACATTCGATATTGTCCCCTGTTTGAAAAACTATTTTGAGAATGAGAGGACAATTTGATATGGAAAAAACACAAAAATGGAAATCACAGTTTATGTTCGTTGCATTGGGACAGGCAGTTTCTATGTTAGGAAGTCACGGTGTTCAGTTTGCTCTTATCTGGTGGCTTGCCGAAAAAACATCTTCGCCGTTAATGTTGGGAATATCAGGGATTGTTGCCTATCTTCCAATGGCCTTATTCAGTCCGCTGGCAGGAATTGCAGCTGACCGTTATAACCGAAAATTTATCTCTGTTTTCTCAGACATGGCAATGGGGACAGTTGCGGTGATTTACGCAGTATTACTGTTCTTTTTTGACCTGCCGGTGTGGACAGTATTTGTTATGCTGTGTGTCCGGGGGATCGGAAGTACATTCCAGCAGCCGGCAATACAGTCCATTATCCCGCAGCTTGTACCAAAAGACCAGTTAGTAAAAACAAATGGGTGGATGCAGCTTCTGAATTCAGGCTCATTTTTGCTGGGACCGGTGATCGGTGCGTCTTTGTATGCGATTTTCCCGATGTCAATCGTTTTAATGAGTGATGTGGCCGGGGCAATTTTAGCAAGTATTGCGTTAGCAGTCGTTAAAATCCCAAAACTTGAAAAAGCAGAACAGGAGGAACAGCATTTCATTGCAGAAATAAAAGAGGGACTGCAGGTATTCAAAGGAGATAAAAAATTATTTTACATCGTGACTGCAGAGGCACTCTGTATGTTCTTTTATGCGCCACTATCCTCCTTTTATCCGCTGATGACAAGCGATTATTTTAAGTTGTCGGCAATGTATGGCAGTGCTGTGGAGTTATCTTTTGCAATCGGCATGATGGTATCCTCCCTTTTATTTTCCAGTGTTCTGAAGATAAACCGGAAACTCCGGGTTTCTTTCATCGGTTTGTTTGCAATGGGAATTATGTCGCTCATCTGCGGTATCATACCGCCTGCTTATGTTGGCTGGTTTTTCTTTGCAGGAAGCTGCATCTGTTTAGGGGCTTCCGGAAATGTCCATACAATTCCGCTGACTGCATATATGCAGGAAACCATATCTCCGGACAGGATGGGACGGGCATTTTCGGTTCTCACGCTGATTTCATCTGTTACAATGCCAATCGGCTTACTTTTCAGCAGTCCGATAGCAGAAAAAGTAGGCGTAAATGTCTGGTTCTTCATTTCTGGTCTGTGTATGATTATGCTTACTACCGGTGTTTCAATACGATATGCGGCAAAACACAGGGATCCCAAAACACAGGGATCTATTGGCTGATGGATGAATCATTTACATTCCGCCGTCACAAGGGCGGCTCTAACTAGTCTTTTATCGAAAAAGACGGAGGCGGCTCCTAAAGAGAGTCGCCTCCGCGTGCTATTTGCTCTTATAGTCTGCATCCATTAATCGATTGCCTGGTCTCCCGTTTCAGCTCATAAACTGCTGCAGTGCATCCTGCTGATCCGCAAAATCTTTCATCCCCAGATCATACAGCTTCCGCTCTGTCTCTTCATCCATGGAATAGGTTCCCACTTTGATCGGCTCACTGGGTGCAAAGACAAATGCTTTTCCTTCCTTTTCCAGATCGAATACTTCTTTCTGATTTTTCGCATATGTAATATGTCTCTGGTCAATCGCCTCTATGATCTTCGGATATTTCCGGCAGATTGTGGAATACAGGAACCGCATTCCCTGAGGCTTTCTTACATAATCCCGCCGTTTGGACAGGATCACCACCAGACGGTCGCACCCCTTTTCTAACGCATGGCGCACCGGAATGGCGTCAGCGATGCCGCCGTCATAATAAGGTATACCATCAATCTCAACCGGACGGCAGGCCGCAGGGATCGCGCTGGACGCCATGATCGGTCTGTAATCATCCTGTTTCATATCTCCTTTTCCGAAATACTTTGCCTCTCCGGTCAGGGCATTGGTCGCCACAACTTCATATTCGGCGGGATTCTTCATGATCGCCGCAAAATCCAGCGGATCCTCCCCCGTGGAGTTGGTCAGTTCGGAATAAATATATTCCAGCCCGAACAGATTTCCCGTCCTTAGCAGGCTTTTCAGGCCGAAATACTTCGGTGAGTGGATATGGTCTGTAAAAAACCGGAGATTTCTCCCTCTCTGCCCCGCCAGATAAGACGCTACATTTCCCGATCCTCCGGACACACCGATACAGTAGTCAAAAGTAATCCCCTGATCCAGAAAAGCATCCAGAATCCTTGCATTATATGCGCACTTCATACCGCCGCCCTCTACTACGAGCCCGATTTTCCTATGTTTTTCCATCCTGATCTCCTCCTGTCTGTAATCTGTCTCGTCTGACCTTTGTGCTGTTCTCAATAATATCAAAGCGGATCAGATATTGTAATTTTTAGAATAACACCTCTGAGACAAACCGTCAACCGCACAGCCTTCTCAGCATCTCTCTCAGATCACCGTCCAGCCCGTATGACTTTTCCTGTATCTCAGCAGGAATATAAATATCCCCTCCACTTGTTGTTATTTATATTCTAACACCAATGCAAGTTTATCATTGTCTTGTATCCGTGTCAATCTGCTGTTATAATATTTTTAACACTAACAGTTCAGCCATCCCGGAGGAACAGGCTGATTTATGCTTGCATAAAAATCAGCCTGTTCGCCGGGATGAACTGAGCGCCGGCATATGAGCAAAGAAGCGGCGCAGCCGCGGTAAGCACGTCAGTGCGGCTTTGCGAATGGCGCGGGCTGAACTGTCATTCTCAAGGAGGAAACAGGATGAAGTATTCTACAAAGGTAAGTGACGCCGTCCACATCATGGCCTACATTGCCCTGAGCGGCGGCTGTCCTCTGCCCAGCGGGAAAATCGCGGAAAGCATCCGGACGAATCCCGGCTACGTGCGCCAGATGATGTCCGCCCTTCGGAAATCAGGGCTTCTCTCCAGCGTAAAAGGCCATCCCAGACCTGCACTGACCAGAGAGCCGTCTGCGATTACACTTCTGGACGTATACAAGGCTGTAGAAGGTGAGAAACCTCTGCTCCATCTGGATACCCATACAAATCCGGAATGCGGAGTAGGCGTTAATATCCAGCTGGCGCTTCAGGAGTATTTTGACCAGATACAGCAAAAAGCGGAAAAAGAGATGGAAAGCATTACGCTTCAGGATATATTAGACAAATATGAGGAAAGGATCAGACAATTAAAATGAAAGCATTTGAAAGATTATTAAAATACACAGCAATCAGGACTCCCAGTGACGAAGAGAGCGATACCGTACCCTCTTCTGCCTGCCAGTTTGAGCTTGCTCATCATCTGTACCGGGAGCTTTTTACCATGGGAATCACGGACGTGAAGGTGGATACCCAGTGCTACCTGTATGCCCACATTCCTGCCACACCGGGCTATGAAGACCGGCCGAAGCTTGGGTTCATTGCACATCTGGATACAGTGTCCGACTTCTGCGACCGCCGGATCATCGCCGAGATCCACGAGGATTATAATGGCCGGGAACTCCCCCTTGGCACAAGCGGCCGCGTCCTGTCGCCGGATATGTTTCCACACTTAAAAGACCTGAAAGGCCGCACTCTGATCACAAGCGACGGGACAACGATTCTCGGCGCGGACGACAAGGCGGGAATCGCCGAGATCATGACCATGGCTGAGCGGATCCTGGATGAAAATATTCCCCACGGCCCTGTTTCCATCGCCTTTACTCCGGATGAGGAAATCGGCATGGGCGCCGCTCATTTTGATGTGGAGGAATTCGGCGCCGACTTCGCCTACACACTGGACGGCGATACTGAAGGCGAGATCCAGTATGAGAACTTCAACGCCGCCAAAGCGGAATTTGAGATCAGCGGCGTGAATGTCCATCCGGGCTCTTCCAAAGACATTATGGTAAATGCTTCTCTCGTTGCCATGGAGATCAACTCTATGCTGCCCGCAGGAGAGACGCCCCGGAATACAGACGGGTACGAAGGATTCTATCATCTCATTGATATGAAAGGGGAGGTAGGCCATGCGGTACTGCGCTATATTATCCGCGACCATGATGCAGCGAAATTTGAAGAGCGCAAAGAGACACTCCGAAATATAGAGAAAAAGATCAATCAGAAATGGGGCCGCGGTACTGCTTCTCTTACCATAACCGACCAGTACCGCAACATGGCGGAAATCATTGCCGGCTGTATGCACCTGATCGAAAATGCAAAGAAGGCCTGCCGGAATGCAGGCGTCACACCGCTGATCCTTCCCATCCGGGGAGGTACAGACGGCGCCCAGTTAAGCTTCAAAGGACTGCCCTGTCCCAATCTGGGAACCGGCGGCCACGGATATCACGGACCATATGAGCATATCACCGTCGAAGGCATGGACGCAGCCTGTGAAGTCGCACTGGAACTTGTAAAAATATATGCAGAGAAATCAGCAGACTGACAAAACGGTCTGCTGATCTTCACTTCAATATAAAATGATTTCTGTCAAAAGACAGAATCCCCTCATCTCTCATCCTGCACAGTTCTGCGGACATGGCGCTCCGGTCCACGGAGAGAAAATCCGCAAGCTGCTGCCGGTTAAAGGGAATATCAAAGACCGGGCTTCCGGCTCTCTGGGACTGCTCTGACAGATAAGACAGCAGCTTTTCCCTCGTCGTTCTTCTGGACATATGCTCCAGTTTCCGGGTAAGCATTTTATTCTTCTGCGCAAGCACGGTGAGTAGATTGCGGATCAGCCGCCCGTGGAACTGACAGGCCGACGGACACATGGTAAGGATCCGCTTCACATCCAGAAAAAGCACTTTGCTCGGCTTTACGGCAACCGCATTGTTCAGCAGCTCATCACTCCCGAGGCAGGCGTACACTTCACCGAATATTTCTCCTTCTGTAATCTCGCTGAGAATACTCAGATTTCCCCAGTAATCTTCTTTCTGAATATGGATGCAGCCTTCCAGCAGCAGCGCCACGCTGTCAATGCGCTCTCCCCTGCTGAATACATATTCCCCTTTATGGTAATCCCGTGTAGCAGCGGACAGACAGTCCAGCATTGACGTAAGTTCGTCCTCGCTGATTCCCTGAAACAATTTCGAATTCTTTAATAGCGATAAATATTTTTCCATAATTACCTTCCCGTTGTATTTCCAACCGTCTTGTTTTAAACATCGTATTATACTCCCCTTGTAAAGTCAAGCAATGCAATAAAAAACAACAAGTACAGTGCCGGTACCCATACAAAAAATTCCGGCATTGACAGGAGGTTATGAAAATGTCAGATAAAATGTTTTGTTTTCAATGTGAACAGACTGCAGGATGTACCGGATGCGCAGGGAATGCCGGCGTATGCGGGAAAACTGCGGACGTGGCCGGACTTCAGGATAAACTTACAGGCGCCCTGGTCGGCCTTGCCCGGGCAGCCAGCGGAAATACGCCCTCTCCGTCCACTCACAGAGCAATGATCGAGGGACTGTTCACAACCGTTACCAACGTAAACTTTAACGAAGATACAATCCGTCAGCAGATTGAAAATGTAACAAGAGAGAAAAACGCCCTTACTCCCGGGTGCGGATCCTGCCCGCAGTCCTGCGGCAGGACGGAAAATTATGATATGGAACTTCTCTGGAATGCAGATGAAGATATCCGTTCCCTGAAATCTCTGATTCTGTTCGGGCTCAGAGGAATGGCGTCATATGCGTACCACGCTATGGTACTGGGATATTCTGATGAAGAAGTCAACACTTTCTTCTATGAAGGAATGTTTGCCATCGGCGAAGATCTGAACATGGAGCAGCTCCTTCCCCTTGTAATGAAAGTGGGCGAGGTCAACCTGAAATGCATGGCGCTTCTGGATCAGGCAAACACAGAGACCTACGGGGATCCGGTTCCTGTCACTGTTCCCCTCACAGTAGAGAAAGGACCGTTTATCGTGATCAGCGGGCACGATCTGAAAGACCTGCAGCTTCTTCTGGAACAGACAGAAGGAAAAGGAATCAATATCTACACCAACGGCGAAATGCTCCCGGCGCACGCATATCCGAAGCTGAAAGCATACCCTCACCTGAAGGGGAATTTCGGTACCGCATGGCACAATCAGCAGAAAGAATTCGCTGACATTCCGGCGCCGGTCCTGTTTACGACCAACTGCCTGATGCCGCCGAAAGCCAGCTATGCAGACCGTGTATTCACAACGGAAGTTGTCTCTTATCCGGGCGTCATCCATATCGGAGAGGAGAAAGACTTCACACCGGTCATTGAAAAAGCGCTGGAACTGGGCGGTTACCCGGAAGATCAGGAATTCACCGGAATCAACGGCGGAAAGACGGTCACCACAGGGTTTGCCCGCAATACCGTATTATCCGCCGCAGGTACAATAGCAGATGCAGTAAAGGGCGGAGCCTTAAAGCACATCTTCCTTGTCGGAGGATGCGACGGGGCAAGAAAAGGCCGCAGCTATTATACGGATTTTGTAAAGCAGACGCCGTCCGATACGGCAGTACTCACTCTCGCCTGCGGAAAATACCGGTTCAATGACCTTGATCTTGGCAGCATCGGCGGACTTCCGCGGATCATGGATATGGGACAGTGCAACGACGCATACAGTGCGATCCGGGCTGCCCTTGCACTGGCTGACGCGTTCGGCTGCGGCGTCAATGACCTTCCGCTGACTCTCGTGCTGTCCTGGTATGAACAGAAAGCCGTCTGTATCCTGCTGACACTCCTTCATCTGGGTATCCGGAACATTTACCTCGGACCTTCGCTGCCGGCGTTCCTGTCACCCGGAGTGCTGGATTTCCTTGTGAAAAATTACGGGATCCGTCCGACTACAGCACCAGAGCAGGATCTGAGGGAGATACTGGGATAATATCACTTTAAAAAGGGGCTTTGCAGCCCCTTTTTTTCCGATCTCCTCTGCCAATATTCATTGCTTTTTTATTCTTCCGTCCATCAGCCAGAGGAGTCCTGCCGAAGTCCGTTTTTCCGCATCTTTATAGTGATTCCCGGGATTCAGCCGGAAGACTGTGCGGATTCCTTTCTCTCTGTAATACTTTTCAATTTTCTCTGTGTTCTCCTGAACAGTCTGCATATAGGGATTGCGTGTTCTGGCTTCTTTGCTTCCCAGTGAAAAATATAAATAATCCGGTGTTTTTTTCATAGTATGCGACGAAATATATTCCGGAATTCCAGGATACCACAGGGAACCGGACACACTGGCGGCTCTCGAAAAAAGATCTGTCTGGTACAGCGAATACAGGGCGAAAAGTCCTGCGAGAGAATACCCGGCAATACCGCGCCAGAGCACAGTACCCCGGATCTCCTTTTCCGCCTCCGGCACAATCCTTTCAGTCAAAAGTTTCAGATAATCATCCGCCCCTCCCGTACACGGTTCAGCGTTTTTGAAAACCGGCGGGATCTCCCACGGCGACATATCATGGTTCCAGTCAAGATTGCTGACAGATACAAGCGTAAACGGCGGGCATCCTTCGTCTCTTAGAATGCACAGCACCTGTTCTCCTTCCCCCTCAAAGGTATTGAGATAGATCACCGGCCGGTCCGGTTCATCACATGGACAGACAGATATATGTTTCTGTTCGATCGTAAACTGAGTCATATTTATTTTCCCGCTTTCCTTATAACGATTTCTATAATAAAGATTATAGAATACAGAAACCAGAAATCAATTACTTTCTGTATCATTCCCGATTTCCTTTATTATTTTTGCAGGCACTCCTCCCACAACACAGTTGTCCGGCACATCTTTTGTCACTACAGCCCCGGCTGCGGCCACCACATTGTTTCCGATGGTCACTCCCGGCAGGATGGTACAGTTCCCGCCGATCCACACGTCATTTCCGATACGGACCGGCTTTGCCTGGCCGATATGCTGACGCCTTTTCTTTGGTGAAAGAGGATGATTTACCGTGGTGATCAGTGTATTTGGTCCGATCATCACATGATCTCCGATATAAACCGGAGCAATATCCAGAATCGTCACATTATAATTCGCAAGGAAATCATCTCCTGCATGTATATTTTTCCCATTGTCACAGTTGAATACCGGCAGCACTGTCGGATAGCGCCCCACAGAACCGAAAAGTTCCCGGACAGCCTCCTCTCTTGCTTCCTCCTCTGTAGGATCTATGGCATTGAGCTTAGCACATCCTTTGATTGCGTGGAGTTTTCTGGCGTTCACTTCTTTATCCCAGAAATCATATTCCAGCCCTGCGTCAAGTTTTTCTGCTTCTGTCATCCTGTTTGCTCCTTTCACTTCTCGTTTTCTTCTATCGATTACGATAAGAATACACCGATTTTCCTTAAAATTTCAGCGCCGGATCTTAAGAATTATAATGGTAAATTCTAATATTATATGCTAAGCTGAAACTATCCTCTCCTTTCCGGATCGTTCCGGATAAACAGAGTATTTTACAGATAAAGGAGTGAAAATAAGATGGCAGACTCTTGCCTGGCACGTTCGCTTACTGAACTAAGCGAACAGTTTTCCCGAAGAAACTGGAAATATCTGGACGTCCCCGCAGGCAGTCCCATGGAAAAATCTTATGCATGGCCTGCTGCCCCGGAAGAAGATATCATGATCTGTGTTCACAAAGGCCGGGAAGTCCGCGAGGAATTCCATCGGCAGGATTTTTTCTTTTTTAATTTCGCTTACAAAGGAGATTATAGCGCGCTGAGTTACCGGTCCGATAATCCGATCACAGTACACGAAAACGAATGCTATATCGGTCAGCCGTTTACCGGATATGCACTCTGTGTCCACAGTCCGGAAGAGATCATTATTATCGGCATCCTGATCCGGAAAGAAACATTCTTCCGGACTTTTCTGCCTGTACTTTCCTCAGATTCCAGGCTGTTTCACTTTTTTCTGGCGCCGCAGACAAATGCGTATTCAGACCGGTATATCCGTCTGCATTTTGACGATCCTGCCTCCGTACGAACCCTTCTGGAAATGATGGTGGTGGAATATGCCTCCCCGCAGGAGGACACCCAGACAATCCTTCAGCCTATGGTGCTCACCCTTCTGATGCAGGTCGCCCGGCAGTACAAGCGTGCTGTTCCCGCGCCGGATCATGAGCGTCTCTCTGACCGGATCATCCGGTACATGAACGAACACCCCGGGACTGTAACTTTAAAGGATATCGCAAAACATTTTTCTTATCATCCCAACTATGTCTCCGGGCTGCTGCGCCGTCAGACCGGGAAAACCTTTTCCGAACTCCAGCTGAAACAGCGGATGGAACGGGCTGTCAGTCTGCTGAAAGGAACCACTCTGTCCGTAGAAGAAATTGCGGCTATGGTGGGCTATACAAATAACAGCAATTTTTATAAAGCTTTCCGGGAGTATTATCACCAGTCTCCGCGGCAATATTTCTCAAAGGAGGAACAGAAATGAAATATAAAATCGGAACAGTTGCCAGACTCTTAGGTGTCTCACCGGAGACTCTGCGCCTGTATGAACGGAACGGAATTCTCCATTCTGACCGTGGAGAAGGCGAAAACGGCTACCGGTATTACAGCCGTCTGGATATTACGGCTCTTACACGTGCCCGCGCCTATCACCAGTACGGCTTTTCTTTAAAGGAGACTGAAAGTCTGATTAACACAGATGATGTTGATTATGTTCTGCAGGAGTATCAGCTCCGGGCCGATGCACTGGAGAAAGAGATTCTCCGGAAGCAGAAAATCCTCGGGTATCTGAAGCGGATTTCCACTCTTCTTGAGCAGCTTCCTGCTGAATTATGGAAAATCCGTCCGGAAACCAGACCCGGGATCTACAGGCTGGAATTTATGAAAGGAGAAGAACTGATCCTGAAGCAGGAACAGATGGATCTGTTCCCGCAATGGGTCGGGCTTGCACCCTTTGCATTTCCGTCCCAGCGGAACTGCTGGAGCAGTCTGGAAAAAGGGGCTGATGAAAGCTTCTCGGCTCTCGGGGTAATGGAAGAAGACGCCCGTTCACTGGGTATGCCCTCTTTTCTGTCCGGCGGCATATACTGCCCTCCGGTCAGATGTCTTTATACAGTAGTGGAAATTTCGGAAGAAAATGCATCCTGTGTTAAGTATCTTGCCCATCTGAAACAATATGTTCATGAAAATCATATAACCGTAACCGGAGATCCCATCTGCCGCACCTTTCTGTCCATGAATAAAAAGGAAGATTACAGACGGTTCCGTCATATCTGGCTTCCTGTCGCAGAGGCATAAAACAGATTTCATCATACGCTCCTTTTCTTGACTCTACACAAGGTTTAAGGTTTATAATGGCCGATGTCAGAGAGGAGGAACACAAAGTGAAAACATGGAAAAAGGCTCTTATTCTTTTCGGACAGTTCTTTCAGTTCGGCTGCTTTACCTTCGGAGGCGGATGGAGCATTATAGCCCAGATGCAGAAACTGTATGTGGAAAAGGAGAAAACAATTACCAGTCAGGAACTTCTGGATATCACCAGCGTGGGACGCAGTCTGCCGGGAACTATGATCGGCAACGTAGCCATGCTGTACGGATACCGGGCAGGCGGAATTGTCTGCGGAATTGCCTGTGTTATCGCCATGATCATACCACCCATGATCGTCTTATCACTGATCACATATTTCTACACCCTTTTTAAAGAAAATATCTGGTTCATGAGCGCAATGACGGGAGTCCGGGCAGCGATTGTTCCGATTATCGCAAGCGCGGCCGTCAATATGGTAAAGGGCGCGTTCCGTTTCCCGCCCTGCTTTATTCTGGCCGCCGCTTCTTTCGCGCTTTACTTTTTCTTCCATGTAAGCTGCGCGGCACTGGTAGTAATGGGAGTTATCTGCGGCATCCTGATCTGTGAATATTACGAGAGAAGGGAGCGGAAAAAGTCATGATCCTTACACTGCTCAGACTTTTCTGGAGTTTTGTAAAAATCGGTTTCACCAGTTTCGGCGGTCTGTCCATGATCCCGCTGATCACCCATGAGGTTGTATCCAACGGATGGATGAATTTAAGTGAAGTCTCCGACATCGTAGCAATTGCGGAAATGACTCCGGGACCGCTGGGGCTGAACTGCGCCACCTTTGCCGGAATCCATGCGGCAGGCATTCCCGGTGCTGTTATTGCAAATCTGGGCGTACTGACGCCTACTTTTACCGTTGCTCTTCTGGCTGGTATTTTCTTTAAGAAATTCCAGGACAGCCGCCGTATGGATCAGCTGCTGGCAGGCGTGCGCCCTGTCTGCATCGGCCTTCTGGCAGGGGTTATTGTCTCTTTCTGCCAGACGAACTATGTGGTGGATTCTGCGATCAGTCCCGCTGCAGTCATTATCGGCGTGATTGACCTGATTCTGCTGTTTAAATGGAAGGTCAGCATTCCGAAAATTATCCTTCTGAGTGCGGTTCTCGGGCTGATCCTGTTTCATTAGCTGCTCATAACTTCGGGCTTTGTGGGCATTTTCTCCGTCAGACTTATCATAAATTCCGTATTCCTGTAGAATACAGTTATGCAGATTCCCACCCCGGCGCCATGCCGCATATCGTATACAAACCGGCATGATGAAAGGAGACCGCTTATGATCGAAATCCATTTATTTGAACAGCTCGTAGCTTTCGCCTCCTGCGGCACACTGTCAGCGGCGGCGGAACAGCTCCATATCTCCCAGCCTGCCTTAAGCCGCTCTATGCAGCGTCTGGAAGACGAGCTGGGCGTCAGACTATTCGAACGTCAGAAAAGCCGGCTTACCCTGAATGAAACCGGGAAGCTGGCTGTCCAGTGCGCCCGGAATCTTCTTCTTCAGGAAAATACCATAATCGGACAGATCCGTGAATTTGACCGGAAAAAGCATACCATTTCCGTCGGTTTCTGCACTCCGGTCCTGATCCCGGATTTCGTTTCTCTTCTTTCCAGACTTTATGAAGGAATGACCATCTCCACGGAAGTGACCGGAGATTCCCGGCTGACGGATCTGCTCCGAGAAAACAGGTATCAGCTTGTCGTCCTCAATGAAAAACCGGATGAGGATATTTTTTATTCTCTTCCCATTGAGAGGGAGCATCTCTATGTCTTGCTTCCGCCTTCCCACCCGCTGGCTGACGCCGCCGGCCTGTATCTGAAAGATCTGAACGGGCAGACTTTTCTTCTCTACTCCCGGATTGGTTTCTGGGACGGGCTGTGCCGCCGTAAGATGCCGGACTCCCGTTTTCTTCTGCAGCAGGAAATGGACGTTCTGGGAGAACTGGTTGAAAATTCTGCTTTCCCCGCCTTTACTACCGACTACGTCATGAAACGCTCCCGGCAGGAATCCGGCAGGAACATTATCCCGATTCTGGATAAAGAGGCAAATGTCACATATTACTGCACCTGTCTGAAATCGGAAAAAGACAGATTTATGCCGGTATTCCGTCACTTTTCCTGACCGTAAGCATAAGCTTCCTCCATTGCGCGGTATGCTCCGGTATAATCTCCCATAGGCTGGTGGATCAGGTACAGATCCAGATAGTCCAGACCAAGATTGTCCAGGGATGTCCGGATCGCTTTCTTTGCCGCCTCATAACCTGCGTCCTGTACCCACAGTTTTGTAGTAATAAACAGCTCTTCACGGGGAACGCCGCATTTCCTTACGGCCTCTCCCACTGCTTTTTCATTCATATAGGCTGCTGCCGTATCGATCAGGCGATATCCGCTTGCGATGGCATCCAGAACAGCCTGCTCGCACTGCGCCGGATCCGGCACCTGAAATACCCCGAATCCTTCCATAGGCATTTTTAATCCGTTATTCAATGCTATATATTCCATGTTTGACTCCTCCTTGAATATCTGCTGAATGTACTTTCTCTTTACAATCTATATTGTAGAGTGTCTTTCCTGAAAAGTACAATGCCGATTCAGCAGAAGTCTATAACCTGGACGCATACCTGCAAAAAACAAATCTGTACATACAGGTGCTGCGGCTGTTGTCAGGCGTTTTGCATCTGCACCGGTTTTCCTATATTTTTCAGCGTTTTCTTAAACTGGACTGCAAAGAGGAACGCTGTAAATGTCACTGCCAGAAGATCTGCGATAGGTTCTGCCATATATACAGCCATCGTCTGGTTTGAGCGGATAATCCGGGGCATAATATAGATCAGCGGGATCAGAAGAATGAACTTTCTCATCACTGCGACTATGATAGATTCCGCCGCTTTTCCCAGCGCGTTAAATGTCATCTGGCATGCCATCTGTATGCCGAACAGGAACATGGAACCCATATAGATCCGAAGCGCCGTCTTCGTATATTCCATCAGCTGTCCGTCCGAAGTAAACATGGCCGCGAATCCTCCCGGAAATACCATGACCAGAAGCCACAGGAGAACCGAATAGCACAGGCTTGCTTTAAGTAGCAGCTTAAAGGCTGCACGCACTCTTCCGGAATCCCCGGCTCCGTAACAGTAACTGATGATCGGCTGCGCTCCCTGTCCCAGCCCCTGAAGGGGAAGCATGGCGAACTGCATTACACTTGTCAGGATCGTCATGGCTCCTACGGCAATATCTCCTCCGTAATTCTGGAGAGAACTGTTAAAGCACACCGAAATCACACTCTCGCTTGCCTGCATGATAAAGGTTGCAACTCCCAGCGCCAGACAGGGAAGAATGATCTTTGGCGTAAGTCCCAGATTTCTTTTCTTTATCTTCAGGAAAGTCTTCTTCCCGCACAGGAAGCTGACAACCCAGATACAGGAAAGTGCCTGAGAGATAATCGTGGCAAGCGCGGCTCCCCGCACATCCATGTTAAATCCGAAGATGAATATAGGGTCCAGAATGATATTGGCAACTGCACCGATCAGCACGGAAAGCATTCCTGTCTTCGCGAATCCCTGCGCCGTGATGAATGCATTCATACCGAGCGTAAGCTCTACAAAGATTGTTCCAAGTGCATAGATGTTCATATAGCTGACGCCGTATTCAATGGTATTCTCGCTTGCGCCGAATGCCATAAGGAAATCCCGGTTCCAGATCAGCAGGACAGCCGTAAGTATAACAGATATGATAATCTGAAGTACAAAACAGTTTCCCAGCGTCTTCTCCGCTGATTCTTTCTCTTTCTTTCCCATAAATATAGAGGCACGGGGAGCTCCGCCATAGCCCACCAGCGCCGCAAAAGCCGAGACGATCATGATCAGCGGCATACAGACGCCCACACCTGTCAGGGCCGTTGCGCCGATCTCCGGAATATGTCCGATATAGATTCTGTCTACAATGTTGTAAAGCATATTGATCAGCTGGGCAGCCACGGTCGGCAGCGCCAGTTTGAGAAGCAGTCTGCCCAGCGGCTCCGTCCGCAGGAATTCTTTTTCCCCGTTTTCTCCGGTACCGGTGCTTTCTTCCGACTGTGCGTTTCTCTGATCCTGTTCCCTTTGTTTCATGACCATTTTCTTCCTTCCATTGCTTTTTTTGTATTATCAAACAACCTGCGCATAAACCGGTCCTGCATCTCCAGTTCTTCCCTTGTAAATCCCTCCAGAACGGTTTCCAGAAATTCATTCCTGACCTCATCGACTGTGGCCGTTACGGGTCCTGCCTGGGGCATAAGCTTCAGATGGATCTTCCTCCTGTCCTCTGTATCCGGGATCCGCTCCAGAAGGGATTTCCGGATCAGGGAATCCACCCCTTTGGACACCGCTCCTTTGGACAGCATACGCAGCTCCACAATATCCGCCGCCGTATCTTTGCCCGGATTATTCTGAAGAAAGCTGATAATATCAGCCTCAATCACCGTAAGGTCGTGTTCCATACATACTTTCTTTAACAGCTTATCATACAGCCGGAACAGACTGCGAAACCCTGTAAATAATTCCGTACTCCTTTTCATCTCCGCGCTCCTTTTAGTTTTTGCAGCAACCGTTTCCATATAAACAGTTTCTTTATAAACCTTTCCAGGAAACCATTATAGTACGAAAACCGGCATTGTCAATAAAAACGGGGAAAAAACTGCCGGGACAGAGGAAGAACATTACAGTGGTCTTCCTCTGTCCCGGCAGATCGTTTATTTTGCCGTATTCCTATGCAGCGAAATTTCCGGTATACAGCTGATAGTATTTTCCTTTGGCCGCGATCAGCTCATCGTGGGTTCCTCTCTCAATGATCCGTCCCTGCTCCATGACCATGATACAGTCGGAGTTCTTGACGGTAGACAGACGGTGGGCGATGACAAATGTGGTACGTCCTTTCATCAGTGCGTCCATACCTGCCTGAACCAGTTTCTCGGTACGTGTATCAATGGATGACGTGGCCTCGTCGAGGATCAGCGCCGGCGGATCTGCAACTGCCGCACGGGCAATGGCAAGAAGCTGTCTCTGGCCCTGGCTTAAGTTTGCTCCGTCTCCCGTAAGCATCGTGTCGTATCCGTCCGGCAGACGGCGGATAAATCCGTCCGCATTGGCCAGTTTTGCGGCTTTGATACAGTCCTCATCGGTTGCGTCCAGCTTGCCGTAACGGATATTATCCATCACAGTTCCGGTAAACAGGTGGGTATCCTGAAGCACCATACCCAGAGATCTCCTCAGATCCGGTTTCTTGATCTTATTGATATTGATGCCGTCGTAGCGGATCTTTCCGTCTGCGATATCATAGAAGCGGTTAATCAGGTTGGTAATCGTCGTCTTTCCGGCTCCGGTTGCGCCGACAAAGGCAATCTTCTGTCCTGGTTTCGCATACAGGCTGATATTGTGAAGCACGATCTTATTCTCGTCATAACCGAAGTCTACGTCGTCAAGGACAACTGCGCCTTCCTGTTTTGTATAGGTGACAGTGCCTTCTGCTTTGTGGGGATGTTTCCATGCCCAGATATTCGTCCGGACCGGTGACTCCGTCAGGTTGCCGTTCTCATCTTCCACGGCATTGACAAGTTCTACATATCCCTCGTCTTTTTCCGGTTCCTGATCCATCAGATCGAAGACACGCTGTGCGCCGGCTGCGGCGTTGACAACGAAGTTGATCTGCTGGCTGACCTGCGTGATGGGGTTCGTAAAGCTCTTGTTCAGTCCGACAAATGTAACGACCGTACCGATAGTCACTCCTGCCAGGCCGTTGATCCCCAGGATCGCTCCCACGATCGCCACCAGCGCATAACTGATCCAGCCGATATTGGCATTGATCGGCATCAGCAGGTTGGCATAACGGTTCGCCTTGTTGGTACTGTTTCTCAGCTTCTCATTTACTTCGTGGAAGTCTCTCATTGCAGCCTCTTCATGACAGAACACCTTTACTACTTTCTGGCCGTCCAGCATTTCCTCGATAAAGCCGTCCACAGCACCCAGATCAATCTGCTGGCGGATATAATACTTTCCGGACAGCTTGGAGAAATTGGATGTAACAAACAGCATAACTGCCGCCGTCAGTATGGAGATCACCGTAAGCGCCGGATTCAGGATGATCATCGTGATCAGTGTGGCTGCCATTGTGATAACTGAATTAATGATCTGCGGAATGCTCTGGCTCAACAGCTGCCTGAGGGTATCCACATCGTTTGTGTACACGGACATAATGTCGCCGTGTGCATGGGTATCAAAATATTTGATCGGCAGAGATTCCATCCTGCGGAACAGATCGTCTCTTAAGTGGCGCATGGTTCCCTGACTGACATTGACCATAATACGGTTATAGGAAAATGCAGTGATAACGCCCACGCCCATGATACATGCCAGACGGATCAGATCTGAAGCAAGGCCGCTGAAATCATCGGTGCCGTTCTGAAGCATGGGGGTAATGTAATCATCCACCAGTGTCTGCGGGAACGTGGCCCCGACCACTGTCGCGATGGCGGTGATCAGGATACAGACGATAACAAGTATAAACGGATATTTATAATAATGGAGCATATACCGGATGACACGGTTTATAAGCTTTGCAGCTGTATTGACCCGGCCTCCTGATTTCTTCTTATTCGTTTTTTCGTTCATAGATCCGTTGTTCTCCTTTCCATATTTTTATGTTGTCCGGATCATGCCGGCTGGTCAAAGTCACCGCTGCCTTCCAGCTGTGAGTTGTAGATATCCTGATAGATCGCATTATTCTTAAGCAGATTCTCGTGCGTATCAAATGCATCGATCTTTCCATCATCCAGCACAAGGATCCGGTCAGCGGACTCCACACTGGAGACACGCTGTGCAATAATGATCTTCGTCGTTCCCGGGATCTTCTTTGCAAATGCAGCCCGGATGCTTGCATCCGTCGCCGTATCCACAGCGCTTGTAGAATCATCAAGAATCAGGACTTTCGGCTTCTTAAGCAGGGCACGGGCAATACACAGACGCTGTTTCTGACCGCCTGATACATTGGAACCGCCCCGCTCGATCCTTGTCTCATAACCGTCCGGCATCCGGTCGATGAACTCATCGGCACAGGCCGCCTTGCACGCCTCGATACACTCCTCTTCCGTGGCGTCCGGGTTGCCCCAGCGCAGGTTATCAAGGATCGTACCGGAGAACAGCGTGTTCTTCTGAAGCACGACGGACACCTGATTTCTCAGGACTTCCGTATCATATCTGCGGACGTCCACACCGCCCACACAGACGCTTCCTTCGTCCACATCGTAGAGCCGGCAGATCAGGTTGACCAGACTGCTCTTGCCTGAGCCGGTGCCGCCGATAACGCCGATGGTCTCGCCGCTCTTAATGTGCAGGTCGATATCGGAAAGAGCATTTTTGCCGCTTCCGTGTTTGTATGAGAAGTTCACATGGTTAAAATCAATGCTTCCGTCAGCTACTGTCATAACCGGATTCTCCGGATCTGTCAGGTCTGCTTTCTCGTTCAGTACCTCGCTGATACGGCGGATACTTGCCATGGACATACTGATCATAACGACAACCATAGACAGCATCATCAGACTCATCAGCAGTGCCATAATGTAACTGAACAGGCTGGTCAGGTCACCGGTTGTCAGGGAGCCGCCGACGATAAACTTGGCGCCGAACCATGAAACCGATATGATACAGAAGTAAACCGCCACCATCATGGCCGGGTTATTGAACGCCAGCAGGCCTTCGGCCTTAACGGAAAGGTCATAGAGCATC
The DNA here is from genome assembly GCA_900553885.1 of uncultured Ruminococcus sp. Classification (GTDB taxonomy): domain Bacteria; phylum Bacillota; class Clostridia; order Lachnospirales; family Lachnospiraceae; genus Mediterraneibacter. The sequence goes on from USFD01000003.1 coordinate 47,769, forward strand.
TTTGAGGCTTTGGAGAACTTCACATTCTCGTAATCCTCACGTACAAACGCCTTTACAACACGGATCGCGGTAACATTTTCCTGTACGCTGGCATTCAGGTCATCGTATCTGCGGAATACCTGTCTGAATATCTTCAGCGTTACCGCCATGATCGAGCCGATCACGATCACAAGGAATACAACGGCGATCAGGAACATGGCGCTTAAGCGCGGGCTGATGATCAGGCACATTGCGAAACTGAAGATCAGGTTCAGCGGCGCGCGGACCGCCACACGGATGATCATCATGTAGGCGTTCTGCACGTTTGTGATATCTGTCGTCATACGTGTAACCAGACCGGGTACACTGAATTTATCAATATTTGAAAATGAAAATGTCTGGATGTTGGCATAGATCGCTTCACGCAGATTTGCCGAAAGACCCGAGGCGGCGCTTGCCGCGTTCTTTCCTGCAAATGCACCGAAAGCAAGACTTAAAAATGCCATAAGCACCATGAGGGCTCCATAGCGGTATACAACCGGAAGGTTGCTCGCTTCAAGTCCCCGGTCAATAATGATCGCGGTGACAAAGGGCATCAGTATTTCCATAACTACTTCAAGGGCGGTCAGACCTATGCAGAGAAAGGTGTCCCGCTTATACTTTCCCAGTTGTTGTAATACTTTTCTCACTGTAGATAAACCTCCTGTCTGTTTTTTTTACTATTTTCATCGTGTTCCATTCTGGCGAGCTGATTGATCAGTTTCTGTTCCAGATCCCAGAGCTGTGTCTGTTCCTTCCGGTCGAGTGCGCTGCAGATCTCTGACTCCATCTGATCCGCTTTTTCCATAAACTTATCACCTTCAGCGATCAGTTTCGCCGTAGGAAGCACTTTCTTCTTCCGGACATCGTCCGGATCAGCAAGAAAATAAAGATAACCTTTTTCCCTCATTTTTTTGATCAACGCAGACAGCGTTGGCTTTGACACCCCTATTTCACGGCATAGCTCCGTCAGGTATGTCCCATTGGGATGATATCTCAGGATATAGACCAGAAAATAGACCTGTCCACCGGTTATACTCTCATTCTTTAAATTCAGTTCCATCAGCGCTGCCAGATTCAGTCCGATCTTCTTGATCCTGAAAAGCAGCTCTTCTGTTCTGAAACTTTCTTCCATTCCCTATGAACACCTCCTATGATTCTGTAATCTATCCGTAATTGTTTTTAACCGAACAGTTCGTATCCTTATTTTCTGTCCACAAGAGATTTTAGCTCAGAATTCATTGAATGTGAAATTCAAAAGTGCTATAATCAATAAACATCTTTTATAGTTATCGATTACTAATTTGTATTATTTTGCAGGAGGAAAACATATGAACACTGTACAGTTAGAATGTTTTGTCGCAGTAGCAGAATATCTGAATTTTTCAAAAGCGTCCCGGGAGCTGAAAATCACCCAGCCTGCCGTCAGCCACCAGATCCAGACTCTGGAAGAAGAACTTGGAGCAAAACTGTTTAACCGCACCAGCAAAAGTGTTACTCTCACCCCGGAAGGAAGCCTGTTTCTGCCTGACGCCCAGCTGATCTTAAAAACCGCCCTGACCGCAAAAGGCCGTCTGGGAAGCCGCGACCATTTTATTTCACTGGAACTGGGCTGCCACAACTATATGGAACTGAATCTCTTTCCGCCCATACTGAAGAAGCTTTCCGAAGAATTTCCGCTGCTTCGTCCGAATATCCATCTGGTCCCCTTCCCCTCGCTTTTAAGTCTCATCGAAAATAATCAGATCCATGCGGCGCTTGGTATAAAGGACGATCAGAAAATGTCCCCGCTTTTTTTCAAAGAACTCTGCTCCGCTCCGGTAGCCTGTGTCTGTTCTCCCAAACACCCGCTGGCAAAATACGGGACACTTACCAAAAAGCAGCTGACAGGGAATCTCATTGCCTGCTCTCCCAGGCAGATTCCGGATTCCATTTTTACAATACAGAACAGCATCCTGGTCAATCTGTCTCCTGAGCAGAGATTTTTTGCCGAAAATATAGAAAGTGCCTTTGCTCTTGCAAAGGCACAACTGGGTTTTACTTTATATCCGGATATCCTTCCTGCAAAAGATCCGGAACTATGCTATATTCCGATCACAAACCTGCCCCGGATCTCATTTGGCGTATATTGTCAGCACAAGCATGATCTGCCGGTATTAAAGCGTTTTCTTACTCTGATCTCGCAGTGGATGTCTTCTGATTTTCCCGGGACTGACTGAGCCACCTTCGCACCCGGCTTCTCTTTGTGAGAAAGGGCACCGCGAACAGAACCGCCTTGCATACATTGTCGGCAATCATACAGTACCAGACGGCCCGGAGCCCCAGTCCCCAGAACCTTACACACAGAAACGTAAACAGAATACGGACCCCCCACATTCCCACCGTTTCCACGATAAAGGAGTATCTTGTCCGCCCAAGGCCGTAGAAAATGCCCTCAAGCACAACCATCAGTCCGAAAAATGGTTCTGACAGCGCCACCAGACGCAGCATCTGTGCGCCCAGAACCACAACCGGACGGCTGGGCGTAAACAGGCTCATCAGAAAACCGGCGCCGGAAAACAGAATCAGACCGCTCACACACATGATCGCCACTGTAAGGAGTACGCTCAATATTCCCACTGTCTTCAGCTTTTTTATATTACCCTCGCCCCTGGCATTTCCGATCAGGGTAGAAGCAGCAGACCGCAGTCCGTATCCCGGTACATAAAAAATAGTCTCTGCGGTAACCGCAATGGAATGAGCTGCAAAGACTGTCGTTCCCATTCCGGAAACCAGTCCTGCAAATACCACATATCCAAAGCAGCTTACCATGCTGGTGCCCAGCACCGGAACGCCTACATCCGCACATTCTTTTAAAAGTCCCGGATCCGGAGAAAATTCAGATAAGTTCCAGCTGAGCTGACGGTTTCTTCTGCAGAATACGAACATCAGAATGCCGGACAGCGTATAGGACACTGCCGATGCGGCCGCCGCTCCGTCTACTCCCATCCCCGCGGGATAGATAAGAATATAGTTCAGAATAATATTCAGGCCGTTGGCGGCAAGGCTGATCAGCATAGGCGTCTTTGTATCCTGCACCGCACGCAGAGCCGCCCCGAGGACTGTACTGACATAGCGGAATACCAGAGGCAGGCTTATGATAAAGAAATAGCGGGAAGCCTGTTTCTGAATCCCGGATTCTGCTCCCATCCAGACCGGAATATACGGGCACAAAGCAATCGAAAGGACCTCCAGCAGCACCCCTGATACGAGTGCCAGAAGCAGGGCCTGCTGAGACAGTTTTTTTACCTGTTTTTTATCCCCGGCTCCCGCCGCCCTGGAAATCAGGACAAGAACGGCAGTGCCGGCGGCCCCTGCCACACTATTGACCAGCCATGTCACATTCGTAGTAATGCTTACCGACGCCGTCGCCTGCTCCCCCAGCTGTCCCACCATTGCTGTATCCACATACTGAAGGAGCATGGACAGGACCTCTTCTACGATTGTAGGAAAAGACAGCAGAAGCAGCGTCCGGAGAAGGAAGCGGTATGTAGAATTTAAAGAAGCTGATCCCGCAGCAGATTCCGGCATAACAGACTCCTCCTTTTAACAGTTTCAGAAATTCCCATGAAAAGCACTGCAGTCACGCTCCGAAATACCGGCTTATCTCCTGCATCCGGGTTTCCTGTTTTACATGGAAGGGACACCGGGATTCACAGTGTCCGCACTGGATACAGGCGCCTGCTTTTATGTTCAGCTTGTCATAATGCCCCCGGGCCATCTCATCTCCGGCAAGAGCCAGGTCATAGTATTTATTGATCATCCCCACATTCAGCCCCTGGGGACATGGCTGGCAGTGGTTGCAGTAGACGCAGATGCCGTCCGCATTCTGAGGGGTAAACTGTCCGATAACGGAATAATCCCGCTCTTCCCCGGAAGCATCCAGCCAGGACAGGACATCCTCCAGATCCCTGCTGTTTCTTACGCCGGGCAGAACCGTAAGCACCGCAGGACGGTCAAGGGCATACTGGATACACTGGATTTTCGTCAGAGCCTGTCTGAAGGGCGAGGTCTTTGCATCTAAAAGCTGTCCGCCGCCAAAAGGCTTCATCACAGAGATACCCACTCCTTCCTTCTCGCATTCCCGGTACAGCGCAGCCCGGTCAGCAGCCGTTCCGATTCCGTATGTTCCGGTGGAATAGTCATATGCCGGATTAATGCTGAACATTACCATATCGATCAGGCCGGTATCAAGGAAACGGCGGATAATCTCCGGATCGTGGGAAGACAGTCCCAGATGCCGGATAACGCCCTCTCTCTTGAGGGATTTCATATAATCCCAGATGCCGCCTGACAGGATCTGATTATAATCGCTCATCTCGTCAATACAGTGAACGAAGCCCATATCCGTGTAGTCCGTGTGCAGCATGGACAGCTGGCTTTCAAACGTTTTTCTTATTTTCTCCGGATCTCTTGTCCATCCGTATTTTCCCCCGTCATATACGGCGCCGAAATGCATCTGAAGATAGATCTGTTCCCGCTGCCCTTCAAACGCGCGGGCATAACAGGGATAGGGCTTTGCCTCGGACGCTGCCATATCAAAATAATTCACCCCGCGCTCAAGAGCCAGTTTTAATGTTTTTTCAATCTCTTCTTCGCTTCCTTCATGAATCGAACCCATTCCCAGTCCGATTACGCTGATCTTCTCCCCGCCGCGGGGAAGCACCCTGTACTGCATTTCTGTCATTGATAACCCCTCCTTAAAATAATACAGATTCTCTGTCAGCTCTTCGCTCATACTCTTCTTATTTTAATTCATTAAGCTGTACGGCTCAAATACTTAAAATAAATACTGCACTATTCCTGAAAGTTATGGGTCAGGAGCCGGCCGTTTCAAAAGGCAGCGTCTCCACACGTGTGCACACCTGCCTTAACAGGGCGTCGTCGTGACTGACGATAAGCATTCCCAGGTTTCTTCTCTGTGCCTCCTCCAGCAGGAAATGCCAGATCTGTGCCTGGGTCACAAGATCCAGCATGGCGGAGATCTCATCACATAAGAGGAACTTTACCTCCGGCCGGAGTGCCCGCGCCAGACAGAACCTCTGCAGTTCTCCTCCGGAAAGTTCCGCAGGATACCGGTCAAGCCACTCCGCTTCTATATGCAGACTGTCCAGCAGCCGCTGTTCCACAGGTCCTGCCTCCTCCAGTGTCGTCCTGAGTCTGAGAAGGGGATCCACCACAGTCTCCGGATGCTGCCATACCATCTGAACAGGACAGACTCCCCGGTACTCTTTCAGTAATTTCCCGTCCAGCAGGATCTGTCCTTTTACAGGACGTTCGTATCCGGCCAGCAGCCTGCACAGCGTGGTTTTTCCTCTGCCGCTGGGAGCCTTCAGGCCCACGCGTTCACCGGAAGACACCGACAGGCTGATATCTCTAAGCACCGGGATGTCCTTTCTTCTGTAATAAAATGTAATATGTTCTGCTTCCAGGATCATCTGCTTTCCTCCTCTCCCGGATACAGGCAGCGCACCATGCCGCCTCTGTAAGGCTGAAGCGGAATGTTTTCGCAGGAAAGGCACTCTGACCGGCATTTTGTACACTGGCCGGCAAAAAGGCATCCTTTCCTCACCTGTCCCGGATAGGGCTGTGCTCCGGGAACCGGCTCAAAACCATGTTCCGGCATGGCCTTCCACAGCGCTTTTGTAAAAGGATGACGCAGACCGGATATATCTGAAAAATCAGCCGCAGCTGCCTCTTCTATGGTCTCTCCTGCATAAAAAACCGCCATACGGTCAGCGATGGACAGGGCCAGCTCCAGATCATGGGTAATAAACAGAATTCCCGCCCCTTCATCTGCCAGTTCCCGGAAGTGTCCGAGAATCCGCTTTGCTGCCCGCACATCCAGACCCGGGGTGGGCTCATCTGCAATAATCAGGCGGGGCTTCTCCGCAGAGGCGGAGGCAATCAGCACCCGTCTGGCCATTCCGCCGGAAAGCTCGAAGGGATACAGATCTTCTGTCTCCGGTTCCATTCCGTAACGTTTCAGTGCACGCCGGTACCGCTGTTTTGCTTCCCGGTCTTTCTTTCCTTTCCAGAGCTGGGGCCCTACTTTCATAAGAGGATCCAGATAGGTCACTCCCTGGGGCACCAGTACGATCTCCCGACCCCGGAGTTCTTCCGTCCGTTCAGGCGTCAGGATATTTCCCTCATACCGGATCACACCTTCCCTGCGGCTGTTATAGGGCAGAATATCCAGAATACTGTGGGCCAGAAGGCTCTTGCCTGAACCGCTGGCGCCTGCCACCGCTACGATCTGCCCCGGATAAATATCCAGACACAGGTCCCGGATAACCGGCAGACTGCGCTTATGCATCCCCAGACCGGCACGGGCTTTGCCTGTCCTGTGTTCGTATTGTACAAATTCGATAGACAGATGTTCAATCTGCAGAATCGGTTCCAAATCTATTTCCTCCTATTCATGTACACTGGCGGGGTCAAGCAGACGTCTGACAGACTCTCCGGACATGGAAAATAAAATGACAATCAGTACAAGTGCCGCTCCCGGGAATAGCGCAAGCCACCATTTTCCCGTCGTCAGATAGCTCATGCTTTCCGAAAGAATCACCCCTATGGCAGGCTGTTCGGATGACAGCCCGAATCCCAGAAACGTTACGCTGGCCTCATGCAGAATCGCATGGGGAAACAGCAGGATTGTCCCCGCAAGAAACTGGGGAAGCAGATGGGGGAACATGTGCTTGCGCACAATCTGCATTCTGGGAACGCCCAGCTTTTCCGCCGTAAGTATATAGGGCGCCCGCCGCAGCTGCAGGACTTCTCCTCTTATCACACGGGCCAGGGAAGGCCAGTGACTTAAGGCAATTCCCGCTGTCACGCCGGCAAAGCCCCGTCCGCAGGCAATGGAAATCAGCATAACCAGAAGGATATGGGGGATTCCCATAACCAGATCAATGCACCAGGAAATCACTGCGTCTGCCTTTCTTCCCAGGGTAGCTGCCGCAATTCCGAGAAGCAGAGCCGCAGCCGCGCTTACTCCGGCAGTCAGCACTCCGATCCTGATACTAAGGGACAGTCCTGCAAGGGTTCTGGCCAGCATATCCCGTCCCATCCAGTCTGTGCCGAACAGCCAGGAGGCGGACGGAGGAAGATTTTTTCTGGTAAAATCGGTTTCCACTGCATTTCCTTCCATCAAAATCCCGGCCACAGTCACTGCTGCAAGAATCAGTACCACCACAGTCAGAAACAGGGCGGAAGATTTTCTCCTGTTTTTCTCTCTCATCCTTTTGCCGCCCCCTTCCGTATTCTGGGATCCACTGCGCCGTAAAGCAGATCTGCAATCAGATTTCCGCCAAATACAATGGCCGATGTAATGACTGTAATTCCCAGCAGGAGAGGCAGATCGCTTCCCAGGCCGGCCGTAACAGCCGCCTGTCCCAGGCCGGGGTAGGAAAATACCTGTTCCACCAGCACAGAACCTCCGATTATCTCACTGACAGACCCAAACTGAAGAGTGATGGCAGGAAGAGCTACATTCCGGATGCCATGCCGCAGAACAATGGACAGTCCGGATTCCCCCCTGGCGCGCGCAAAAAGTACATAGTCGGATTCCATCACATCTACCATCTTTTCTCTGGTATGTAAAGCAATGTTGGCTACACCGGTGATGCTGAGCGTCAGAACCGGAAGAACGGCATGACGCACTCTGTCCAGAAAAGTAACCGCATCCGCCGCCGTTCCCACCGGAACAGCCAGTCCCACAGGCAGCCATCCCAGCCAGACAGAAAAGATCAGCAGGAGCAGAATTGCCAGCCAGAAAGCCGGCGTTCCCGAGATCAGCAGACAGTATCCCCGGATCAGCCTGTCCGGCCATCTTCCCCGGAAAACGCCGGAGATCACTCCCAGCGTTACCCCCAGGATTCCGGATATTATCCAGGCAGAAAGCATCAGCCAGATGGAACCGGCCAGCCTCTGCCCGATCACTTCAAGTACCGGCTGCCGGTAGAGCAGAGATGTACCGAAATCGCCGTGCAGAACATCACCCAGCCATCCCAGATACCGCTCCGGCGCAGGGGTATCCGCCCCCCAGTATGCCTCCAGTTTTTCCACCTGTTCCGGACTCATGGATCCAAGCGCCGTCTGCCCCACATTTGTCTGCAGGGGATCCAGCGGCGAGGCGCACATCAGTAGAAATGTAACGAGGCTCACACCCAGAAGCAGCAGGGCCATCCGAAGCAGCTTTTTTACCGCAAATGTAAGACGGTGTTTCAACGCATATCATTCCTTTCCTGATTTTATGACCAGCTCCACTGATCTACATTATTCACAACAGACCATCCATGCCCGTGGGGATGAATCTTCTGCTCCGCCACCTGCAGTCCGTCTCTCACCCAGTAAAGATGATCAATATTCACCAGCCATACCCAGGGAATGTCCCCCTCCTGGGTCACACCGGTCGTGCCGTCCCACTGGGCTTTCTGCCACAGTTCATAGGACTCTTCCAGATCGCTGCACGCAAGCGCCTGATCCATATATTCATCCACTGTCAGATTGGAGTACGGCGAGTACCGGGCAGAATCTGTGCCTTCGATGGTATGATAGATATTGTACAGTTCCATTGGCGTATGGGCTCCCCAGCCCCAGATCAGGGGTTCGGACAAAGCCCGGTCATACGCCGTATCCCATCCCACGCCTTCAATTGTACAGGAAATTCCAAGCTCGCCTAACTGATTGGCAAAATCCGCGGCCAGCGCCTGGCGCACAGAATCTCCGGCAGCGTAAAGCAGATTCAGTTCCGCCTTCGTGCCGTCCTTTTCCCGGACTCCGTCGTCATTCATGATCCAGCCGGCCTCATCCAGCAGCGCCGCAGCACCTTCCGGGTCATATTCCACTTCGGAAGCTTCATTATACCAGGGCAGACCGTCGCAGATGCTGTATGCCGGAGTGCCATATCCGTTCAGGACGTTATCGATCATCTCCTGCCTGTCAATTCCGATATTGATGGCCCGGCGCACCCGCACGTCGGAAGTCAGGTCATTGCCCACCGTCCTTCCTTCCTCATCCGTTGCCTCTTCTACAGCAGGCAGGTTAAATCCGCGGTTATCCACGCTGGCATAAGACGCCAGGCTGTATCCGTCTATGCTCTGGTCGGAATAGGTGGCAGAGGTGTAAACGAGATCCGCCTGCCCTGCCTGTGCCGCCAGGAAAGCCGCGTCCTCCTCCATAAAGAGAATCGTAACCTGTTTCATCTTCGGGGCCTCCCCGTAATAATCCGGATTGGCTTCCAGAATCACCTGCTGCCCTCTGTCCCACTGTTTCAGAATATACCGTCCCGAGCCAATGGGATTGGACCCGTAATCCGCACTGTTATAGGCGTGCTCCGGAACAATCCCCACAATCGCCATAGTGTAGGGCCAGATGGAAAAAGGACGGGTCATATGGAAGAGCACGGTTGTATCACTGACAGCTTCCGCATAATCCAGCATGGTAAAATCATTGACTGAACTGGACTCTTTCACCGTATTATACGTAAATGCCACATCCTCTGCTGTCAGCGGCTCGCCGTCCGTGAACTTTACATCATCCCGGATCTCCACCGTCCAGGTCAGGCCGTCCTCACTGGCGCTGTATGCGGTGGCCAGGTCATATCCGATTGTCAGATCCGTGTTAGTAACTGTAAGCGTACTCTGGATCAGCGGCTCATGGACATGTTCCCCTGCGCCCCAGCCGTAGGCCGGATCAAACCCCGCTTCCGGTTCAGAAGAGGGATCCATAACGACAACAACCGAGTCGCCTGCTTCTGCCTGCTGTCCTGCACGGCTGCTCCGGGATGAGTTCTCCGGATCATTCTGACAGCCTGAAATCAGAAGAACGGCCATAACTGCCGACAGAATAACGGAAAGTATTCTTTTCATATTGTGTATTCCTCCTTGCTGCATTTCCGTAAATATCCTTCAGTAAAATATTTCGCCCCGTCAGGACATGGATTCCTCTTTTCCCAGGAAAGACAGAATATTTTCCGACATTTTCTGACAGGATACCTGATGCTTCCGGGCCAGCTCTGCCACATCTTCATATTCCGGTTTCCGATGGGTAATGCCAAAGCCTTCTGCCTTTTTGATTCTCACCTCTCCCCAGGGGGTCTGTACCCGCTCTGTACCGGGCGCGAGGAAATATTTTCCGCACCGGCGCGCGCGCAGCCCGTTGGTTGTCGTCTGAGCCAGAATATGCCGGGCAAATACTTCCTCCTGATCCGGCGGGCACAGAACAGTCAGCACATGTCCGGAGCGGCCTTTTTTCATTGTACCGGGAACTGTATAGACATCCAGAGCCCCCAGTTCCAGCAGGCGGGAACAGGCAAAGGCCAGCGCTTCCGGAGTCATATCGTCAATATTGCACACCAGCTCTGTGATCTCCCCGCTTTCTTCTTCCTGCATCTCTCCCAGAAAACAGCGGATGCAGTTCGCCTGTTCAAAGGTTTTCGTTCCGGTTCCGATTCCAACGCCGCGGGATATCATGGCCGGCATAGGGCCGAATGAATCGGCAAAATGAACCAGCAGCGCCGCTCCCGTGGGCGTACACAGTTCTCCCTGAATCGTTCCGCCATAGATGGGAACCCCGGACAAAAGCTCTGCGGTCGCAGGAGCCGGCACCGGCATAACGCCATGAGCGCAGCGCACAGTACCGCTTCCCACATGAACCGGTGACACTACCACCCGTTCCGGACGAAGCAGATACATGACATAGCATACTCCGATTACATCGGCCACTGCATCCAGCGCCCCCACCTCATGGAAATGAACGTCCCCCGCCGGGCAGCCGTGAGCCTTTGCTTCGGCTTCGGCAATGGCGTCATACACAGCCCTGGCATGATGTTTTACCTCTTCCGGAAGTGCCAGTCCGTTGATCAGCCGGGCAATGTGCCCCAGAGATGCATGATGATGGCCGTCCTGATGATGATGGCCGTGAGGGTCCTGTATTCCGGCATTATGTTCATGATGATCCCCATGATTATGTCCGTGGTCCTGTTCATGACTCTGTCCGTGGTGCTGCTCCGTATGAATGCCGCTTTCATGATTATGCTCCTTCATGCATCCGGCGTCCTCCGGCTCTTTCTCTTCTTCTCCATGTACAGTTACTTTCATATGTGTCCCCGCAATTCCGCAGACAGATCCGGGCTGTGCCTCCAGCCGCACACCGGGAAGCCCCAGATGGTTCATTTCCTTCAGGAATCCCTCTTTATCCTCCAGCAGTTCATACAGAGCGGCCATCAACATATCTCCTGCCGCCCCCATATTACATTCAATATATAATGTTCTCATTTACTCCTCCTCCAGTCCTTCCATCTGATTAATCATACTTGCCTGGTATCCCGCGCCGAATCCATTATCAATATTTACCACGCTGCATCCGGACGCACAGGAATTGAGCATGGACAGAAGCGCGGAAAGCCCTCCGAAGCTGGCGCCGTATCCCACACTGGTTGGGACTGCAATCACCGGACAGTCCACAAGGCCGCCGATCACGGAAGCCAGCGCGCCCTCCATTCCGGCCACTGCGATCACGCATCTGGCGCTCATCAGTACATCCAGATTGGACAGCAGGCGGTGCAGGCCTGCCACACCCACATCGTAGAGTCTTGTAACTTTATTTCCCAGAACTTCCGCCGTAAGCGCCGCTTCCTCTGCCACGGCCATATCGCTTGTTCCGCCGGTTGCCACTACAATATTTCCTCTCTGGCTGTGTGCCTGAGGGAACGCAATCGCAAGCCGGGGCACAGAATGATATTCGAGAGGGACTTCATCGGTAAGCAGATCTGCCGTTTCCCGGCCGATCCTGGTAATCAGAATATTGTGGCATCCTCTTTTTCCCATGGCCGAAACAATGCCCCGGATCTGCTCCGGCGTCTTTCCTCCGCCGTAAATCACCTCTGCCGCTCCCTGGCGGATACTCCGGTGATAGTCAATCTTCGCATAATCCAGATCTTCAAAAGGTTCTTCTTTCAGCTTCAGCAGCGCTTCTTCCGGAGACGCGCTTCCGTCCGCAACCTTTCGAAGCAGCTGAAGAATATCATGCTTGTTATCCATATCTTTTCCTCCTTGTACTTGCTTTCCGCTGATTATTCCGATCTTTTACCGGGATGCACTGCGCGCCTCAAGATCCAGCATAACTGCTGAAAACAGGGGCCTCAGTGCCGCTGTAATCTCTTTCCGTTTCTCCAGAGCCTTCTGCATCTGTTCCTCCGTCATCTGAATACGGGCTCCCCTTTCCAGAAGTCTTACCCGGAAATCCTGAAATCCCATTTGTGACAGGATTGTTTCCGCCTGTTCCACACATTGCAGAGCCTCCGGCGTAATTGCCGTGCCGGTGGGGACTCTGGTAGCCAGACAGGCATAGGCCGGTTTATCCCAGGTGAACAGTCCCGCCTCTTCTGACAGGCGCCGGACTTCTTGCTTTGTAATCCCGCATTCCCGCAGAGGAGAACGGACTTCCAGCTCACGCAGCGCTTTCATCCCCGGCCGGTCTTCCGCCTGATCCGAAGCATTGGTCCCGTCCAGGAGAAGGGTGTAGCCGTCTTTCTCCGCTGCCTGGCGCAGCAGGGTAAAAAGAGTCCGCTTACAGTAATAGCAGCGCTCCGGCCCATTGGCGGCAGCCTCGGAACAGGACAGGATATCTGCCTCTATCACCTTCATCGGAACAGCGAGTTCCTCTGCCAGCCGTCTGGCGTCCTCCAGTTCAAACGCAGGCTGAAAAACAGTTTTAATATAATAGGCACAGACATTACAGCCGCTTTGTTTCGCTGCCCAGAGCAGAAATGCCGAATCTGTTCCTCCGGAAAATGCAACCGCGGCCGCAGGCGTCTGCTGAAAAAATTCCTCCAGTGTCATATTCTTCTCTCCCTGATTCTTTTCTGTATTCTTTTCTGTCCGCTGTCTTTTACGGACAGCCGGATCAATAATCCATGATCTTCTTTTTTTGCGGCATCCGGGCCGCAAAAAAAGAAGGGATCTGCCTTCTGCTGAAAGCAGATACCTTCCTGATATCTTTTTCATATCGATATTTCTTTCCATCCGGACGCATCCGGGTTTTTCCAGCTGCAGCATTTACACAGGATCCGCCGTTTCGGACATCTGCACCAGCTCTTACATTCCACGGCTTCTGCCGCTTCCTCCGGCTTCCTGCCGGAACTTTCCTGTCATATAAGAGTCTGAAGAACGGCCACTGCATTCTGGACATTCTGCGCCATAGATACATCCCGGGCACCCACCACAATATTATCACACTGGCTGACCGGTATCAGAATCCGCTTTGCCCGGCTCTGTCCTACGGCAAGCGCCATCCGCGGTGTAATCTCTCCCAGCATGGAGTCCGCTATCACCATTCCCAGCGGTCCCATAATCACATCTGCCTGTCCGGATGCGACAATAACCGAATTCTCTCCTGTAGCCGCCCGGTCCGCACCGGCCCGAAGCATTGCATTTGTGGCTGCGCTGTTGGTTCCCACAGCCAGCACCTCAATTTCCGGATACTGTTCCTTGACAGCTGCTACAAGCTGGCGTCCAAGACCTCCGCCCTGTCCGTCAATTATAAGAAGTTTCAAATAATCTCCTCCTGGTCCTGTACTCTCATATTGTTTTCACTGGAAAATAATACTTATATAGAGTACAGGAAACCTTCCGGTTTGTCAATATTCCATTTGCCCCGAAGCGCTGTTCTTCCCGGGAATCCGGCCTTCCCCGGTCACTGCCCGGTCCGGCGGGACGGCAGAGAGCTGCGTATCCTCCGCCACAGAAAAATCGAGAGCACAACCGCGATATAATCCGTCACTGACTGTCCCAGAATCACTCCGTTCAGTCCAAACAGAGCACGCAGAAGATACAGAAGGGGGATCAGAAGGATTCCCTGCCGCAGTACAGATAAAACAGTTGCCGGGAACGCATGTCCCACGGACTGCATACAGTTCATATTCACGAACAGAATGCCGATTACCGGGCCGGACAGCATATAGGCCACAAGCATTTCCACACCGTAGGAAACTACGCCTTCATCACTGATAAAGAGCCGGATAATCGGTTCCCGGAGAACAAAATACAGAACCGTCGCTATGACTCCCGCTACAATGCAGCACTTTTTCGTATACCGTTCCACACCCTGAAACCGTTCCATATCCCCGGAACCGTAGTTATATCCCAGAAGGGGCTGAACCCCGTTTGCCAGTCCCATCTGCAGAAAGGTAATAAACATATTTGCCTTAAATACAATACCGATGGCAGCAACCGGATCATTTCCATATACAACCAGAAGCTGGTTGAGTACAATCGTGGACACGCTCATAAGCGCGGAAAAGATCGCCGTGGGCAGTCCGGAAGAACAGGTCCGTTTCAGAATTCCTTCCCCTACTGTAAAGTGTTTCCAGTTTATAGAGAGCACCCTGCTCTTTTTCAGGAAATGCCACAGATAATATGCACTTGCCAGAACATTTCCGATGGTCGTCGCAATGGCAGCGCCCGCTGTTCCCTGATCCAGCACGGAAATAAAGATCGGATCCAGCACAATATTTGCAATGGTTCCAATCATACTTCCGATCATTGCTTCCCTGCTGGCACCTTCTGCCCGGACAATAAAACTTGCGGCAGCGGACCAGATAATAAAGGGCGCGCCGTAGGAAATATGGAACGTATATCCCCTGGCAAATTCATAGGTCTGTTCGTTCGCCCCGAATAATGTCAGTATAGGGTTCATAAAAATAATCAGAACCGCTGCAAAAATAATTCCGATAATCAGAGACGCATACGTTACAAAAGAAGAAGTTTTCTTTGCCCGCAGATCATTCTTTTCTCCCAGCGCCACGGACAGCACTGCGTTGCCTCCCATGCCAAGCATATTGGCAAATGCCATCATCAGTATGAAAATCGGATTGGTCAGACTGACCGCCGCCACCTGCAGGGAATCGCCGGTCTGTCCTACGAAAAATGTATCCGCCATATTGTAGACGACTGTAACAAGGCTGCTGATTACGCTGGGGACAGCCATTTTTGCCACAGCCTTTGATATTTTCATTTTCCCCATCAGTTCATGTTCATCCATTTTTATTCCTCCTGTTGTAAATTTTCAAGCATCTTTGCCGTAATTTTCATGAAGATCTTCTGTTCCTCCGGGGTAATCCCCTTAAGCAGCAGCTCTTCTGTCTGTTCGATTTCACCGCGCAGAACGCTGCGGATCTTCTCTGCCTTATCAGTAAATACAATCTTTTTATATCTGCCGTCCTCTTCGTCCTGAATCCTTACAATCAGTTTTTCCTCCTCCAGATTTTTCAGCACCTCTGTTGCTGTGGAGGGCCGCAGTCCGAACTCCTTCTCTATATCCTTCTGGTACACATTGTGTTTCTCACTTTCAAGAAGAATATAATTCAATATGTTTCCTTTGGAGCCGGTAATCCCGATGGTCTCCTGAGCCTTTCTGGATCTCCTCCGCAGACGATTGGATATCCGGTTGATCATTTTTCCCGCTTCCATTCTGACTCCTTTCCGCAGCAAGCATATAAGATGATTCTTTTATACAGATGGTATTTCTTCCCCCGTCCGTCAGAGGGAAACACCCGCTATATATTTCGGTTCCTAAGTATATTAGTGCAGTTTCCGGCATTTGTCAAGACTGATTTCCGCATGCCGGGCTGCCAGTATCTTTCTTCCTGTTTTCCTTCCGACTCGAGGGAATCAGACATACCCCCACACAAAAAGCTCCGGACCCGGAGAGGTATCTCTTCCGAATCCGAAGCTTCCTTTCATCTCTTAATACCACCTTGTCATTGGCAGATCATTATTTACATCATTGGTAAACAGAATCTGATGCAGATCAATAATTCCGTTCATAAATGTAGCCGCGCAGGCGCACAGATACAGTTCCCACATTCTGGCAAATCTCTCATCGAACATCTTTACTACTTCATCCCGGTGTTTCTGGAAATTCTCATTCCAGCAGAGCAGCGTCCGGTTATAGTGACGGCGCCAGCTCTCCACATCCAGAGTATAGAATCTCTGGTCTCCGGCAATATGAATCATTTCTCTCATGCTGGGGATCACACCGCCCGGGAAAATATATTTCTTGATCCATGCGTCTCCCGGGTTCTCTTTCAGCGCGCTGATGTAGTGCAGAAGGAAGAGTCCGCCCGGTTTCATAATCTCTTTCACACATTTCATAAATGTCTCATAATTATCCCGGCCTACATGCTCCACCATACCGATGCTTACAACCCGGTCAAACTGAATCTTAAGCGACGGCAGATCCCGGTAATCCATCAGTCTGATCTCAACATAATCTTCCAGATGTTCTTCTTTGATTCTGCGGTCTCCCTCTTTCTTCTGTTCTTCGCTGAGGGTTACGCCTACTCCCCGGACTTTATATTTTTTCGCTGCCTGGATCAGCAGGAATCCCCAGCCGCATCCAATATCGCACAGGGTCATTCCTTCCTTCAGGCAGAGTTTCTGCAGCGTCCGGTCCACTTTATTGCACTGGGCATCATAAAGAGTATCCTGCTCATTTTTAAAGTAGCCGCAGGAGTAACTCATTGTTTCATCCAGCCACAGTTTATAGAAATCATTTCCGATATCATAGTGGGAGGAAACTTCTTTTTTCTGATTCTTCTTGGATGATGAAGGGAAGATCAGTTTTTTCAGCTTTTTCTGATCTGTTGAAAATTTCCCCAGCTGTCCGAGGAAATGATTCAGCGCGTCATAGAGATTCCCGCTGATCTCAATATCCCCGTTCATGTATGCTTCTCCCAGCGCGATAGATGTACTTTCCATCAGGGCGCTGATGGACGGTATTTTATTGAAAGTAACGGAAAAAGCAGGTTCCCCCTCTCCGATCAGATGTTTTTCCCCATTCAGAATAATCTCAAAGGGGCATGCGTCAAATTTCTCCATAAATTTTATAAATTCATTTTCTACAAGTCCCATGGTGTCTCCTTTCCTAAAGCGTTTACTCATCCAGTCTTACAGAGAGTATTCTTTCCATATATTGTGTTGTCTACACTGGCTATTTAATCACACTTTGGCTTGAATGATAAGTGAAAAAATGGTATTATTGATGACAAAAATGCAATAATAGGAGCGATAGAGAATGACAACACAGCAACTGACAACATTTATATATGTGGCTGAAAATCTGAATTTTGCAAGGGCCGCGGAACTGCTGAACATTACGCAGTCCGCTGTTTCCCGGCAGATACACGCCCTGGAAGAGGAGCTTGGCGCCAGCCTGTTTCACCGCACAACAAGGACGGTTACCCTCACCCCTGCAGGGCTCAGTTTTCTTGAGGATGCAAAACATATCACAGCCCGGCTCAGACTTGCCGCATCCAAAATCCAGCATCATACAGATTCCCAGGTTCAGGTGTTATCCATCGGCTGCGAAAATGAGGCATATCTGGACCTTTTGTCTGAGATTCTCAGTGTCTGCCGGAAACGGATCCCGGCCTTTCATCCTTTTCTGCGCCTGATCTCTCACCGCTCCCTTCTGAATCTCTTCTACCAGGGGGAAATCGAGCTGATGTTCGGATTCAGGGACGACGTGCCCCTGCGCAGTGACATTGTCTATCAGGAACTGACCCGGGTTCCGCTCTGCTGTGTACTGCCGGTGTCTCATCCCTTTACCTCAAAATCCTGTCTCAGTAAGCAGGATCTTCTGTCCGAAACCCTGATTGTATCCTCCTCCTATACTGTCCCCGCAAAAGCCGCGGAATTCCAGCATCAGACCGCCCTTCAGCTCCCGCCGGAATCTGTCCTCATGTGCGAAAATATGCAGATGCTGCTGACTCTGGTCCGGGCAGGATACGGGTATTCCATCCTTCCGCAGTCCAGGTTCAACTGCGCGGGACTGCAGTATATTCCGCTGAAGAAAACAGATGCTTTATCATACGGAATATTTTATAAAAGCGGGAATTCCAACCCGCTTCTCAGGAAAGTGGCAGCGGCGGCACTCTCCTATTGTGAACTTCCGGCATAATCTGTTTCCGGACGCAGCGCGCTGCTTGACAGACATTTATCCGAAATCTATAGTAATTACATAGTAACTGTTTCTGTCTGTAAAACGGCGTAATACGGCGTAATATATGCCCCCGCCGGCTGTCAATCCGTGCACGGGAAAACGCAGGCAGAAAATGAAAAGGGAAGGATACTGTATGAACAGCAGAAATAATATTGGCCGCATTAAAATCCGCGGCGCAAAAGTACACAATCTGAAAAATATCGATGTAGACGTTCCGCTGAACCGGATCGTCGGCATCGCCGGAGTGTCAGGCTCCGGCAAATCATCTCTGGCCCTGGGCGTTTTATACGCCGAGGGTTCCCGCCGTTATCTGGATGCACTGTCCACTTACACAAGACGACGCATGACACAGGCCGCAAAAGCACAGGTAGATCAGGTGCTCTATGTGCCTGCCGCCCTGGCCCTTCACCAGCGCCCCGGCGTGCCGGGCATCCGCAGCACTTTCGGCACCGGAACCGAACTTCTGAACAGTCTCCGGCTCATGTTTTCCCGGCTTGCCAGCCACAGATGTCCGGACGGACATTATCTGAGGCCCACTCTGGCTGTAGCCGCAGGACAGGAGCTGGTCTGTCCGGAATGCGGGAAACATTTCTTCGCGCCCTCGGCCGAAGAGCTGGCCTTTAACAGTCAGGGCGCCTGCCGCACCTGCGACGGAACCGGAATTGTCCGGACGGTTGACCGGACCACGCTGGTACCTGACGAATCCCTTTCCATTGATGAAGGAGCCGTCGCCCCCTGGAATTCGCTGATGTGGTCGCTGATGACAGACGTCTGCCGGGAAATGGGCGTGCGCACGGATATCCCCTTCCGGGAACTGACTGAGAAAGAAAAAGACATTGTCTACAACGGTCCGGCTGAGAAGAAACATATCCTCTACCACTCCAGAAAGACCAATCAGGCCAGCGAACTTGATTTCACATATTACAACGCAGTTTACACTGTAGAAAACGCTCTCTCAAAAGTAAAAGACGAGAAGGGCATGAAGCGGGTGGAAAAATTTCTGAAAGAAGATACCTGCCCGGACTGTCAGGGGAGCCGTCTGTCCGAAGCTGCCAGAGCCCCCAGACTGCAGGGAATCTCTCTTGACGCCGCCTGCCGTATGACACTCTCTGATCTTGTGAAATGGGTTGCAGATGTGCCCGCTTCCCTCCCGGAAGAAATGCGTCCCATGGCGGAAAGCATCTGCGAGTCTTTTCAGACCAGCGCCAGGAGACTTCTGGACCTGGGGCTGGGATACCTGACTCTTGACCGCACCTCTTCCACTCTTTCCACCGGGGAACGGCAGAGAATGCAGCTGGCCCGGGCTGTGCGCAACCGGACCACCGGCGTCCTCTATGTGCTGGACGAGCCCTCCATCGGACTCCATCCATCCAACATTGTGGGCCTGACCGGAGTCATGGACGATCTGATTGCAGACGGGAACTCTGTCGTCTTAGTGGATCATGACACACAGGTTCTCTCTGTCTCAGACTGGATCATAGAGATGGGGCCGGGCGCCGGCGCGGACGGCGGTCTTGTCATCGCGGAGGGAACGCCTGCCTCTCTGTCAGAGAATCCCCGCTCTGTCATCGGACCGTTTCTCTCCGGAGCCGCCGGAGCTCCTCTGAGAAAGCAGGCTTCCTTATCCGGAATGTTCAGCGGCGGAAAAATCCGGCTGGCCACATCAGAGATCCATACGGTAAAGCCTCTGAAAGTGGAGATCCCGAAAGGAAAACTGACCGTAGTAACCGGAGTGTCCGGCTCCGGTAAGACAACGCTGATCCTGGAAAGCCTTATCCCTGCGCTGGAATCACTGACCCGCGGGAAAAAGCTTCCGGAACATGTGCGCTCCATAGAAGCAGAGGGCATTGAACATGTGAAACTCATCGACGCAACCCCCATCGGGATCAATGTGCGCTCCACTGTTTCTACCTACGCAAATGTGCATGACGAACTGAGGAAAACCTTCGCCCGGACAGCGGACGCAAAGGATCGGAAGTACAAAGCCGGGGACTTCTCCTACAACACCGGAAAGCTGCGCTGTCCGGTCTGCGACGGAACCGGAGAAATCAGCCTGGACGTCCAGTTTCTTCCGGACGTGGATATCCCCTGTCCGGAATGCCGAGGCTCAAGATATGCAAAAGACGCGGGAAAAATAAAATATACCAATAAGGAAGGGCAGAGCTATTCCCTGCCGGAGCTGATGGCCATGAACGTAAGCCGGGCCCTTGAAGCCTGCAGCGATCTGAAACTGGTCCGGCAGCGGCTGCAGGTGCTTGAAGATCTGGGCCTGGGATACCTGACTCTGGGCGAAGAAACTCCCAGCCTGTCCGGCGGCGAGGCCCAGCGCCTGAAACTTGCCAGCGAGATGGGAAAAGTCCAGTCTGATTCCGTTTTCGTCTTCGACGAACCTACCATCGGACTTCATCCCCTGGACGTCCGCACACTGCTTGGCGTATTTCAGACTCTGATCGATCACGGAGCTACCGTCATTGTAATCGAACACGATCTGGACGTCATACGGAATGCAGATTATATCATTGACATGGGCCCGGGCGGCGGCGATGACGGCGGCCGGATCGTGGCTGTGGGAACACCGGAGGAAATACGGAAAACGGCGGAAAGTGTTACAGGAAAATATCTGTAATATCTATAAAAAGAAAGGACATCATCTTGAGAGGGTGTAAAAATTTCTGTGTCTATGGGGAAAAATCTTCTTTGATAAGAAACAG
>USFD01000004.1 GCA_900553885.1 uncultured Ruminococcus sp.
CCGCGTTCCGAGCGAAAGCGTGCTCTCCGGCACCATACCCGGACTCCCCGGCGGACGCTTCTACACCCACAAATTCAAATCTTTATGCGCATACATTTCCGAGAATTTCTTCTAATGCATTTTTACTGCTGGTATGACACCGGATTACATCTGCATTGCACCGCTCTGCTTCTTCCACGGCACAGCGGACCATCTTATGGGAAACGGTATTGGTGAAAAGCACAATCAGATCCGGACTGCCGATCTGTTTGCCAAAACTTGCCGGCATCTGAGTAAACACTTTGGCCTTACACTTAAACTGTTTGCAGATTTTCTTATACTGACATACCATTCTGTCGTGGCCTCCTATAATGACAACGCTCATAACATTACCTCCTGAAATCATACATTCGCTGACTTTTATTTTACCGCTCTCGGTTAGTCTTATCTAACTCATATTGATATAATACATGACTGGTATGAATTTTTCAAGAGTATTTTGAAATTCGTTCTCATTTTTTACTGTATTGTACCAGTTTATTCAGATCTGTAAGTTCTATTTTCCCCCGGGACAATGCTACAAGTCCTTCATTCTGAAAATATTTCAGCATACGGGTAACAACTTCCCTTGCCGTTCCCATATGATTCGCGATTTTTTCATGGGTAATTGTAAGGGTGCCGCTTTCTTCCAGAGCACTTTCCTCCAGAAGGAATTCCGCAAGCCGCCTGTCAAAACTTTTCCACATTATCTGCTCTATCAGCCACATAACTTCAGAAAATCTGGCGGCCATAATCTGATTTGTAAAATTTGACAAAGGTGCGGATTTTTCCATGATACTTCTGTATATATCCGGCGGGATCAGCCAGAAATCCGTATCTTTTTCCGCTTCTATATTAACAGTAAACTGAATACTGTTCATCATGCATGAAGCGGAAAACAGACAGATATCCCTTTCAAACAGACGGTAAAGTGTTATTTCCCGCCCTTCTTCCGAGCAGATATATGCCCGGAGCTGTCCGGAACGGATCAGAAGAAGTCCGAGACACTCCTCTGCTCCTCCGTGAACCATGGTTCCTTTTTTCACATTGTGCCGGATGGCTGAACCGGTCAGTTTATTCTGTTGTTCCGCTGACAGTTTATCCCAGACAGGAAAATATTCAGATACTTCCATAGAACGCCTCCTGTTTTTATAAAATGTACCATAGCCGGAAAAAATGCACAAGATGTCAGAATTCCGCTTATGTTTTGAATTCCGGGTTTACATGCTGAAAAAAATTGTGTAAAATAGACACATGGTAAAATTGCCGGGATCTTTTTTCCCCTGACAATACATATTTTAATACAGGAGGGAACTACCATGGATTATGCATCAGAATCATTAAAAATGCATTATGAACTGAAAGGAAAAATTGAAATCAAATCAAGAGCTTCTGTAAATTCAAAAGAGGCGTTAAGTCTTGCCTACACCCCGGGTGTAGCACAGCCCTGCCTCGAAATCCAGAAGGATGTCAGCAAAAGCTTTGATCTGACCCGCCGCTGGAATACAGTAGCCGTTGTTACAGACGGTACTGCCGTACTCGGTCTGGGAGATATCGGTCCTGAAGCAGGAATGCCGGTTATGGAAGGCAAATGTGTCCTCTTTAAAGAATTTGGCGACGTTGACGCGATTCCGCTCTGCATCCGCAGCAAAGAGGTAGATGACATTGTGGAAACCGTTCGTCTTCTTGCCGGAAGTTTCGGAGGGGTAAATCTGGAGGACATCTCCGCTCCCCGCTGCTTTGAAATTGAAAAAAGACTGAAAGAATGCTGCGATATTCCGATCTTCCACGATGATCAGCACGGAACAGCTGTTATCACTCTGGCAGGCGTTATCAATGCCCTGAAGATCGTCGGAAAGAATCTTTCCGATGTTAAAATCGTTACATCCGGAGCCGGAGCAGCCGGAATCGCAATCATCAGACTGCTTATTTCCATGGGACTGAAAAACGTAATTATGACTGACCGCAAAGGTGCAATCTATGAAGGACGCGAAGGTCTCAACCCGATCAAAGAAGAAATGGCAAAAATCACAAACCAGAACCATGAAAAAGGTTCTCTGGCAGATGTATTAAAAGGCGCTGATATCTTTATCGGTGTATCTGCACCCGGTACATTAACAGGCGACATGGTTCGTACAATGGCTAAAGATCCGATTATCTTTGCCTGTGCAAATCCGACACCGGAGATTTTCCCGGATGAGGCAAAAGAAGCTGGCGCTGCTGTTGTATCTACCGGACGTTCTGATTTCCCGAATCAGGTAAACAATGTTCTCTGCTTCCCGGGACTTTTCCGCGGTGCTCTGGACGTACGTGCAACAGATATCAACGATGAGATGAAGATTGCCGCTGCTTATGCAATCGCCGGACTGGTAAGCGACGAAGAGCTGAATCCGGATTATATCCTTCCGGCTGCATTTGATCCCCGTGTAAAAGATGCCGTAGCAACCGCTGTTGCCGAGGCTGCACGTAAGAGCGGCGTAGCACGGATCTGACATGTATCCGGTGTTAATATCTGTCAGATATAGGATTTCATAAATAACAGAAAGAATTGATAAAGCCCGCGGAAACCTGCCGCAGGACAGTTTACAGAAGAATTCTCTTCTCCGCTGCCTGCAGGGTAAGTTTCCGGCGGGCTTTTATTTATTCGCATATTTATAAATAAGCCTTCCCTTCTCCTCTTCTTTCTGAAAATAAAAAGCCTGGTTTATCCACACATTTTTCTTTTCCTTCCCGTCATTCCATTGTATAATAATACTCAAATTCTAATAAATATTCAGGAGGAATGAGGTTTCATGCCAAAGAGAACAGATATTAATAAAATTCTCATCATCGGTTCAGGCCCCATTATTATCGGTCAGGCCTGCGAATTCGACTATTCCGGCACTCAGGCATGCAAGGCACTGCGTAAGCTGGGCTATGAAATCGTGCTGGTCAATTCTAACCCGGCTACTATAATGACAGATCCGGAAACAGCAGATGTAACCTATATTGAGCCCCTTAACGCCAGGCGGCTGGAGCAGATCATCGCGAAAGAGCGCCCGGACGCGCTGCTCCCGAATCTCGGCGGGCAGTCCGGCCTTAATCTCTGTGCGGAGCTTGCAAAAAAAGGAGTCCTGGACAAATATAAGGTACAGGTTATCGGTGTTCAGGTAGATGCCATTGAACGGGGAGAAGACCGGATTGAATTCAAAAAGTCCATGGATGCCATCGGTATTGAAATGGCAAGAAGCCAGGTGGCCTACAGTGTGGAGGAAGCTCTGGGCATTGCAGAACAGCTTGGATATCCTGTTGTTCTCCGTCCTGCCTACACAATGGGCGGAGCCGGAGGAGGCCTGGTATATAATAAAGAGGAACTGAAAACGGTCTGCGCCAGGGGCCTCCAGGCCAGTCTTGTGGGACAGGTCCTGGTGGAAGAATCCGTCCTTGGATGGGAGGAGCTGGAACTGGAGATCGTCCGGGATGCAGACAATAATATGATCACAGTCTGCTTTATCGAAAACATTGATCCCATGGGGGTTCATACAGGAGATTCCTTCTGCTCTGCTCCCATGCTGACGATCTCAGAGGACGTTCAGAAGCGTCTCCAGGATCAGGCTTACCGTATCGTAGAATCTGTACAGGTCATCGGAGGAACCAACGTCCAGTTCGCCCATGATCCGGTCAGTGACCGCATTGTTGTCATTGAAATCAACCCCAGAACATCGCGCTCCTCTGCACTGGCTTCCAAGGCGACCGGCTTCCCTATCGCTTTAGTATCCGCCATGCTGGCCGCCGGACTGACTCTGAAAGATATTCCCTGCGGAAAATACGGCACACTGGATAAATATGTTCCTGCCGGTGATTATGTAGTAATTAAATTCGCCCGCTGGGCTTTTGAAAAGTTTAAAGGTGTAGAGGATAAACTCGGCACACAGATGCGTGCTGTAGGCGAGGTTATGAGTATCGGAAAAACATACAAGGAAGCCTTTCAGAAAGCCATCCGCAGTCTTGAAACCGGCCGGTACGGACTGGGATTTGCCCGGAATTACAATGATCTGAGCTGCAGGGAACTATTGTATAAACTTGCTGTTCCCTCCAGCGACCGTCATTTCATCATGTATGAAGCACTGAGAAAAGGAGCTTCTGTAGAAGAGATTCATGAACTTACAGGTGTAAAGGCCTGGTTCATCCGCCAGATGAAGGAGCTGGTGGAAGAAGAGGAAAATATTCTGGAATACCGGGGCGGACTTCCTTCAGACAAACTACTTATTTCCGCAAAAAAAGACGGCTTTTCTGACAGATATCTGAGTATGCTTCTGGAGATTCCGGAAGACCAGATCCGGCAGCGCCGTACCGCGCTGGGCGTCACTGAAGCATGGGAAGGCGTTCATGTCAGCGGTACAGAGAACAGTTCGTATTACTACTCTACCTATAATGCAGAAGACAGAAACCCGGTAAATTCCGGCCGTCCAAAGATTATGATTCTCGGCGGCGGACCAAACCGGATCGGTCAGGGAATTGAATTTGATTACTGTTGTGTCCATGCCGCACTTTCGCTGAAAAAACTGGGATTCGAAACGATTATTGTAAACTGCAATCCTGAAACCGTATCTACAGATTATGATACATCAGACAAACTGTATTTTGAGCCCCTGACACTGGAAGATGTGCTGAGTATCTACGAAAAGGAACAGCCTCTGGGAGTAATTGCGCAGTTCGGCGGACAGACGCCTCTTAATCTTGCTTCCGAACTTGAGAATAACGGAGTGCGTATCCTTGGCACTTCACCTTCTGTTATTGACCTGGCGGAAGACAGGGATCAGTTCCGTGCCATGATGAACAAACTCGGCATCCCCATGCCGGAATCCGGTATGGCTTCTACCGTCCGGGAGGCCCTTGCTATTGCGGATAAAATCGGATATCCGGTTATGGTCCGCCCCTCCTATGTGCTGGGCGGCCGGGGAATGGAAGTTGTATATGATGCAGAGAGTATGACCGGATATATGGAGGCCGCTGTGGGAGTTACGCCTGACCGGCCGATTCTCATCGACCGTTTTCTGAATCATGCCCTGGAATGCGAAGCAGACGCTGTCAGTGACGGTACGCATGCATTTGTCCCTGCTGTGATGGAGCATATTGAGCTTGCCGGCATACACTCCGGCGATTCCGCATGCATCATCCCATCCGTTCATATTTCAGAGAAGCATGTGCGCACCATAAAAGAGTATACAAGAAAAATTGCAGAGGAGATGCATGTTAAGGGATTAATGAATATGCAGTATGCCATTGAGGACGGCATTGTCTACGTACTTGAGGCAAACCCACGGGCGTCACGGACTGTACCGCTGGTATCCAAGGTATGCAACATCCGCATGGTGCCGCTTTCCATAGAGATTATCACATCGGAATTTACCGGGAATCCATCTCCCGTTCCGGATCTGAAGGAACAGAACATCCCTTATTACGGGGTAAAAGAGGCCGTCTTTCCGTTTAATATGTTTCCGGAGGTGGATCCTCTTCTCGGACCGGAAATGCGCTCTACAGGAGAGGTTCTGGGGCTTTCCGACAATTACGGCGAAGCATTCTGCAAAGCCCAGGAAGCCACACAGACCTGCCTTCCTCTGGAGGGAACCGTTCTTATCTCCGTCAACAGACGGGACAAACCGGAAGCAGCTGAAATCGCAAAAGGCTTCGCTGACTGCGGATTCCGGATCCTGTCCACAGGCGAGACCTGCCGTCTGATCCAGGCGGCCGGAGTTCCTGCTGTTCGGGTAAAAAAGCTGTATGAAGGACGCCCGAATATCCTGGATATGATTACCAACGGACAGATCGATCTGATTGTCAACTCTCCCTCCGGCAAGGAAAGCGTGCACGATGACAGTTATCTGAGAAAAGCTGCCATTAAGGCAAAGATCCCTTACATGACCACAATGGCCGCCGCAAAAGCTGCCGTAGGAGGAATCCGGTATATCAGAGAACACGGCAGCGGAGATGTAAAATCGCTGCAGCAGCTGCACAGCGAAATAAAGGATCTTTCGTAGATTTTATATCAAAGCGGCCTGCCCGCTTATCTGAATTCAGAACCGGATGCAAAAGAAACGTCCGTCGGAGATTCTCTGTAAAAATCTCTGACGGACGTTTTCCTGTATTCCGCAATAAATTATTCTGCCGGATCCTCAGACTGTTTCACCGGTCAAACAGCGGGGTGGAGAAATATCTCTCCGCCGTATCAGGCAGCACGGTAACTACCCGTTTTCCGGCGCCCAGTTTCTTTGCAAGCTGGATTGCAGCCGCCACATTGGTGCCGCTGGAAATCCCGCACATCAATCCCTCCATAGAAGCCAGATTCTTCGCTGTTGTCAATGCCTCCTCGTCGGTTACAATATAAATATCGTCATAAATCTGATTGTTCAGATTCCCCGGAACAAGACCATCGCCGATTCCCATCTGAAGATGCGTTCCGATAGATCCTCCGGAAAGAATTGCTGCGTTTTCCGGTTCTACCGCCCAGATCTCCATACCCGGATTATGTTCTTTTAACACTTCACCGATTCCACTGATCGTTCCGCCGGTCCCGAAACCGGAACAGAATCCGTCAATCGGCCCGTCAACCTGCTCTAATATCTCTGCAGCCGTATATTTGCGGTGCACCTCCGGATTCGCCGGATTATCAAACTGGCCCGGTACAAATACATCCGGATTTTCTGCTGCCATCTGATCTGCAATTCTCTGACATTCTTCAATACAATCGCCGATATTCCCCGCATCGTGCACCAGAATAACCTCTGCGCCGTAGTGGGTAACCAGAAGACGTCTCTCTTCGGAAACAGAATCCGGCATAATAATCTTTACTTTATAACCTTTTACGGCTCCGCACAGAGCAAGACCGATTCCCTGATTTCCGCTGGTAGGTTCAACAATAATGGTCCTGGAAGGCGAAATCAGGTTTTTCTTTTCCGCATCCTCCAGCATATTCAGTGCCGTCCGGGTCTTAATGGATCCTCCGACATTTAATCCTTCAAATTTAACAAGTACTTCCGCGCAGCCTTCCGGAACCATACGATTTAACCGTACCATCGGTGTATGGCCCACGGCTTCTAAAATATTATTGTATACCATAAAACTCATCCCATCTAAAACGTATTTTAATACCAGTGTATGCCGGCGTCGGCGCCTTTGTACGCTGATGATATTGCGCCCAGAAACGCAACTATCAGAATTATAACACAGATTTTTCCAGGATGACAGCCCTATGTTTTAATATTATGAGCGCGGAACTATATCATATTTTTATAAAATTCAAAAGATTTATCATAAAAACTAGGCAGTTTCACCCTTATATGATATATTGTGGTACAGATATAACGAATACAAAAGATAAAGGAGACCTGTTATGCATTATTCACTCTATCAGTTGACCTGGTTTTTTATCATTTATGCATTTATCGGATGGGTCATCGGGACCTCCATTGCCGCTCTTCGCAAAAAGAAATTTATTGATGTCGGCGCCCTTTTCGGGCCCTACTGTCCCTCTTACGGACTGGGCGGCGTGTGTTTTACCGTTTTTCTGTCAGAACTGAAAGATCAGCCTTTCTTTCTGTTTCTCGGAGGAGTAATTCTGACCTTTTTCCTCAGTGTGATGACCGGACTGATTCTGGAAAAAATCTTTCATCGGAAATGGTGGGACTATTCCGATAGAAAAATGCAGTTCGGAGGCTATGTAAGTCTGATCTCCGTCCTCGTATGGGGAGCCTCTGCACTGATCTGCATTCTGTTCCTTAATCCTTTGTTTACGGAACTGCTCTCTTTGATTCCGGAACTGGCAGGTATGATCGTCCTTCTTATCATCTGCCTTATCATGCTCATTGATCTGATCGGAACTTTCAGCGCAATCTCTGTTGTCCGTTCCCGGATCAAACGCATCATCCTGATAGACGATATATCAGAAAGTCTTCAGAAAGCCGCCGATACTATGGGGGAAGGACTGACCGGCTGGGTTCTGAAACATCTGGAAAAAAGCTACTCCGGCCTGGACCGCAGAGAGCTTTTGAAAGTCCGCAGGCGGGAAAAGCTGCACCAGGACGCGGAAGCCGGAAAACCGGAAATATTTGCTCAGGGCTGCTGCTTTTATAAGCTGGCCTGGCTGTTCTTTCTTGGCTCTCTCCTTGGGGACCTGACAGAAACCATTTTCTGTTATATTACAATGGGAGAACTGATGAGCCGCAGCAGTCTTGTTTACGGCCCGTTCAGCATTGTCTGGGGTATGGGCTGTGTCCTGCTGACGGTTATTCTGTATCAGTACCGGGAACGCAGCGACAGTTTTATCTTTTTATTCGGCACTTTTCTCGGCGGAGCCTATGAATATATCTGCAGCGTTCTCGCAGAACTGGTCTTCGGCACTATGTTCTGGGATTACAGCGGGATCCCCTTTAACCTGGGCGGCCGTATTAATCTGCTGTACTGCTTCTTCTGGGGAATTGCCGCTGTGGTGTGGATGAAATTTCTATACCCCAGACTCTCTGCGCTTATTGAGCGGATCCCTGTAAAACCGGGAAAATGGTTAACATGGATTATGGTTGTTTTTATGTGCTTCAATATGATTATATCCAGTCTGGCACTGTACCGGTATAACCAGCGGCAGACCGGCAGCTCGGATGAGACCAATGCATACACGGAATTTATAGATTCTCATTTCCCGGATGAAAGGATGGAGCGTATCTATCCCAAAGCAAAGCCTGCAAAATAGATTTTCATACAAAAAAGGAAGAAATCCTCCCGTTTCTGGATTTCTTCCTTTTTTTGTTTCTCCTGCTATTTTGTCCGTGCTTCTTCCGGAAGCAGATTCTGCATACTTTTCAGGCTGATGGCAATGGTTGACGTATTGTGAAGAAGAGCCGATGTTGCAGGCTGTATGACCCCTCCTGCACCCAGACCGATCAGTCCGGCATTAATGCCTACAATTGCCCGGTAATTTCTCCGGATCCGTTTCATCAATTGATTGGACAGATATTTCAGTGTAACCAGCTCACGCAGATCATCCGCGGCGATAGTAATATCTGCAATCTCCCTGGCAATCTCCGCCCCATCGCTGATGGCAATCCCCGCATCAGCGGCAGAAAGGGCCGGTGAATCATTAATCCCGTCGCCGATCATAATGACTTTTCTTCCGGATGCTTTTTCACGTTCCACAAAACGGGCTTTATCTTCCGGAAGGACTTCCGCATAGTACTCATCCACTCCTACCCGTCCGGCAATCGAAGCAGCGGTCTGCCCGCTGTCCCCTGTCATCATTACGGCCTTGGATATGCCCTCTGCTTTTAGCAGACGCACCATATCCGCGGCTTCTTCCCGCAGAGGATCTTCAATGCAGATTACCGCTGTCAGTTCCCCGTCAATCGCAAGATAAAGATGGGAATACTCTGCAGGGATCCCGTCAAACGCTTCCTGTTTTTCCGGACGTACCGTGCATTTTTCGTCCTCAAAAACAAAATGCCTGCTTCCTATGACAACTTTCTTTTCCTCTATATGAGAAGAGATCCCGTGGGCAACTACATACTCCACTTTCGAATGCATCTCCTCATGATACAGCTTTTTCTTCTTTGCCGCATCCACCACAGCCCTGGCCATGGAGTGCGGGAAATGTTCCTCCAGGCATGCGGCAATGCGCAGCGCTTCATCCGCCGGATAATCGCCGAAAACAACAACATCCTTTACGGTAGGTTTTGCCTTTGTAAGGGTACCTGTTTTGTCAAATACAACCGTATCCGCCTCTGCCACGGCTTCCAGATATTTGCCGCCTTTTACGGTGATGCCGTGCTGTCCTGCCTCGCGGATAGCCGAAAGCACGGCGATGGGCATAGCAAGTTTCAGCGCGCAGGAAAAGTCCACCATAAGCACAGATAATGCTTTCGTGGCATTGCGGGTTACCAGGCCTGCAATACCGGTTCCTGCCAGTGTATACGGCACAAGCCGGTCTGCCAGATGCTCTGCCTTGCTCTCCAGAGCAGACTTCAGCTTTTCTGACTCTTCGATCATCGTCACGATTTTCTCAAACCGCGTGGACCCGGACACGGCCTTAACCAGAATCTCCAGTTCTCCTTCTTCCAGGACCGTGCCTGCATAAACTGTTTTTCCTTTTTCTCTCTGTACCGGAAGGGGCTCACCTGTCAGTGAAGACTGATTGACCATGCCCTCTCCTCCGCAGACTTCCCCGTCAAAAGGAATCACATTGCCCATATGCACAACTACCACATCGCCCGGCTGAATCCGGGATGCGTGAACCAGCACTTCCCGGTCATCCTTTTTAAGCCAGACCTTCTTTACATTCAGGGACATGCTCCGGGCAAGATCTCCCACAGACTTTTTATGTGTCCACTCCTCCAGAAGTTCTCCCACGCCAAGCAGAAACATCACCGATCCTGCGGTATTGAAATCCCCCCGGAATACGGACACCCCGATCGCAGTGGCATCCAGTACAGGGACTTCGATCCTGCGCTTTGCCAGACACCGGATTCCCTGCCAGATATAGCGGACGGCCTTCAGCGTCATCCAGACTTTCCTGACAGGATAGGGGATGATAAGCTTTCCTCCATAATGCAGGATCACCTTTGTGATCAGCTTCTCCCGATAGGTGGAATTCAGTTCCCTGCCGGAGCTTGCCGCTACGTTTTCCGGCACATCTGCTTTTTCGTAACTGAAGCTTTTGAGTACGGCAATAATCTCTTCCCGGTCTCCTTTATAACAGATGACGGCATCTGCGGTGCGCTCATAAACCTTTGCATCTGTTACATACTCCTGTTTTTCAAGAAACCAGCAAAGAGTATCCGCCTGCGCACATGTCATTCTTCCCTGAACAACATGAATGCGCAGACGGCCTCTGATCTCATGCCTTATAATAAATTTCACTGCTTACTATACTGTCTTTTCTTTGAAATCTTCCGCACCTGCATTTTCTGTTTCTGCATCTTCCTGAACAGCCGCAGCTTCCTCTGCCGCTCTTCTCTCGTTGATCTGCTGAGCCTCGGCCAGAATATCCTCTGCGTTCTCCTGAACCGCAGTAGCCGTTTTCATCACACAGTCCTTCGCACGCAGAGCTGCTGCTGTACAGTTTGTATATACCTTCTTGGCGTCTTTGCTTGAGAGAACTTTCACGCCTGCCGTTCCGAACAGAACACCTCCTGCAAATAAAACGATTTTCCTTAATGTTGAAACACTGATCATAAATTAAGTACCTCCTGTTATTGCTTGTTATGACTCATTATTTGTGCTTATAGCCGGTATAGAATACCATCAGAAAACAAAAGACCGAAGCCCATGCCCAGAATCTGTGCTGCTTCACAGCTATATCACTCCCTTGTTAATATTATGTAATACTGTAAGTTTCTGTCACATCATAACAATCCTTTTTCACACTAGTCAATTCTAACAATGACTGGTGAGAAATTTTATCATTATCCCCGGCATCGAAACGCTATCGCAAAACCTTTCCGGAAGACGGGGCAAAAAAACAGGAAGAACACCAGTCGGTTCCCGGCATTCTTCCACTTAAATAAACTCTGTTCTATTCTCAATCAGTCTGATCTGTTTTTATGCCGCCGTTCTGCAGGCGTATTGCAGCCACCTTCTGATCTTTCAGATACCCGCACCGTTTCATTCCTTCCTGGACTACTCTGTTCCATTTGGGCAAAGACAGATGATAGGTAGTATTGTCATCCAGGACAATCTCGCATCCGTCCGACCGGGCACATTCATCGGAATACTCCACCCGGTACATGTTTTTTCTGCTGATCGCACCGATCTCTTCCAGCGCGTTGATCATACGGTATACCGTTGCAACACCGATTTTATGATCTGCCTTTGATGCTTTATAGAAAATTTCCTTACAGCTTGAGCAGTCATTTTCAAGGATAATATCTATAAGCATAAGACGCTGTTTTGTAATGCGGCATCCGTTTTCTTTCAATTTCTCAATAATCTGTTCCTTTTTACTCACAGCCGCCTCCTGTTGTTTCCGGTTCCGGCACGGATACAGATTCAGGATCTGCCCTGTCCGTTCCGTTATGATATACTCTCAACTTCAAATCCGGCGCTTTCTACTGCACGTATCAGATCGACTTTCTCAATATCGCGGTCACAGGACACTTCCGCGCTTTTCTTTCTTAAACTTACCTTCGCCGACGCTCCGTCAATAGAATTAATCACCCTTGTAATGCGATTGACGCAGTTCTGACAATGCATCCCCTGAATCCTGAGTGTATAATGTCCGGTCACCGGACCGTCCAGTTTCTTTTTCTTTGGCCTTCTGGTCTTCACCGAACCGGATCCGCCTCCGCAGCATGCACCCTCTCCTTTAAAATGTTTCACCGAGCTTTTAATCCCGAAACAGAGTAATACAGCCAAAATCAGAATAATGATCCCGTTAACCATATGAATCCCTCTTTTACACATTTCTCATTTTCTGTTTATGATATACTGATAACATGATACCCGGTCTTTTCCACCGCATTTTTTAAAACACTGTCTTCGATTTTTCTGTCATAGGAAATCCTGGCACTGCTTTTTGAAAGATTCACCTCTGCCCGGACTCCGTCTATCTGATTCAGCGTTTTTGTCACATCCGCAGCACAATGGGCACAGTGCATCCCGGATATTTTTATTGTTTTTCTGCCAATCACCCGGCCGTCCAGCTTCTTTTTCGGAAGCCTGGCGCTGCCCGGACAGCTTCCTCCGGCAGGGCATCCGATACATTTCACACCGCTTTTCTTCGCTTTTATTATATACGCAGCCGCACTTCCGATTAAAACCGCCAAAACAAGAACTGCTATTACATCTGCCATAAAATATCACCCTTTCTATCATAAACAATACACAGGATCCTCTTTTCTGTAAAGCATTCTTCCGGAAATTCTGCTGCGCTTCTCTGCTTTTCATATCAAGCGGCGGACAAAGTACTCACCCTGTCCGCCGCTGATTTTTTATGCTTTTGCATGTAAGCTGTATTCTGCAGTAAATTCTTTATCCGACCTGCGGATTCTCCATATAATAATAGCTGCAAATACCAGAATTGCAATCAGTCCGGGAACAAATGCAGTTCCAAGAGCTCCTGTTGTCGCAAGCGTACCGATCTGATATACAAGGAACGCTACTGTATAACCCGTGGCCAGCTGGAGGCATATACCGCCAAACAGCCATTTCCCGCTCTTCATTTCCGAATTCATAGCTCCAAGAGCGGCAAAACACGGCGGAGTATAGAGATTAAACATCAGGTAGGCAAGAGCCGCCGCTTTTGTAAGTCCCATAATCGTCGCCACTTCATTTCCGCTGCCGACCAGCGCCATTTCATCCGGGTCAATCAGGTTTGTAACACCATAAACGACCGCCAGTGTAGCCACAACATTTTCCTTTGCAATAAATCCTGTAATGGCTGCCGCTGCCAGCTGCCATACTCCAAATCCCAGCGGAATAAACAGGATTGCGAAGGGATGTGCAATACTTGCCAGGATAGAGGTACTCTCTGCACCTTCTTCCACAAGCTGGAACTGCCAGTTGAAACTCTGCATAATCTGTACCACTGTATTGCATACCAGAATAATGGTTCCTGCTTTTACAATGTAAGCCTTTCCGCGCTCAAGCATGGATACGCAGGCTCTCTTCAGGCTGGGGATCTTATATTCCGGAAGCTCAATAATGAAGAATGACTTACGGTATTTCTGCCCCGTAATTTTCTTTACAAGAAGAGCTCCCAGAAGGACCAGAACAATACCGACAAGATACATGGTCGCGGATACCCACCATGCATCTGCGAAGAATGCTCCCGCAAACAATGCGATTACAGGAATCTTGGCTCCGCACGGCATAAACGGTGTAAGCATCGCTGTCGTTCTCCGCTCTCTTTCGTTGCGGATCGTACGGGAAGCCATAACCCCCGGAATGGCACAGCCGGTACCGATAACCATAGGAATCACAGATTTACCGGAAAGACCTACTCTTTTGAAAATCGGATCCAGAACAACCGTCGCCCGCGCCATATAACCGCAGTCCTCCAGAAGGGCAATCAGGAAATACATTACCATTACCAGAGGCAGGAATCCCACTACCGCGCCGACACCGCCGATAATGCCGTCAACCAGGAGGGCATACAGGAGCGGATTCGCGTTTTCCATCAGACCGCCGACCCATCCCTGGAAGGTTTCAATCCATGCAACCAGCCAGTCGGCAATCCAGGTTCCCAGTGTCGTCTGGGATATGTAGAACACAAGGAAAATCACTGCCGCAAAAATCGGAATGCCGATAATTTTGTGCGTAATAACAGCATCAATCTTATCCTGTATATTCTTGTCTTTTGTGAAGACTTTCCGCTGTTCTACTGATTTTACAATGCCGTTGACAAACTCGAAACGCTTTCTGTCCGCGGCTTCCACCGCATTTTTATCATGGAGATCGATCTCTGCCTGTACATAAGGCGCCTTCTGCTCTTTCCCTTTCAGAGAAGCAGCCGCGGCGACAACCTCTTTTAGACCTGTGTGTCCTGAGGAAGTAGAAACGGTTCTGATCACCGGGCATCCCAGTTTCTCTGACAGAAGTTTTTCATCAATCTTTGTCTGTTTCTTATCCGTAATATCACTCTTGTTCAAAGCCACTACGACCGGGATCCCCAGTTCCAGAAGCTGTGTGGTAAAAAACAGACTCCGGCTCAGATTCGCCGCATCAACAATATTAATGATTGCGTCCGGATGTTCATTTTTGACATAGCTGCTGGTGATACTCTCCTCCGAAGTAAAGGGAGACATGGAATAAGCGCCCGGTAAATCTACCGCTGTCAGCTCTTCCGCTCCGCCATAGTACGCCTTCTTAATAAGGCTTTCCTTTCGCTCTACCGTAACACCGGCCCAGTTTCCCACACGCTCGTTTCTCCCTGTCAGCGCATTATACATGGTAGTCTTGCCGCTGTTCGGATTTCCTGCAAAAGCAATTCTCATCTGCAATTCTCCTCCTTCATTCCGATTAGATTAAACTAACCTTGGTGCAAAAAAAATAGTAAATAAAATTACTATTTTTTTATTTGTTTTATATTGAAATAGCTTGCGCTAAATCAGTATCAATATTGTATCTCCCATCCTTGATGGAAACCACACAGCCGCCTCTCACCCGCGAGACCACAGTAATCGGTTCGCCGCTGTAGCAGCCAAGAGAAAACAGAAATGCCTCCATCTCCTCATCATCTGTTGCAATATCTTTTATGATATATTCTCTGCCTTCTTCAGCGTCCAGTAAATTCATAACCTCTGATCCTCTCATTTTCGTTTTGAATGCTCATGATTCCGTTGATTGTTTCATCTAACAGTTGATAGTCTAAACTAACTCTTTGCATTTGTCAATGCTTTTTGAGATATATTTTCAAGAAAATACCTTTTGCCGTTATCTTTTGTCTATGCTATACTTATATGTAAATATTCTATTTTGATCGAGGTGAAATCTATGCATGGAAATGAATCTGCTGAAAATTATCTTGAAACAATTCTGGTCTTAAGCCAGCGCCTCCCCGTAGTACGTTCTGTAGACATTGCGACAGAACTGAATTTTAAAAAATCCAGTGTCAGTGTTGCCATGAAAAAACTGAGAGAAAGCGGACATATCGTCGTTTCTCCGGAAGGATATATTACACTGACAGAATCAGGAAAGGCAATTGCCGACTGTATCTATGAAAGACATACCCTTCTCTCCAGCTGGCTGGAAAGACTGGGAGTGGATCCGAAAGTAGCCGTGGAGGATGCCTGCCGGATCGAACACGTAATCAGCGCGGAAAGTTTTGCAGCAATCAAAAAACATGTAGGATAAGAAAAAACCAGTATGCTCCATCTCAGAACATACTGGTTTTTATCTTCTGCTATTTTACATTTTCAAGAACCGCTTTCAGCTCATCTGCCGATCTCTCCAGTTTTTCCATTTCTTCTTCACTGAAACTGATCTCCAGAATCTGTTCGGCGCCTCCCTTTCCCACAATTGCCGGTATACTCAGGCAGAGACCGGACAGACCGTATTCTCCATTCAGGGAAACAGATACCGGCATTACAGTATGACTGTCTCTCACAATTGACTCTGCAATTCTCGCTGCAGCCATACCGATCCCGTAATAGGTAGCACCCTTCCGCTCTATGATCTCATAAGCGCTGTCCCGGACCGCATGGTAGATCTCGTCCATCTCTTTATGAAAACCGTTGAAACCGCGGAGTTTCGCAAATTCTTCCAGACCGATTCCATAAATATTGGCGCAGCTCCATACAGCCAGTTCACTGTCGCCATGCTCGCCGACAATAAATGCATGTACGTTTCTGCTGTCCACATCCAGCTTCTGGCTAAGCAGATATTTCAGTCTCGCTGTATCCAGAACCGTACCTGAACCGATTACTCTTTCTTTCGGGAAACCAGATTCCTTCAGAGCAATCTGTGTAAGAATATCTACCGGATTCGACACAATCAGAAGAATCCCTTCACAGCCGACCCGTTTGATTTCTTTTATAATCGACTTCATAATCGCCGCGTTTTTCTGCACCAGGTCCAGCCTTGTCTCCCCCGGTTTCTGATTGGCTCCGGCTGTTATAATTATAACAGAAGCATCCGCGATATCCTCATAATCTCCCGCGTAGATCTCCATAGCATGAGCGAAGGGAACTCCGTGGCTGATATCCATAGCTTCCCCTTCTGCCTTGGCATGATTTGCATCGAGAAGCACCAGTTCGGAAAAGGTTCCCTTCTGCATCAGGGCATAGGCGATACTGGCTCCGACAAATCCGCATCCGACTACGGCGGCTTTCTGTATATTTATCATAGTCCATCTCCTCCTTTTAATTCCTAGTACTTTACTGGGAATTCTTTCTGTCTTTATTATATACTATTTCCAGAAGAAAGCAAGATATTTTACGGCATTTTTTTCCATATTAAATCAGTTCGCGGAAAATTCCGCAGAAAGATGGAGAAAGCGCCTCTGTCCGCCCTTATCTGATAATCCGGACAAAAAACGCACAAGAATCTGCCCGGTGTACTCATGCGGTAAAAAATGTGTTATACTGTTAGGGCAATGCTCTCCTTTCATACCGGTTTTTGGCTGCGCATCCGCTCCGCGGGGCAGAATAATCCTTGATCCGGTACAGAGAGCAGAAAATAATCAGAGAGAAGGTATATAAATCATGTCAGAAGAGCAGAAAAATAATGGATGTACGGAGGACTCCTGTGCCGGCTGTGCACATGCCGACTCCTGCAGCAGCAAAAAAACAGACTTTCTTGAACCGGCGAATAAATATTCCCACATAAAGAAAGTAATCGGAGTGGTCAGCGGGAAAGGCGGCGTAGGCAAATCCTTCGTTACAGCCTCCCTGGCACGCATGGCCCGGGAAAAGGGATGCAAAGTCGGAATCCTGGATGCAGACATCACAGGTCCGTCCATTCCGAAAATGTATGGCGTTCACACAAAAGCACAGGGCACCGAGGAGGGTATTTATCCCTGTACCGCTAAAGACGGAACAGAAATCATGTCCGTGAATCTCCTGCTGCCGGATGAAGAAGCTCCGGTTATCTGGAGAGGTCCCATTATCGCCGGCGTTGTAAAACAGTTCTGGACAGATGTAATGTGGGGAGATCTGGACTACCTGTTCGTGGATATGCCGCCGGGAACCGGAGATGTTCCCCTGACTGTATTCCAGTCTCTTCCGGTAGACGGAGTCGTAATTGTAACATCTCCTCAGGACCTGGTGCAGATGATTGTAAAAAAAGCCTGCAGCATGGCAAAACAGATGAATATCCCGGTACTGGGAATTATAGAAAATTACAGCTATGTGAAATGCCCGGACTGTGGAAAAGAAATCAAAGTGTTCGGTGAAAGTCATGTAGACGAAGCAGCGGCACAGATGGGCATTCCGGTGCTGGCCCGGATGCCGATTGATATGGAGCTTGCCCGCGCTGTTGAAGAGGAGAGATTCTACGAAACAGAGAATCCATACCTGAAAGAAATCCAGCTGTAGCATATTCTGCTTTGCCTGATCCTGCAGCAGTGCCGGCATCTATAAGATGCCGGCCGATGCAGGGTCTGGCAAACATTGTATCTGTAAATGAAAGCAAATCTGCAAGGAGAAAATAAATGATAGGACTCAGATCAGAAATATGGAAGGAAGGAGAATACTCCTACCTTGCAGCATACGGCTTCACGCCGATTATTGTAAGTTATGTCCATGAAGACGAAGACATTCGCCCGTGCATGCTCATTGTCCCGGGAGGGGGTTACCGTTATGTATCTTCCTCGGAGGGGGATCCGGCTGCACGGACTTTTTATGCCGCCGGATACAACGTATTTGTTCTGGCATACACGGTAAACTATCTGGATGAACCTCTTAAACTGCAGCCTCTGATGGATATTGCAAGAGCAGTACGTATTCTCCGGTATCATGCCGGGGTATGCCACATCGATCCGTCCAGGCTGGTTGTATGCGGATTCTCTGCCGGCGCCCATCTGTGCGCGTCACTTTGCGTCCACTACACAGACATTTCTGACCCGGATTCCAAATATGCCTCCATATCAGCCCGCCCGGATGCCGCAATACTGGCCTATCCTGTAATTACATCCGGAAAATACGCACACAGAGATTCCTTTACCGCGCTTCTCGGAAAAGATGCGGATGAAAAAGAACTGGAATATATGTCCCTGGAAAAGCATGTAACAGACGATATGCCGCCCTGTTTTCTCTGGCAGACAGCCACGGACGATTCCGTTCCCGTAGAAAACAGTTATCTCTTTGCAATGGCCTGCAGAAAAGCCGGGGTGCCCTTCGCTCACCATGTATTTTCAGACGGCGTCCACGGCATGTCTGTCGCCACCGAAGAATGGCTGGAAGGCTGTTACGGCGCATCCTATACACTGGAGCAGATTGACAGACTGATCCTGGCCATAGAACAGGGGAAAACCCCATGGCCAAAGGAAACGGCAGATAAGATCCGCAACGATTTTTCCAGGAAAAGAGACGGAGGGAAAAAGTGGGATCCGGAAATCAAGGCCTGGCTGAAAGGTCTCCTGGATGAGGTAGGCATGTGGCCGGAAATGGCGGAAAAATGGCTTCAGGGAGAGCTGAATTTATAAGGATCCCTCCTCCTCTTATCTCCGCCCGGGGTACCTGAAATACGTCGCTGCAGAAGCAATCTGCCGCGGTCGTTTTTCCGGTTTTATGCATAGTATAAAAGAAAAAGGACTTTTAGCTATGGCATATGAAACATTTGAGAAAGTGGAAGGTATTATACAGGGAATCAACAGGGGAGACTCCTGCTGCACCATGATGCTTTCTGTAATCAGCGGCTCTGATATCATCAATGTAGTCGTGACAGGTGAAACAATAATAATCGATAATGTCAGACTCCGTACCGGAATGCGGATTGCTGCATTCTACGATGCCAATCTTCCCGTTCCGGCCGTTTATCCGCCTCAGTACCGGGCAGAGCTGATCACGTCACTGCGCAGGAATCAGCAGGTTATACTGTCCTACTTCGATGACAGCCTGACATCTGATGACAATACGCTTCAGTTGAATATCGGTCCTACTACAAACGTGGTCACCGCAAATGGCCAGCCCTATATGTGCAGCCCGGAAAACTCGGAGCTCCTTGTGTACTATACAACCTCTACTTTCAGTATCCCGGCCCGGACAACACCGCAGAAAGTTGTTGTCCTCTGCGAATACTGATACCAGGCCAAAACAGAGCCTTACCAGGGCTCTGTTTTTTACTGCAGGAGCCGGGGTTCTGTTCTTCATTTCATAGTTTCCAGAAGTTTTCTGCATAATGATTCCAGCGTTTCACAATACTGGTTCGAAATCGGACATCGGATGCACGCCCTGCTGTCCGGCATCAGGCGTTCATCCGGCAGACTGATGATATAGTCGTACATATATTTAAAGAATTCTTTGTTCGTGGGCTTTTTATCTTTCTCTGATTTGTTGAAAATAATTTTAAGAAGTTCCGTATTATGGGATTCCCAGATAGAGTTTACAACAGTTCTGATATTTTTCTCTACGCAATTCCAGGATGTATGAAAGAGAGATGCTATATCCGGATAAATCAGCTTTGTTATACACTCCAGTCTTTCTTTGTCTTCAATAATGAGCAGCAGACCCTCTGTCACATAGCTGTATCCTGTGTATGAACGATGCACTCCAAAAGAATCCAGGATGTCTTTAATTGTTTTTTCGTAATTCATTTGTATTACCTCATTCCTGCTTTGAGATAACCTGCACAGAAAACACATACCTATGGTAAATTGGTGAAATGTGGCACACAACAAATTCTATAGGAAAAATTTCGACTTTTAAAGTCGAATCAGGACATCATTGCTTTGGTGTCATATCCTCTGTATCCGCCTATGATTTGCCGGGAACATAGCCGGAGGAGACTTTTCTGTAAAATAAAAAGGAAGCAGAATACCACGTTCTTAAGGTATTCCGCTTTCTGCTGACACGGAGACGGAGGGATTCGAACCCTCGTGCCCCGGAGGGCAAACGCATTTCGAGTGCGCCCCGTTATGACCACTTCGATACGTCTCCTGTTCTGTATAATGTTGTGGAAATAACACCTTTCATCTGTGTTGTCCACAGCTTTTTTATTATACCAGACTTTTCTTCAAAAGAAAAGTCTTTCTTTTCCGTTTTTAATGCATCCGGTCCGTCCCCTGACGGGAAACGGACCGGATATGTGACCGTTTTCTGTTTTTATTCTTTTCCGTCAAAACAATATGTACAGAGCCTGCACGGATCAATATCAATGGATGCACGCAGATCATCCAGACGATGGAAACGCAGGGATGTAAAGTTCTGAATCCTCCGGATCTCTTCCACCATTTCTGCGTAGCGGCAGCTGTCCGGATCAGTGTACTCTTCCAGAATCTCCTCCGGACAGTTTTCTCCTTCTTTCTCCTGGATCACCCGTCTGGTAATCAGATCAAGGTCTGATTTTGACCGGGAAAAGTTCAGAAACTTACAGCCGTATACAAGAGGCGGACATGCCGGTCTTACGTGCACTTCTTTTGCGCCGCTTCTGTAAAGGAATTCTGTCGTTTCCCGAAGCTGTGTGCCCCGTACAATAGAATCATCGATTAACAGCAGTTTTTTATTTTCAATCAGTGCCTGAACCGGGATCAGCTTCATTCTCGCGATCAGATCTCTCTGGCTCTGATTTGTAGGCATAAATGAACGCGGCCAGGTCGGCGTATATTTGATAAACGGTCTGGCATAGGGAATTCCCGACTCATTGGAATATCCTATGGCATGCGCCACGCCTGAATCCGGCACTCCGGCCACAATATCCGGATGTACGGAATCTTTATCCCTTTTTGCAAGCATACTGCCGCATTTATACCGCATCTCTTCTACATTTACCCCCTCGTAGGAAGACGTCGGATATCCATAGTAAACCCACAGGAAAGAACAGATCTTCATCTTCTCTCCCGGAGGAGACATCTGCTCCACTCCGTCCGGTGTGACAAGCACAATTTCTGCCGGTCCAAGTTCCCGGTAATCTGTATAGCCCAGATTAATATAAGCAAAGCTCTCAAAGGATACACAGTACGCGTTTTCTTTCTTTCCTACCACCACCGGGGTTCTTCCAAGACGGTCCCTTGCCGCGTAAATGCCGTCTTTTGTCATAACCAGAAGCGTAAGGGATCCGTCTACAATCTCCTGTGCATACCGGATGCCTTCCACAATCGAATCTTTCCGGCAGATCAGAGAAGCAATCAGTTCCGTAGCATTAATCTGGCCTCCGCTCATCTCCTGAAAATGGGAATGTCCATCCTTGTATGCCTTTTCCAGGAGTTCGGCCTGGTTGTTGATCTTTCCCACTGTCGTAATGGCAAAGCTGCCCAGATGCGACTGAATCAGAAGCGGCTGGGGCTCATAATCCGAGATACAGCCGATGCCGATATTTCCTTTCATCTCCTCCACATCATGCTCGAATTTTGTCCGGAAGGGAGAATTCTCTATATTATGAATTGCGCGGCAGAATTCGCCGTCTCCGTATGCAGCCATTCCGCCTCTTCTTGTCCCCAGATGAGAATGATAATCCACCCCGTAGAACAGTTCAAGAATGCAGTCCGTCTTTGACGCCACTCCAAAAAAACCACCCATTATATTATCCTCCTGTCTTTTGTCCCAATGCATATTACCTCATACAGCATAAGGGAAACCGGATAAAAAAGTCAATACCTGAAAATTTTTTTGCTACCTTACAAAAATGATGGGCGAGCAGACACGTTCCTTTGACATGGCCGGCGTTATGCAGATTATATAACAATTGTCCTCTGATTCTGAATTATCTGATTCTGAATTTTTTTGCTCTGAATAAGCTTTTCATGTATAATAGATATCAAAATGAAACAGATGGAGACGGCTCATGCCTGCATCCATATGAATCACCTGATGTACTATCTTTTATTATCAGAATATAGATCCGTAATGTAAAAAGGAGGTATTTTCATGTCAATGCATGCATCTGACCTGGTGCTTGTCTCTGCACAGCAGCTGAAACCAATCGATGAGATCAACGGTTTCCAGGTACGCCCCGGGTTTTTCCGCGATTTCGGAGCTACGATTATCCCGGGCGGAGTTAATTTCACCATACAGTCACACGGAGCTGTCTCCTGCGAACTCCTTCTGTTTCACAGAGAAGCGGAAGAACCTTTTGCAGTTCTGAAATTCCCGGACAATTACCGGATCGGTTTTGTCTATTCCATGATTGTATTCGGACTGGATATTGAAGAATTTGAATATGCCTACCGCCTGGACGGTCCTTTTGATGAAAAGAAAGGGCTCCGGTTTGACCGCACAAAAATTCTTCTGGATCCCTATGCCCGCGCCGTTACCGGGCAGAGCCGCTGGGGCCACGCAAACAGCGATTCCCACGGATACCGCGCCCGGGTGGTCCGCTCCAACTTTGACTGGGGCCCGGACCGGCATATCCAGATTCCCATGGAAGATCTTGTAATCTATGAGCTTCACGTCAGGGGCTACACCATGGATTCTTCTTCCGGCGTAAAATGTCCGGGTACTTTCCATGGTCTGGAAGAGAAAATTCCTTATCTCAAAAAACTGGGGATCAATGCAGTAGAACTGATGCCGATCTTTGAGTTCGACGAAATGAGAGACGCCCGGCTTATTGACGAAAACCAGCTTCTGGATTACTGGGGATACAATCCGGTCTGTTTCTTTGCCCCCAACACCAGCTACTGTTCTTCTGTAGAATATAACCGGGAGGGCCTGGAGCTGAAAAAGATGATCAAAACGCTCCACGACAACGGTATTGAGGTTATTCTGGATGTTGTTTTTAATCATACGGCTGAAGGGAATGAGTTCGGTCCCTGTTTTTCATTTAAAGGATTTGACAATAACATCTATTATATGCTGACTCCTGACGGACAATACTACAACTTCAGTGGATGCGGAAATACACTGAACTGCAACCACCCTGTTGTTCAGGAACTGATCCTGGACTGTCTGAGGTACTGGGTGATCGAATACCGTGTGGATGGATTCCGGTTTGATCTTGCTTCCATTCTGGGGCGGAATGAAGACGGAGTCCCCATGAATCAGCCCCCGCTTCTGCGCAATCTTGCATTTGACTCTATTCTGGGCGGAGTAAAACTGATTGCGGAGGCCTGGGATGCAGGCGGACTCTACCAGGTAGGTTCGTTCCCCGCCTGGAAACGCTGGGCGGAATGGAACGGACGTTACCGGGATGATATGAGATGCTTTCTGAAGGGGGATCCGAATATGGCCCGTATTGCAGCCCAGCGTATGATCGGCTCTCCTGACCTTTATGATCCGGTTTACCGCGGGGGCAATGCTTCTGTAAACTTTATCACCTGTCATGACGGATTTACCCTTTATGATCTGTACAGTT
The DNA here is from genome assembly GCA_900553885.1 of uncultured Ruminococcus sp. GTDB lineage: Bacteria > Bacillota > Clostridia > Lachnospirales > Lachnospiraceae > Mediterraneibacter. The sequence goes on from USFD01000004.1 coordinate 23,926, forward strand.
ACAATCAGAAACACAATGAAGCCAACGGCTGGGGCAATACCGACGGATTCAACGACAACAACAGCTGGAACTGCGGGCAGGAAGGGGAAACAGAAGACGAAGCGGTTCTGTCCCTTCGCCGGAAAATGATGAAAAATGCCTGTACAGTACTGATGTGCAGCAGAGGAACTCCCATGTTCCTTTCCGGAGATGAATTCGGAGATACCCGCTACGGCAACAACAATCCCTACTGCCAGGACAACGAGATTTCCTGGCTGGACTGGTCGCTTCTCGAAAAAAATCAGGATATCTTTGACTTTTTCCGGTTTATGATTGCATTTCGCAGGAATCACCCGGCCATCCGGAAAGACCTGGAACCCAGCTACATCGGATTCCCCTCTATGAGTCTCCACGGACTTGTTCCCTGGGAGGCTGACGCGCCGGAAAGCCAGTATGCTGCCTGCGTTCTGTTTGCCGGATATGACGAGGAAAAAGGGAAAGAAGATCTTATTTTTATCGCTGCAAACGCTCACTGGAATGCTGCACAGCTCACCCTTCCCGATCTTCCGGAAAATTATTGCTGGAAAATTGCGGTAAATACCGGGGACCCGAAACAGCAGACATTTGCTCCGGAAGAAATGCCTGTGGCGGAAAAAACACTTCTTCTCGGCGAACGATCTGTAATTGTATTTACAGGAGAATTGAATTCACAGGAAACGATTAGACATTGATTTTCGCCTGGCTTCGCATTATATTATATAATGTAAAATGTTTAAAGAGAAAGGAGTTTTTACCGTGTTAAATGAAAAAGTAGCTGAACTGTTAAACACACAGATCAATAAGGAATTTTATTCGGCATATCTCTATCTCTCCTTTGCCAACTATTTTTCCGACGAAGGACTTGACGGATTTGCCAACTGGTATAACGTACAGGCGCAGGAAGAACGCGACCACGCAATGCTTTTTGTACAGTACATGCAGAACAATGATGCTAAAATTACGTTTGAGGCGATTAAAAAACCGGACGCAGAATTTGAAAGCCACATGGCAGTCCTGGAAGCAGGATTAAACCATGAGCGCTATGTAACCGGACTGATCAATAATATCTACGGAGCCGCCTATGAAGTGAAAGACTTCCGTACAATGCAGTTTCTCGACTGGTTTGTAAAAGAACAGGGAGAAGAGGAGACAAATGCAACAGATCTCATCAAAAAAATGAACCTGTTCGGAAGCGATCCGAAAAGTCTGTATCTGCTGGATCAGGAACTGGCAGCACGTACATACGCAGCCCCGTCGCTGGTTCTCTGAAATCGGAATCCGTAAGCGGAAAACGGCCGCTCCAAAGCAGCAAAACAAAAACACCCTGGATACAGGAATCAGAAGTCTCAATGGAATTTCAGTTTCCACTGAGACTTCTGTCTTCAGCCTGTACCCAGGGTGTTAAGTTTTACCGGTCAGAAAAACAGACCCGATTCAGATTTTTCAGTCTTCAAAGACTTCCTTCATCTTATCCATGAAGCCTTTCTTTTTCTTCTTCTCTCCCTTATTCTCATCTGCGTTATCATTCTGATGCAGGGTATTTCCTGTCAGCTCATCGAATTTTCTGAGAGCTTCTTTCGCCTCCGCACTCAGACGTTCCGGCGTCTGAATAACAAGTGTCACGTAGTGGTCACCTCTTGCCTGGGGGTTACGCAGAGACGGCACGCCTTTTCCTTTCAGACGGACTTTCGTGTCTGTCTTGGTTCCGGGTTTGACCGTATAGATCACATCCCCGTCCACAGTCTTTATGCGGATATCTCCTCCCAGTGCGGCAACTGCAAATGAGATCGGAACGGTCGAGAATATATGAACGTCCTGTCTCTGGAATACCGGATGATGGGATACATTTACTTCTACAAGCAGATCTCCTCTGGGACCGCCGTTTACTCCCGGTTCCCCTTTATCACGGATACGGACACTCTGTCCGTTGTCAATACCGGCAGGGATTGACACCTTGATTCTCTTTTTGCTGGATGTGTATCCTGTGCCTGCACATTTCGGGCACTTATCCTTTATTACTTTACCGGAACCGCCGCATGTAGGACAGGTCTGGACATTCTGGACCGTACCAAAGAAGGACTGGGATGTATATACCACCTGGCCGCGGCCGCCGCATTTCGGGCAGGTTTCCGGCGTTGTTCCCGGTTTTGCCCCGGTACCGTGGCAGTCTTCACACGGATCCTTTAAAATCAGATCCAGCTCTTTCTCGCATCCGAAGACAGCCTCCTCAAATGTAATACGGATACTCTTCCTGATATTGGCGCCTTTCATCGGGCCGTTTCCTCCACGGCCGCCACGGCGGCTTCCGCCGAAAAGATCGCCAAATATATCTCCAAATATGTCACTGAAATCGGCACCGCTGAAATCAAAGCCGCCGAATCCGCCTGCACCGCCGGCGCCGCCTTCAAATGCCGCATGCCCGAACTGGTCATACTGACGCCGTTTTTCAGCATCACTTAAGACGGCATACGCTTCAGAGGCTTCCTTGAATTTCTTTTCCGCCTCTTTGTCTCCCGGATTCATGTCGGGATGATATTTTTTCGCAAGTGCACGATAAGCTTTCTTGATCGCCGCTTCGTCAGCGTCCTTACTTACTCCGAGCACCTCATAATAATCTCTCTTTGTCTCTGCCATAACTGAAATACTCTACCTTTCACGAAAAAATCTACGAAACCACCCAGTGGTTCCGTAGAATTTTTCTTATTCTTATCATGAAACAATGGGAAGATTCCCTGTGCTCTATTCAGATCCGATAGTTTAGACTTCTTTATAATCGCCGTCTACTACATCATCACCCTGGAAACCGTCCGGAGCCGGACCAGCGCCTGCTCCCGGGTTCGGGCCTGCGCCTGCTCCCGGATTCGGGCCGCCTGCAGCGCCTGCACCTGCCTGCTCATACATCTTTGTGAACAGTTTCTGTGCGCTTTCCATCAGTTTCTCTTTTGCAGCCTTAATCTCAGCTACATCAGATTCGCTTGTATTCTCAGGTGTGGATTTTGCAAGAACATCTTTGAGTGCCTGCATATCTGCCTCAACTGCTGCCTTATCATTGGCATCCAGTTTATCGCCTACATCTTTGAGAGCTTTCTCTGTCTGGAATACCATTGCGTCTGCTTCATTTCTTGTATCAATCGCCTCTTTACGCTTCTTGTCCTGAGCTTCAAACTCAGCCGCCTCTTTGACAGCCTTGTCGATCTCTGCATCAGACATGTTGGAGCCTGCTGTGATTGTAATATGCTGCTCTTTGCCTGTTCCCAGATCCTTAGCAGATACGTTTACGATACCATTTGCATCGATATCGAATGTAACTTCAATCTGCGGTACTCCACGCGGAGCCGGCGGGATTCCATCCAGTCTGAACTGTCCCAGAGACTTGTTGTCTTTCGCGAACTGTCTCTCGCCCTGTACAACATTGATATCAACAGCTGTCTGGTTATCTGCAGCTGTAGAGAAGATCTGGCTCTTCTTTGTCGGGATCGTTGTATTTCTCTCGATCAGTCTTGTAGCGACACCTCCCATTGTCTCAATGGAAAGGGACAGCGGAGTAACATCCAGGAGCAGGATATCGCCTGCGCCTGCATCACCTGCAAGCTTGCCGCCCTGTACAGAAGCACCCAGTGCAACACACTCATCCGGGTTCAGAGATTTGCTCGGCTCTTTGCCTGTCAGTCTCTTAACTTCTTCCTGTACAGCCGGAATACGTGTAGATCCGCCTACCAGAAGTACCTGGCCCAGATCTGCCGCTGTAATTCCTGCATCAGAAAGTGCACGTCTTACCGGCTCTGCAGTCTTGTCTACAAGATCTCTTGTAAGTTCATCAAATTTTGCTCTTGTAAGGTTCATATCAAAGTGCTTCGGTCCCTCAGATGTAGCTGTGATGAACGGAAGGTTGATATTTGTTGTAGTCGCACTTGAAAGCTCTTTCTTTGCTTTCTCAGCTGCTTCTTTCAGTCTCTGAAGAGCCATCTTATCATTTGAAAGATCTACGCCCTCTTTTGCCTTGAAATCTGCCAGCATGTAGTCTGTAATCTTCTGGTCGAAGTCATCACCGCCCAGTCTGTTGTTTCCGGCTGTGGAAAGAACTTCGATAACACCGTCGCCGATCTCGATGATAGACACATCAAATGTACCGCCGCCGAGGTCATATACCATGATCTTCTGCTCTTTCTCATTGTCAAGTCCGTATGCCAGTGCAGCCGCTGTAGGCTCGTTGATGATACGCTTTACATCAAGACCTGCGATCTTTCCGGCATCCTTTGTAGCCTGACGCTGTGCGTCATTGAAGTAAGCAGGAACTGTGATAACGGCCTCTGTTACTTTTTCACCAAGGTATCCTTCTGCATCTGCTTTCAGTTTCTGAAGGATCATTGCGGAAATCTCCTGCGGAGAATATTTCTTTCCGTCAATATCTACCTTGTAATCTGTACCCATCTCTCTCTTGATGGAAGAGATTGTTCTGTTTGCATTTGTTACAGCCTGACGTTTTGCAGGCTCTCCTACCAGACGCTCACCTGTCTTTGTGAATGCCACAACAGACGGTGTTGTTCTTGCGCCTTCTGTGTTTGCGATGACTGTCGGCTGACCGCCTTCCATAACAGCCACGCAGCTGTTTGTCGTACCAAGGTCAATACCAATTATTTTTCCCATAGTAATGCTCCTCCTTTAATTTTTCTTTATTTATTCTAAAATATTGAAGATGTCAGTTTGCAACTTTTACCATGCTGTGTCTTACCACACTGTCACGGTACGTATAACCTTTCTGGAACTCCTCTGCGATAATATTTTCACCCAGTTCCTCATCCTCCACATGCATTACCGCGTTGTGGAAGTCCGGATTGAATTCCTGGCCAACCGCTTCAATGGGCTTGACCCCGATTCCTTCCAGTGTAGTCATAAGCTGCTTGTAAATCTTTTCCATTCCCTCCGCAAACGGAGTGGCTTTCTCTTCTTCCGGCATTGAGGATAATCCTCTTTCAAAGTTATCGACAATCGGAAGAATCTTTTCTATGATATCTTTCGCTCCTATTTCGTACATCTGAGATTTCTCTTTTTCCGTACGCTTGCGGAAGTTATCAAACTCTGCCATCTGACGGGTAAGACGGTCGGTAAGCTCTTCAATCTTCTCGTCTTTTTTGTCTTTCTTGTTCTTTTTTCCAAAAAGCTTCTTTTTCTCTGCTTTTGAATCCTGGTCCCCGGCATCCGATTCACTTTCCTCCGGCTGCTCCTTTTCTGAACCGGAATTCTCTGAATCAAACGGGCTGTCCGCTTCAGCTGTTTTGTCTTCTGCGGTATTCTCTTCTGCTGTATCTTCCTTATCAGCTTCCGCCTCCTGCGCTTCCGCGGCTTTGGCTTTTGCTTCTTCAACAGCTTCTTTTACCATATCTTCTTTGCTCATCTTGTCACTCACCAGCTTTCCACCTTCCTATTCTTTCGGATTTTTATTATAAATCGCATCCAACTCATTCTGCAGAGTTTTCAGCGTCTTCATGACGTGTTCATAATCCATTCGTTTCGGACCGATGATACCGATTGTTCCTTTCATGCCCTCACCCAGCTCGTATGTGGCTGTTACCACGCTGCAGTCCTTCATGGTCTTTACCGGTGTTTCATCTCCGATATAAACCTGTATGCTGTGGTTATTCTCACTGGCAAGAGTTTCTGTCACCAGATCTTCAAGCTGCTGTTTTTCCTCAAATGCACTTATAATTTCCTGTGCGCTCTGTTTATCACTGAGTTCAGGATATTTGAAGATGTTGGTTGCGCCGCTTGTATAGATCTTCATGTCATCATCCACATGGATGATTTCTGCCACCGCATCCAGCACATGTGCCACTACCTCGCTGTGAATGCCTGCCTGCTCTTTCAGCCTTGCAATCAGTCCCAGCGTGATCTGGTCAATCGACATGCCGTTCAATGTCGTATTCAGCAGCATGTTCAGCTTCAGCAGCGTTTCATTACTTAGTGTTTCACCAACCTCTATGATCTTATTCTTGATCACATTGCCGCCAAGTACGATCACCGCCACGATCTGTTCTTCATCCACCTGGGAAAGCTGTATGAACTTCAGTGTATTACGGCTGTTGACCGGTGCTGAAACCATGGTCGCGTAATTGGTATTGGAAGCAAGTACTTTTGCTGCCTGCTGCAATACTTTTTCCACTTTGTCAGCTTTTTCCAGCATCGCATCCTCGCGCTCTGTGATCTCCTGTTCTTTATCCTCCATGAGCATATCCACATACAGCCGGTATCCTTTATCTGAAGGAATCCTTCCTGCCGAAGTATGGGGCTGGAAAATATATCCCAGATCTTCCAGATCTGCCATCTCATTTCGGATCGTAGCGGAACTCAGGTTCAGTTCCGTATATTTTGAAAGAGTTCTGGAGCCGACCGGCTCTCCGGTCTCGAGGTAGTTCTGTATGATCGCCTTTAATATGATAAGCTTTCTCTCGCTTAATGCAGGATCTACTGTCACAGTTCTGCCTCCTCTCCTTTTTACTATTAGCACTCTATTCTTTCGAGTGCTAACACCTTTCGTATATTAAGATAGCACCCAGTTTTCTTTTTGTCAACACAATTTCTGTATTTTTTTGTGTAAACAGTAAAAACCTGGATTTCAACTGTAATATTCCCGTTGTATTTCCCCGGAACTGACACTTCTGCATGAAAAACGCCCCGGAACTCTTCCGCAGGCGTCCTTTAAAAAATAAATTCGCTGAATACATAGTTACTGATATCAATTCCGCGCTCCGTCAGCCGGACTCTTTCTCCTGAATTTCTGATCAGTCCCTGTTTTTCCAGTTTTGCAAGTTTCTCCCCATATATATCCCCGATCTCTCTGCCGAATGCCTTCCGGAAATCAATACAGGATATTCCCGCTGTTTTCCGCAGTCCCAGGAACATAAACTCTTCCATCTGTTCTTCTGCAGACAGCCGTTCTTCCTCTTCCGCTGCAGACCCCTGTCCGTCCTCTCCATACACAAGCATATATTTCCCCATATCTGCCGTATTATGAAATCTGCATTCCCGGATCAGGGAAGAGGCCCCGAGTCCCAGACCCAGATATTCCTTTCTCTCCCAGTACCCCAGATTGTGCCGGCATTCATACCCGTTCTTTGCATAATTGGATATCTCATATCTGTGATAGCCGTATTCTTCCAGAACAGAAGCCGTGATCCGGTAAATTTCCCGGTCCTCGTCTTCATCCGGCAGCGGCGGCAGCCCGTTTTCTCCGTCTCCTTCTTTTCCTTCCCCATACCACGCATAAAACGGCGTTCCTTCTTCTATAATAAGACTGTATGCAGAGATATGCTCCGGCCCCAGCTCTGCTGCCGTCCGCAGCGTACGCTCCCAGCTTTGTACTGTCTGTCCCGGGATGGCAGAAATAAGATCAATATTAACATTATCAAACCCCTGGTTCCGTATCACTTTCCATGTATCTGTAAATTCCCGGAACGTATGGATCCGCCCAAGCATTTTCAGTTCCCGGTCATCCGCGGACTGAAGGCCGATGCTGATCCGGTTCACTCCGGCGTCCTTCCACCGGGCGGCCTTTTCTTCTGATACGGTTCCCGGATTCGCCTCCAGCGTTATCTCCGCATCCTCTGCTATATCAAAGTTTTCCCGCAGAGCATGAAAAATCCGGGCGGTGTCCTCCCCGCTTAACATGGAAGGAGTACCCCCGCCCAGAAATACCGTACTGATACGGCAGTCTTTGCAATTTTCCCCGCTCAACCTGATCTCCCGGATCAGAGCCTCTGTATAGGCATGTATTTCTCTCTCTCCTGCAGGGGCTGAGAGAAAATCGCAGTATGCGCACTTCCTTACGCAGAAAGGAATATGCACATACAGCTCAAGCTCCCTTTTTTTCATAAAATCCGCTCCGTAATCTCAGTCGTCATCCAATTTCAGCACACTCATAAACGCCTTCTGAGGTATCTCTACACTGCCCACCTGACGCATACGCTTCTTTCCTTCCTTCTGTTTCTCCAGAAGTTTTTTCTTACGGGAAATGTCTCCGCCGTAACATTTTGCAAGCACATCCTTGCGCATGGCCTTAACCGTCTCCCGGGCAATGATCTTGCTTCCGATGGCAGCCTGAATCGGAATCTCAAACAGCTGCCTGGGGATCTCTGCCTTGAGCTTTTCGCACATTTTCCTGCCCCGCTCATAGGCGCTTCCGGCAAATACAATGAAGGAAAGGGCATCTACTTCTTCTTTATTGATCAGAATATCCAGCTTCACAAGATCGGAACGCTGGTATCCCAGCATCTCATAATCAAAGGAAGCATATCCTCTGGACCGGGATTTCAGCGCATCAAAGAAATCGTAGATTATCTCATTCAGCGGCAGGTGATAATGCAGCACCGCTCTTTTCTCCTCGATATATTCCATGCTCTGATAGATTCCGCGCCTTTCCTGGCAGAGATCCATGATTGCTCCGATATATTCGGATGTTACCATGATTTCAGCCTTCACCATAGGCTCCTCCATATATTCGATCTCCGCCGGATCAGGCATATTAGTGGGATTGGTCAGATCTTCCACTTCTCCATTTGTCTTGTGTACTTTATAGATAACACTGGGCGCTGTAGTAACCAGATCCAGATTGTATTCCCGCTCCAGACGTTCCTGCACAATTTCCAGATGAAGGAGCCCCAGGAAACCGCAGCGGAAGCCAAACCCCAGGGCTGCAGAGGTCTCAGCCTCAAACTGAAGAGCAGCGTCGTTGAGCTGGAGTTTTTCCAGAGCATCCCGCAGATCCGGATATTTTGCACCGTCTGCAGGATAGAGACCGCAGTATACCATGGGATTTACCTTTTTATATCCGGGCAGCGGTTCGGCGCAGGGATTGGATGCGTCCGTAATCGTATCGCCTACCCGTGTTTCCTTTACATTTTTCAGACTGGCGGTAATGTAACCTACCATTCCGGCATCCAGTTCGTCGCAGGGAATAAACTGACCGGCTCCAAACGTTCCCACTTCCACTACTTCTGCCCGGGCACCGGTAGCCATCATTAACATAGGCGTTCCTTTTCTTACCGTACCTTCCTTAATCCGGCAGAATACAATAACTCCCTTATAGGAATCATAGACAGAATCAAAAATCAGCGCCTGCAGCGGAGCAGACGGATCTCCTCCCGGAGCCGGAATCTTCCTGACAATCTGCTCCAGCACCTCATGGACGTTCTGTCCGGTCTTTGCAGAGATAAGCGGCGCGTCTTCCGCGTCAATCCCGATTACATCTTCTATTTCTTCTTTTACCCGCTCCGGATCCGCACTGGGCAGATCGATCTTATTGATCACAGGCATTACATCCAGATCATGATCCAGCGCCAGGTACACATTCGCCAGAGTCTGCGCCTCCACGCCCTGAGCAGCGTCCACAACAAGAATCGCTCCGTCACAGGCCGCCAGGCTCCTGGATACCTCGTAATTAAAATCTACGTGTCCCGGGGTGTCGATCAGGTTGAAAACATACTCTTCCCCGTCATCTGCCTTATAGACCGTACGGACCGCCTGGGCCTTAATCGTAATCCCGCGCTCCCGCTCCAGTTCCATATTATCCAGCACCTGAGCCTGCATCTCCCGGCTGGTCAGAAGCCCTGTCATCTCTATGATGCGGTCCGCCAGCGTAGATTTTCCATGGTCGATGTGTGCAATGATACAAAAATTTCTGATTTTGCTCTGATCAACTACTGCCACTTTTCTTCCTCCAATTATCTCTTCTTGTTTCTCTTCTTTTTTCTGATTTCTTTCCGGTGCTTATCCGGATACCCTCTTATCTTCCGCTCTGGAAGAATATTTTACAATAAACAGCTCCACAGCCAGCGTATCGGACAAAAGCCCTGTCTTAACATTCTGCTCGATCTGCGCCCCCTCTTCCATTACGGAACGGAGTTCTCTCATGCTGAACCGTTTCGACTGATCCATGTATTTTCCTGCTACAAACGGGTGCAGTCCGACTTTAGAGGCAATCTCCTTCTTTCCAAAGCCCTGCTGCGCAAGTGCCTTGACATGAAACAGAATACGGTACTGTCTGACCAGCAGAAAAAGGATCCGCATGGGCGGTTCTTTCAGGGCAAGCAGCTCATAATAGAGATCCAGCGCCCTTCGCTGATTTTTATCCGATACGGCACTTACCATATCAAAAATATGATTGGTTATCTGGGTCACACAGACTGCGTCTATATCCTCTCTTCCAATCGTCTGCCGGGAGAGCGCATAGCACACCAGCTTTTCCAGCTCTTTCTGAATATTTTCCATATCTGTGCCGACTTTGTTCAGGAAATACAGGATATCAGAATCCGACATGGTTTTGCCTTCTTTTTTCAGAATGCTCTGAACCCAGCGCTTCAGCGTATTTTCATCCTGAGTAGTCAGCTCCACAATATGTCCTTTCGCCTTCACTGCTTTGTACAGTCTGCTTCTTTTATCAATCTCATTTTCGATGAAAACATAATATGTTGTATCCGGCAGTTCTTTCACATAATCGGCCAGATCATTTCCTCCGCTTTTAAAAAAGCCGGTATTTTCAAACACAATCAGACGGCGCTCAGAAAAAAAGGGCAGTGTCTCCGACAAATCGATTACTTCCTTTATGTCCGTGCCCTTGCCTTCATAATAAGCATAGTTCATCGTATCGCCTTCCGGTACCATAGCCTTGATAAAACGTTCTTTGTACAGTTTTTTCAGATAGCCTTCCGAACCGTACAGCAGATATATCTGTTTAAATTTTCCTGTCTTCAGATCTTCATTCAAACTTTTCATAACTCTTCCATTATATCGGAAATACAGCCTTTTTGACAAGAGGCAGGTACTACTTTTCACACAGGTATTTCCTTTTCATACAGATCTCTTTTTCTTCTGAAGCCAATTATCCGAAACAGATCTTATGTTCCGAGGAAGCCGTCTATCTCCACCCTGATTCCATCCGACCATACAGACAGCGCGCCGTAATCCTGGGTGGAATACACAGAACAGTCGGCATTTTCAAGCCGTTCCAGTGTTTCCGGATGGGGATGTCCGTAGCGGTTTTCCTGTCCTGCGGATATCAGAGCCACTGACGGATTTATTATATGAAGGAACTCTTCGGAACCGGAAGAACGGGAGCCGTGATGCGCAGCTTTCAGAACCGTATAGGATTTCAATCTTCCGCTTTCTGCCAGGGCCTTTTCACCTGATCCCTCCAGATCCCCGGTAAACAACATGGAAAACTCTCCATACGTAAGTTCCAGCACCATAGACGCGGCATTGCTTCCTTTCTCAGCCAAAAGAGATTCCTCCGGTGCCAGACAGACCAGACTGAATTCAACGTCAGGCAGGGCCTCGCTGATCTTATCCCCCGGCTTCATCACTGCAAGTCTGGTGCCGTTTTCCAGGGCCGTCCGGGCAGCCCCCGTCAGCTTGTCATCATGGAACTGCTCCGGAGGCAGCACCAGGGTTCTGATCCGGACGCCCATCTTCTGGTTGGCAAGCATCTCTGTCATGCCATTCAGATGGTCGCTGTCCCCGTGAGAAAGGAAAACGTAATCCAGCGTATCTGTTCCCTGCGCCAGAAGAAACGGTTCGATCCGATAAGAGCCGGGCGAAGAAACGTCACTGCTGCCTCCATCAATAAAATACGTCTTCCCCGATGCACTGCGGATAAAGATCCCGTCTCCCTGTCCCACATCCAGCACCGTGATCTGTACGCCGCCCGGATGTTCATATCCGCTGCGGCATACAACGGGCATAGCTGCCGCAAAACACAGCAGAAAAATCCCCGGCATCTTCAACAGCCGCAGTTCTCCCGGACCGAGCTCTTTCTTCTCTGCTTCCCGTCTCTTTTTCCGGCATATCAGACAGCGGTATGCCAGATATGCTGCCGCCATCGCCCCGTAATAGACAGCCAGCCACGGTATTCCGGGCCGGCCTGTCACAAATCGGCTGCCCGGCAGGCTTCCGGCCAGCACACAGCTTCCGTCATAAAGGAACAGTACAGCCCGGCAGGCCTGAAGCACCAGACTGCCCAGCCGATCCCAAATCAGAGTAAGAAAAGAGCCCAAAAGCCCGGCTCCCATAATAAGGGACATGGCCGGGATAACAAGCAGATTCAGCAGCGCCGAGTATGGCGGCACCTCAAAGTAGAAATAAAGAAGCGGACCCATCAGAAAAACACTGACCGCCAGACTGGAGCTAAGACCGGCGCCTAATTTCCCCGGTATCCCGGAAATGCAATGTATGAATCTGTCTGCCCCTTTGTTTCTGTCTTTTCTGTTTTCTCCTTCCTTTTTTCTGAAGCGGATTCTTTTCCTGTCCGTCTCCCGGCAGCGCAGCATTTCCTCAAATACCGGTGTGAGAAGCACAATTCCCAGAATAGCCCCGTAGGAAAGCTGATAAGCCGCATCTGTCAGATAAAGCGGCTGCCACAGACACGCTGCTGCGGCTGATACAAGCAGGCTGGTAGGCAGATCATAGTCCCTGCCCCACACATCGGCTCCGGCCCGTATGAGAAACATGATCAGAGCCCGGACAGCTGACACGCTCCCTCCGATCATAACAGTATACAAAATAAGAAGGATTCCTCCGCAGACACCTGCAGCGGCAAACGGAAGTCCGATTTTCCTGAGCAGGCTGTACAGGCCGGATCCGATAAAGGACATATGCAGTCCTGAAATAGCCAGAATATGCCCGATCCCATTTTTCTGATACATTTTCTTCATTTCCTCATCCAGGCCGCTTTTTTCTCCAAGAAGTACTGCGCTCATAGTATTTCCATAATATTCTCCCAGATGCCGGACCAGTTTTTCCCTCCATCCGTCTCTCAGGCACTGGAGGAAATCCCTGATCGGATCTGTTCTGCCGGAAACCAGGTCTGCCTGTTCTGCCCAGACCAGAAAACGGATCCCCTGCTTCTCATAATAGGATTTCTGATCAAAATTGCCCGGATTACGGGCTGACGAAAAGACCTCGGCCTCACCGGTAATCCGAAGTCTGTTTCCTGGTCTTATTCTGTTGTTCTGTTTTTTTGTCGGATTCTGATTTCTGATTTTAATCTGATCTGGTTTCATATAAACCAGTACTTTTGACTCACTGATCTTCTGTCCTGAAGCAGAGATCTGATTATCTGTCAGGAAAACTGCAGTTACTTTTTCCTTTTCCTCAATACGGTCCACCGTACCTGTAAGGCGGATCTGTTCTGCCTGGCCCGGAAGAAGGGCTTCCTTTTCAGACGTTTTTCTTTTTTCTGTCTCTCCCGTCTGAAAAAGAAGTCCGCTGCCGGCAGCCTGAATAATAAGAATAAGTGTACATATCATACACAACGGTCGTTTCATGTTTCATTTTCTTCAGCTGCGACCCAGTTCATATCTGCTTTCAGAGGCTTGGATAAATCCACTGTCTCCATATAAGTATTGTCCGATTCCCCGTTAATCGTAATCTGTACCTGCTCTGCCTCTGTTCCCTCTGTCAGAGAATTAACAATGGAATAAACTGTCAGTTCCGGCAGGATGTCATACGTACCGGTAAGAAAGGTACTGTCAAAATTCACATAACAGATCCGGTCTTTAATTGTTACACTCAGAAGATTTGTGCCTGGATTGATAACCGGATATGCATCACCGCTCTGCGGTCCCTGCATCAGCTTTTCCACGATCAGTTTTTCTTTTGAAATATTACTGTTGTAGCGGACGTCCATAGACTGTTTTACCAGCTTATCTCCCGCTTCATTTGCAAAATACAGCTCCAGTGTCTCTGTCTGATAAGAACTGGGGGAAGACGCTGTATTTTCCACAAAGTCGTCTTCATTCATAAGGCCCACTGCCCGTCCGTCACCGTCTTTAAGATTTTCACCGTTCACAGAAAAATAGACCGCATTAATTCCGTCTATCCGGACCAGCGACTGTACAACAGCCGCCCGTACCAGCTTCTCTTCCACATTTCCCATCTGAAGATAGGCGCTGTTAAAATCCAACGCCAGGATGCCTCCACTGATCGTACATTTCGTTACCTCCACATCCTCCGGGAATACTGTGGTATACTCAATCTCAGACGCCGGCTCCTTCATTTCCGCCAGGACAGCTTCGGCCTGTGCAAGAGGATCATCCTCATCAAACTCAAACGTGATCTTTACCAGACCGGTTCTGTCTGTATTCAGACTGTATATATAACTGTCTCCACTGTCCACATCCGTCCGCTTTGCACATGCGGCCAGCAGAAAAACAGTCAGGACAGCCATCAGAACCGCTGTTATCTTTCTTCCTGTTCTCATATTTCTGCCTCCTATGCCGCCACATACGTGAGAGGAATCCGGACTGTAAATGTCGTTCCCTCCCCTTCGATGCTGTGTACCTTGATCGAACCTCTGTGCACAATCACTGCGTTTCTCGCAATTGCCAGTCCCAGGCCTGTCCCTCCGATTTCTCTGGAATGAGACTTGTCCACCCGGTAAAACCGCTCGAATATATGGGCCTGGTCTTTTTCCGGAATTCCGATTCCGGAATCCTCAACTTTGATATAGAAAAACTTATGGTCCGCGTTGAGAGACACATGCACCCAGCCGTTATCCACATTATATTTAATCGCATTCTCCACAAGATTGGATACCGCAAGAGAAAACTTAGTCTCATCGATCTCCGCAGTTACCGGCCGGAAGCTTTCCATTACCATCTCCACATTTTTCTTTTGCGCGATGGGTTTCAGTCGCTTCAGGATCTGTTCCAGAAGTTCATTGATATTTACGGACTGAATGTTGATATTCTGTCCCGTTTTATCCATTTTGACAAGAGATAGAAGGTCGGTAATGATCTGATTCTCCCGGTCGATCTCCTTAGCAATATCGCCCATAAACTCCTGATACATTTCTACAGGCACATTTTCCTGCTCCAGGAGAGAATCCGCCAGTACTTTCATAGATGTCATGGGCGTCTTCAGCTCATGAGAGACATTGGAAACAAATTCTTCTCTGGATTCATCCAGAATCTTCAGCCTTCCCAGCATCTTGTTAAATGCCTCGCTCATCTGTCTGGTCTCCGTAAATGTCTCCACATGCAGCACATCATCCGTATAACCTTCTGTCACGCTTTCAATGGCGCGGGTAATCCTGTGCAGCGGACGCACTACCCTGTCTGCCGCAAATACGCCGGCAAGCGCAAGCAGAAACATGGCAATTCCGATGATCACGCCGCCCTGTGTATGCAGCTCTGAAATTGTATCCTCAATCGTATCTGTAGACACACTTGCCTGCATCACTCCGGCAATTCCCTCGCCTTCCGGTCCCGGAATCGGTGTGGATACTTCAATATAATGATTCTGCCTGTCGTAATAGCTGACAGTCTCGCCCTGCATACTCCGGATCACATTTTCCGATACGTCCGTTTTTCCTTCATCCAGGTCATATGTATCTCTTACAACTCTGAGCTGGCCGTCAATAACCATAACACGTCCATTGTAAATATCTGTCAGCTGTGAAAGATTGGCATTGATCACCTCGGATGAAGTATCCGAAAGATACCCGTAAGTACTGAACTGATTACACAGAATTGTGCATTGATTCTGAATTTCTGCAGTCTGAAGCTGTACTGCTCTGGACTCGTAATATGCTACGATTCCGAAAAACACAGCCAGACAGGGCACAAGCCCTGCCAGCATAATAATTACGATGATCCGCACACGAAGATTGCGGAATATTCTGTCTCTGATTCTGAGCCGAAGCTTACCCCTGGAAATAATAACCCACTCCCCACTTTGTATGTACGTATTTCGGTTCGCTTGGATTTACCTCAATCTTCTCCCTCAGTCTTCTGATATGTACATCCACAGTTCTTGCATCTCCCGGATAATCATATCCCCAGATGAGATTCAGAAGGTTCTCCCTGCTGTATACCTTGTTCGGATTCATAGCCAGAAGTTCCAGAACATCAAACTCCTTGGCCGTCAGATTGATCTCCCGTTCTCCAATAAACACTCGTCTGCTCTCACAGTCAATCTTCATGTTCCCCTTTATAAGGACCGGACTTCCCGCCGGCTCCTTTCTCTTGGTTGTGCGGCGCATAATGGCTTTGATTCTTGCCTTAACCTCAAGAATATTAAAGGGCTTCGTTATATAATCATCTGCTCCGTATTCCAGTCCAAGAATCTTGTCCATATCCTCGCTTTTCGCAGTCAGCATGACTATAGGCATATCCGAAAACTCCCGGATCTGCTGGCACACCTCGAACCCGTCTTTCTTCGGAAGCATCACATCCAGGAGCACCAGATCATACTCGCAGTTTCTGGCATATTCCAGCGCTTCCTCGCCGTCATATGCGCAGTCTACTTCCATCCCCTCCTGCTCCAGGCTGAAACGGATTCCTTTCACGATTAATTTTTCATCATCCACAACCAATATTTTCTTACTCATACTCCAATATCTCGACTCCCTGCTATATCGTTATGTTATCCTTTATTTTATTAAATACTCCCTCTTTGATTCCCTCAATCTGCATCAGTTCTTCTGTACTGGTAAATCTCCCGTGCTCCTCACGGTAATCCAGAATACTCTGAGCCTTTGCCTCGCCAATCCCGGTAAGCTGCATGAGTTCCTCTTTTCCGGCTGTATTAATATTTATCTTTCCCTGTTTCTTTCCGTCCGTACCGCTGGTTATTCCTGTTTCTGCAACCCCTGTACCGTACTCCAGTGCTTCCTCCTGAGTCGGCACATAAATGCGTCCTCCGTCTGTTACGGTTTCCGCCTGATTGACATACTCACCGGCTGCCTCTTCCGTCAGTCCGCCGGCCAGCTTTACCGCCTCAAACACACGCGCATCGCTTCTCAGCTTATATACTCCGGGAGAGTGCACCGCCCCGCATACATAAACGTAGGCGAATGTCTCCTCTTCCTCTTCACAGAACTCCTCCTGTGTCTCTGAATCTTCTTCTGTTCCGGATGGTTCTGTCAGTTCCAGTTCCGCAAGAGAGTCCTTCTGCCCTCCGCCGCAGCCTGAAAGCAGAAAAAAGGATCCAAGCAGAACCGCCACCATCCTGATCATTCTGAAATCGTCTCGCATATCTTCCTCACAATCCGCAGACTGTAAGAATACCCCTTTATGCCGGACATAAAATACACACATAAGAAAGCCGAATCCTTTATACTTCTGCCGTCTATGTGAGCCGGCCGTGTAAACAGCCTGTTATTATTGTAACGAATTTTTGTAAAAAAGACAATAGACAATTACGTGTTTGTTACAAGTTTATTGAAGGTTTATTACAGTTCTGTGCCTGTTTTATTCTTCTTTCTCTTTATTCCCACTGAAAAATGGCAATACCGACAATAGCCAGTGCAAGACCGCCCAGCTTTCTCCAGTCAATCGGCTCTTTCTCCATCCCGAACATTCCGAAAAGTTCGATCACATAAGACACGATCAGCTGTGCAACCACAATAAGAAGCGCTGATCTGGCCGGGCCCAGGGCTTCTATACTCTTAATCACAGTCCATGTAATTCCTGCCCCGATCACGCCGCCCAGCAGCATATATCTGGGCTCTACCCTGCCCAGCGCCGCCACACTGTCCCGTCCTGTTGCAAACCAGACGGCAAGACAGACTGCAAACGCAGTAAGCTGAACCCAGCCGTTGCTTACCCATACACCTGTCGTCTTTGTTACCTGGGTGTTAAAAACTCCCTGTACACTCATCAGGGCTCCTGATAAAAGAGCAATAAAAAAACCGATCATCTTCCTACCTCCATATAATGTACCATTCACACATATTTCAGTATATCCGACAACCGGTTTCTTTATTCCCGCCTGCTCTGTCCAGGCCTGTCTTTATTTTTATTCTGTCATGCGGAATTTCCGCAGTACGCTTCTGTTAAATGCTACTCAAGCGCTTTCTTCATTTTGGCAATCATTTCATCAATATGTTTTTCTTCTACAATAAGCGGAGGAACGAAGCGGATCACATTTCCTTGTGCCTGGATCACCAGAAGGCCTTCCTCTACTGCCCGGTTATTCACTTCCGCCAGAGGTTTTGTTATAACAATTCCCTGCATCAGGCCTTTCCCTTTGCGCTCTGTCACACAGTCCAGTTCTTCTACCAGCTCGTCCAGCTTTCTTGTCAGATAGGGAGCCACCTTGTTTACGTGTCCCACGATATCTTCCCGTTCAAAAATCTCAATGACTTTTTTCACTGCTGTACAGGCCAGAGGATTCCCGCCATATGTGGATCCATGGTCTCCGGACTGCAGCGAATATTCCGCCACTTCCTTCGTCAGGGCAAATGCCCCTACCGGAATGCCGTTTCCAATTGCTTTTGCCATGGTAAGGATGTCCGGTTTTACCCCGTATCCCTGCCATGCAAACATGCTTCCGGTTCTTCCCATACCGCACTGGACCTCATCGCAGATCATAAGAATCCCGTTTTCATCACAGATATTCCGGATTCCCTCCATAAACTCCTGGGTGGCAGGATTAATGCCGCCCTCGCCCTGCAGCGGCTCCAGAATGATGGCACAGGTCTTATCACTTACAAGGGCTTTCACACTGTCCAGATCATTGAACGTCGCGAACTTCACACCCGGTACCAACGGTTCAAAAGGATCCCTGTAAGCTTTATGGCCGGTTACGGATACCGCGCCGAAGGTTCTTCCGTGGAAAGAGTTTTCCATGGCAATAAACTCATATCTGCCTGTCTTCTTTGTATAGGCGTACCTTCTTGCCGCCTTAAGCGCCCCCTCGACCGCTTCGCCGCCGCTGTTCGTAAAAAACACCCGGTCCATACCGCAGACACGGTTTAACTCCCTTGCGGCCTCTCCGCAGCTCTCATGGTAATAAAGATTAGAGGTGTGATACAGGCGGTCAATCTGATCCTTCAAGGCACCGGCAAGCTCCTGATTGCCATAGCCCAGACCGCATACGGCAAATCCCGCCGCAAAATCCAGATATTTCTTTCCATCCGTATCATAAAGATACATGCCCTCTCCGTGATCAAGCACGACCGGGAAACGATTATATACGTGAATAAGATTTTCTTCTGCTGACTGTATTTTACTGTTCACCATAATAATACCTGCTTTCTTTACTGTTTAATATCGCTGTGCCGATTCCTTTATTGGTAAAAATCTCCAGAAGAAGACAGTGCGGAATCCGCCCGTCCAGAATATGCACTCTGGATACGCCGTGAGCGATGGCATCAATGCAGTTCTGAAGCTTCGGCAGCATACCGCCGCCGATACTTCCGGAAGCCATCAGTTTCTTCGCCTCATCCACCCACAGCTCGGAAATCAGTGTGGAAGGATCATCCGGATCTTTGTATACACCCTCAATGTCTGTCAGGAAAGCCAGCTTCTCAGCCCGGACTGCCCGTGCAATGGCACAGGCCGCATCATCCGCATTAATGTTGTATGTATTATAATCGTCATCCATTCCCACAGGACAAACAATCGGAAGGAAATCCTTCTCCAGAAGGTCAAAGAGAATCGGCGCGTTGACATGTTTGATTTCACCTACATATCCGATGTCCTGGCCGTCTGAATATTTTTTATCTACCCGCAGAAGGCCGCCGTCCTTCCCGCTGATGCCGATGGCGCGCACACCCAGACTTTCCACAAGCTGTACCAGACTTTTATTCACCCGTCCAAGCACCATCTCCGCAATCTCCATTGTACTTTCATCTGTCACGCGAAGGCCGTTGATAAATCTGGGCTCCATTCCCGTCTTTGCAACCCATTTGCTGATTTCTTTGCCGCCGCCGTGAACGATAATCGGCTTGAATCCTACCAGCTTCAGCAGAGTCACGTCTTCGATCACCCGCTTTTTCAGCTCTTCATCCACCATAGCGCTTCCGCCGTATTTCACAACGATAATCTTTCTGTTAAAACGCTGGATATATGGCAGAGCCTCAATCAGGACCTGCGCTTTGTCCAGATACTGCTGCATATTTTCATTCATAATTCCTGTATTCCTCCTTAACTCCGGTAATCCGCGTTGATATTGATATATTCATGTGTCAGATCACAGCCCCAGGCTGACGCCTGCGCCTCTCCTTCTCCGATATCCGCGGTTACTGTCACTTCCGGCTGAGAGAGAATCTCCGTTGCCTTCTCCTCGCTGTACTCTACCGCTACTCCATTTTCTATAATCTTAAGCTTTCCTGCACTGCTCTCAAAAAACAGGGACACTTTTTCCGGATCAAATTCAGCCCCGGAATATCCCATCGCACAGAGAATTCTTCCCCAGTTGGCGTCATGTCCGGCAATAGCTGTCTTGGTCAGATTGGAGCAGACAATGGACTTTGCCAGTACTTTTGCCTGTTCTTTTGTCTGTGCGCCCGTAATCTTTGCCTCAAAGAGCGCCGTCGCCCCCTCGCCGTCGCCGGCAATCTTTTTCGCCAGAGTTTCATTTACATAATGAAGAGCCTGGCAGAACTTCTCATATTCCGGGGTGCCATACCGGATCTTGTCGTTCCCGGCCATGCCGTTTGCAAGCAGAAGCACTGTGTCATTGGTAGATGTGTCTCCGTCTACGGATATCATATTGTAGGTATCTTCCACATCCGCGCGCAGCGCTCTGCGCAGTGCTTTTCCGGAAATCTTCGCGTCAGTTGTAATGAAAGACAGCATGGTGCACATATTCGGATGGATCATGCCGGAGCCTTTTGCCATGCCGCCGATGGTCACTGTTTTTCCATTGATATCAAAGGTAACCGCCGCTTCTTTCGGTCTGGTATCCGTTGTCATAATCGCCCCTGCCGCCGCGGCGCCGCTTTCCCTGTCTGCTTTTTTCTCCCCCGCAAGCATATGAATGCCTTTTTCAATCCGATCGACCGGCATCTGCATGCCGATCACTCCGGTGGAGCCCACCAGCACACTGGCTGCATCTACATTCAGCGCCTGAGACGCGGCCTTTGCCGTCTTTCTGCAGCATTCTATTCCTTCTTCGCCGGTGCATGCGTTTGCAATCCCTGAATTTACAATCACTGCCTGGGGACGGAGCTTCTTCTCCACAATCTCTCTGTCCCATTTCACCGGTGCGGCTTTTACCACATTGGTTGTAAAAGCGCCTGCTGCTTTGCATGGTTTTTCACTGTAGATCAGCGCCATATCCGTGCGGTCCTGATATTTGATTCCCGCTGCGGCCGCGGCCGCCTCAAATCCTTTCGCCGCCGTTACTCCTCCGTCAATTATATTCATCTTCCTTACACTCCTTTTCTCTGCTACTGTCCGTTAAATGCAGTTATGTTTTCCTCATTCAGTGTGAAGTCATAATAATTCAGATCCAGTCTCTCTGTCCATCCAATGGTATTCCAGAAAGCATTTCCGATATCGTTTCTGGTAAAGGCAATCAGAGACACTTTATTGATTTCCTCTTTCTGAAGCGCCTTCATGGCAAAAACAACCATAGCTCTTCCGATTCCATGTCTCCGGTAAGCCTCATCCACACAGACATGATACAGACATCCCCGTCTGCCGTCATGACCGCACAGGATGCTCCCCACAATTTTCCCGTCCTCCTCAGCCACTACACTGGTCGACGGATTCCGCTTCAGGAAGCGTTCCACTCCCTCTCTGGAATCATCTATGCTGCGGATTCCAAAGCCTTTGATCTTTTTCCAGAGGGCATACACCTGATCGTAGTCCTCAATTGTCATTACACGTATCATAAGCCATCCATACTCCATTCATCTTTCATACCGGCGCGTCCCTGTCTCCGGGCAAGGGAAAAATCCGCTCCGCCCCGCCCTTCTGTTCTGGCCGGACTACGGGAACATCGGTACCAGTTCCAGTCCTTCGCTCTCCTTCTCGCCGAACATCAGGTTCATGTTCTGCACAGCCTGTCCGGCCGCGCCTTTTACCAGATTGTCAATAGCGCCCATCATAATAATACGGTTTGTCCTGGGGTCAATCTTAAAGCCGATATCAACATAATTGCTGCCTTCCACCCATTTTGTTTCCGGACATACATCCGGATCAAGTACACGGATAAACTTCTCCGTTCCGTAATATTTATCATATACCGCCCTGATCTCTTCCGCTGAAACTTTACGGGTCAGGCCCGCGTACTCTGTCGCAAGAATTCCGCGGTTCATGGGAACAAGATGGGGAGTAAAGCTAAGCGTAACCTTTCTCCCGGCTGCATATCCCAGCTGTTCTTCAATCTCAGGCGTATGCCGGTGTGTTGCCACGCCATATGCCTTAATATTTTCGTTAACCTCGCAGAAAAGGTTTGGAAGCTTGGCGCCCCGTCCTGCTCCGGAGGTTCCGGATTTTGCGTCAATAATCAGACTGTCCATATCGATCAGCCCCTCTTTTGCCAGCGGATAAGCTGTCAGGATGGAACAGGTTGTGTAACATCCCGGATTTGCCACAAGGCGGGCTGTTTTCACCTTTTCCCGGTTGATCTCACACAGTCCGTATACCGCTTCCTCAAGAAACTGAGGTGCTTTATGCTCAATCTTGTACCACTCTTCATAAACCGATACGTCTTTGAGACGGAAATCCGCACTCAGATCAATCACCTTCGCTTTTGACAGAATTCCTTCATTCACAAGAGACGCGCACAGGCCCTGGGGTGTGGCTGTAAAAATCACATCCACCCGCTCTGCCAGTTCCTCCATGTTGTCGTCCATACATGTGTCATCCACAATCTGGAACATATTCCTGTAGACATCCGCATATTTCTGATCTATGTAGCTTCTGGAGCCATACCACTCAATCCGGGCATTTTTATGTCCTGTCAGTATTCTCACAAGCTCAGCGCCCGCATATCCTGTAGCGCCAATGATTCCAACCTTAATCATTTTTATAATTTCCTTTCCGTGAAATATGTACAGCGCCGGCAGACAAAAGAGTTTGCGGAGATTCCTCCGCTCTGCTGTCCGCTGACGCTTTCATTTCCTAATAATATACCACATTGTCAGGGAAGTAAAGCATACTTCCGGTGTTCTTTTCGCTAACACTTGCATAATAATACATCATTTTTGCATAATATGCAAGTATTATTCATTTACTTCTTCATTTTATCTATAAATTCCGTCCTGGAAACGCTGCAGTATTTTCCTTCATATTCTGCCTTTGCCGGCGCAAAAAAGCCGGAATATATACCGGAAGCCCGGGACTGTTCCTCCCGTTGCTTCGGCATATACTCCGGCGTATCTCGCATTCTTATTTCATTTTAATTCATTTTATTCATTTATTTGCGGATCTGCCCGTTTCCAAATCCGATATACTTTGTTGTGGTCAGAGCCTGAAGCCCCATGGGGCCTCTTGCATGAAGTTTCTGCGTACTGATGCCGATCTCCGCCCCGAATCCGAATTCGAATCCGTCAGTAAACCGGGTCGAGGCATTTACATAAACCGCGGCCGCGTCAATCTCGTCCAGGAACTTCAGCGCGCGGGCATAATCTTTCGTCACAATGGACTCGGAATGTCCGGTGTTATATTTATTAATATGTTCAATCGCCTCATCGATGGAGTCCACCACTTTTATGGATATGATAGCGTCCAGATACTCGGTTCCCCAGTCTTCTTCCGTTGCCGGAATAATATCTTCACTGATCGCCCGTGCTCTCTCATCGCCGCGCATCTCTACATTATGCGCCTTTAATCTGGACACAATCTTCGGAAGAATTTCCTCCGCTGCAGCCGCGTGAATTACCAGAGATTCACAGGCATTGCATACACCCATTCTCTGTGTTTTCGCATTCTCCACAATATCCGCCGCCATAACCGGGTCTGCCCCTTCGTCCACATAGACATGACAGTTTCCCGTACCTGTCTCAATCACCGGGACCGTGCTGTTCGAAACTACATTCGCAATCAGTCCCGCTCCGCCTCTGGGGATCAGAACGTCAATCCATCCGTGCATCTTCATCATCTCATTGACCACTTCCCGGCTTGTATCCTCAACCAGAAGGACAAGATCCTGATTGAGCTTCATCTTCCGAAGAGCTGCCTTAATCGCCCGGACAATTGCCTGATTGGAATGAATCGCATCGCTTCCTCCCCTCAGGATAACTGCGTTCCCTGTTTTAAAACAGAGTCCGAAGGCGTCCGCTGTAACATTGGGACGGGATTCATAGATAATTCCCACAACCCCGAGAGGCACCCTCTTCTGTCCGATCCGCAGTCCGTTGGGACGGGTCTTCATATAGAGTACTTCTCCTATCGGATCGTCCAGAGCCGCAATCTGTCTGAGACCCTCAGCCATGTCGCCAATCCGCTTTTCCGAAAGCGCCAGTCTGTCGATCAGGGACTGTTTTACCCCCTTTTCCTTTGCCGCTTCCAGATCTTTTTTATTTTCCTCCAGGATCATTTCCTGCTGGGCGATCAGTTCCTCCGCCACAGCAAGCAGTCCTCTGTTTTTTTCATCTGTACCGAGCTTTGCCGCTTCTCTTGATGCATCCTTGGCATGTTTCGCAAGCGTTTCCATGTAAGTTCCCATTTTTTGTTCTCCTTTCTGCATCCGGCGTAACCTCATCCGGTTCAACAGATTTCTGCGCGCCATTTGTCTTATTTTACCATCATTCTCCGTTTCCCGCCACAATTTCTTTTCGCCCTTTAATTTGAATTTGCGAGTGAAAAAATGTCCGCCGGGACTGCGCTGCTGTTTGAAAGCAGGTATATTTTCCTGTCCCAAAAGCGGAAATCGGATAAACTGTCAGCTGCAGCAGCATACTCATATATTCTTTAATGATAAATTTTATCCCATGCGCTCTGCCAGATACAGACCGGCAGCCACACCGGCCAGACAGCACAGCATACTTAATATCATATAGAGAACTGCTGTAATATAATGTCTTCCATCAAACAGATTGTATGCTTCCAGAGAAAACGTGGAAAAGGTAGTAAATCCTCCGCACACTCCTGTTTTCAGAAATAGAACCAGATTCCGGGAAAGTCCCCGGCGCGCGGCTGCCCCGGCAATATAGCCGATGAGCAGAGCTCCCAGTACATTTGTAATAAAAGTAAGTACAGGAAATGTTCCCTTATAAGGGAAAAGACTGATTGCATAGCGGAGCACCGCGCCCAGTGCTCCGCCAAGTCCAACAAAAAGAAAGCCTTTCACGATTCTACCCCACAGTTTCTATCTCACATAGACGATATAGTCTTCTTTTCTCGGCTTTGCCTCCGGAACCGCCCCATCTGCAGGATAGCCCAGGATGCAGTGTCCCACGCCGATATAATCGCCTTCAATGCCCCATTTCTTTAACAGCGCTTTGCCTTCCTCTGAATCAAACACTTCTCTTGCCCTGTGAATCCAGCAGGATCCCACGCCTACTGCGTATGCCGCGTTCATCAGATTTCCCAGCACAAGGGAACCGTCCTCCACGCAGGTGGGGCGCTCTCTGGCTGCAAGCACTACAAGGACGGTAGGAGCGCCGTAAAACGGGTCGGATCCGCCGCCTCCCGGGAAATACTTTGCATTCAGTTCCGACAGATAATCTCTTGTTTCCTTATCCTGTACAACCACAATCTTCGGGGATTGTTTTCCCATTCCGGTAGGCGCATATGTACCTGCCTCCAGGATCTTCTGCAGTTCATCCTCTTTGATCTGCTCCGGCTTATAGGCACGGATGCTTCTTCTCTCTTTCAGATCTTTTAATGTTGACTCCATTTTTATCTCGCCTTTCTGTAAATCTGATACATGTCTTCTTTGTCCAGTTTCTTTACACATCCTACGGTACGTTTTCCAAAATGACTGCATTTCTCAGCCAGCTCTCTCATCTGCTCTTCCGTAAGATCAATGTCCATATCGCTGATGCATACCGGCATCCCGATCTGACGATAGAACTCTTCCATCTTTTCCACGCCTCTGAGAGCCGTGGCCATATCATCTTCCGCAGGCTCCACTCCCATTACATTTACCGCAAACTTTGCAAAGCGCTCCGGTCTGGCGTCCATCACGTATCTTGCCCAGCTTCCCCATACAGCCGCAAGGCCTGCGCCGTGTGCCACGTCAAACATTCCTCCCAGTTCATGCTCCAGCTGATGGCACGCCCAGTCGCCGCCGTCGGTTCCGCATCCGGTCAGTCCGTTATGGGACAGGCTTCCTGCCCACATTACCTCTGCCCGTGCCTGATAGTTATCCGGCTCTGTCATCAGGATTTTTGCATTATTCATAACAGTGCGCAGCAGATGTTCGCTGATTCCGTCTGTCAGTTCCATATTACCGGACTGGTTGAAATACCGCTCCATTGTATGCATCATAATGTCCGTGCAGCCGCAGGCTGTCTGATACTTCGGCAGAGTCATGGTAATCTCCGGATTCATAACCGCGAATTTCGCCCGGCAGATATCGTAATTACATCCCCGCTTCAGCCATCCCTTCTCATTGGTAATTACAGAAGAATTGCTCATTTCAGATCCCGCCGCGGAAATCGTAAGAACAACGCCTACCGGAAGGCACGCTTTCGGTTCTCTTATCTTCTCATAAAAATCCCATACATCACCCTGCTCCTCGTCAGCCACGCCGTATCCGATCGCCTTGGCAGAGTCTATTACACTGCCGCCTCCTACAGCCAGAATAAAATCCACGCCTTCCTTCCGGCACAGATCAATTCCCTGATAGATCAGAGAAAGTCTGGGGTTCGGCACAACTCCTCCCAGAGACACATAGGAAATACCCGCTTCGTCCAGAGAAGCATAAATCCGGTCCAGAAGTCCGGTCCGCTTCACGCTTCCGCTTCCGTAGTGAACAAGAACTTTCCTGCATCCCTGCTCCTTTACCAGTTCCCCGGTCTGCTTCTCTGTTCCTTTTCCGAACACGACTTTCGTAGGTGTGTAATAAATAAAATTCTCCATAATAAGTTCCTCCTTAAATAAAAGTCTATATTATTGTAATCTGGCACATCTTCATAGCGCCCAGCGCCTGCTCATGGCTTTCCGGAGTCACTCCTGCACAGCAGGAAGCCTCCACCCGGATAGGCACTTCCGGAAGATACGCTTTCAGAAGAAGCGCGTTTGAAATCACACAGATATCCGTGCAAAGACCGATCAGCGTGATTTCCTCCACCGGATCATCTGTTTCATTCAGATTCCGTACATCTTCTCCCAGCTGCACACTTCCAAAGGTCGGCTTGTCCAGAATTCTGCTGCCCGTCTTTTCCCGGACCGCCGCTTCCACCTCCGGCCGGATCTGCCAGCCTTCTGTTCCTTTCACACAGTGAACCACCGGAAGCTGCTTCCCTTCCGCGCTGTTCAGATAATCCTCTCCATGGGTATCTCTCGTAGCAATCACTTTTCCGTCAAAATTTCTGATTTTTTCGACCACACCGGGAACAATTGCCTGAGCCTCTTTTGTGCCCAGGGATCCGTCAATAAAATCATTCTGCATATCAACAACTACCAGAACTTTCATTTTGCTCCTCCCTTCAAATCATAATAAAAGATATACTGCTGCATTACGCCCGCGCAGCCCCTGTACCGTTCAAAGGGGAACCCCTCCGCGTAATGGGCGTCAAGAACCTGACGGATATGGGTATCTACCGGAAACGCGTCCATCTGATGAAGAGCAAAAAGGCAGATACAGTCCGCCACCTTGCCGCCGATTCCCGAAAGCTTCATAAGTTCCGCCCTGGCATCCCTGTACGGCATCCCGGGAAGTTCCTTCAGATCAACAGCCCTCTCTGCCGCCTGTTTCGCCGTTTTGCAGATATACCGGCTGCGGTATCCCAGTTTCAGGCTCCGCAGTTCTTCCTCCGACGCTGATGCCAGGCTCTGTGCAGAGGGAAATGTGTAATATTGCCTTCCTTCCGGTGTCTTTCGCTCCTCGCCGTATCTTTCACTCAGAACCCGGATCAGATTCTTAATGCGGGGAATATTATTCTGCTGGGAAAGAATAAAGGTAATAATCATTTCCCATATATCCTGTCTGAGTATGCGGATGCCTCTGCCGAACTCTGCCGCAGCCTTCAGATAGCTGTCTTTTCCGTCAATCTGCTTTATGTAATCTTTATAAGGTACATCCAGGTCAAAATAGGATTTCCAGAACCGGATATATTCTTCCTGTGTACAGAAAAGAATTGTCTTTTCCCGGCCCTCCGCTTCCCGCTGAACCTCTATTTTCAGATACCGGTCCGCCGCCAGAAGTTCATATGTATTTTCCGACACCGGATCCAGACGAAAGCACTGGCCGGATTCACAGATCTGGGGAATGGAAAAGCAGTCATTTTCTATTGTAACCATATTTCACCGCCTTCCCGCCCATTATAGCACAACGGATCTTCTTTCGGGAAGTCCCGGTTCCTTTTTCCGGCCGGTCACTGCCCGTTCAGAGTCTGTTCAATAATACTCCGCATAATATCTTCTGTCATCTGCCCGGGAACATAGCCGTATACATTGCCGTTCCTGTCAATCATAAAGGTAGTCGGAAAGGCTGATATTCCATACTGGCTGAACAGCTCCCCGGTCTCATCCATAAGTACAGGATAGGTATATCCGTTTTCCTCCATAAAACCGGCAATTTCTTCCCGGGTTCCTTCCTGTCCGATTCCCGGTCCGGCAATTCCCAGAATCACGACCTCCGCATCTTCTCCCTGTGCGGAATATTCCTCATAAAGTTTCTGAATATCCGGCATCTCATTTCTGCAGGGGCCGCAC
The DNA here is from genome assembly GCA_900553885.1 of uncultured Ruminococcus sp. Lineage (GTDB taxonomy): Bacteria > Bacillota > Clostridia > Lachnospirales > Lachnospiraceae > Mediterraneibacter. The sequence continues at coordinate 52,494 of USFD01000004.1, forward strand.
CAGGTTGCCCAGAAGTTAAGAAAAATAACTTTTCCTTTATACTCTGACAACGTATGGACCTCGCCAAACTGATCTGTCAGTTCCCGGTCATAACCCGGAGCCGTAATTTCTGATGCGCTGCTGTTATTCCCGCTTTCCCCGGAACCGGTGCCGTCCTGATTCTCCCTATCCCCGGACACATCTTCTTCCCGTGCTTCATCACTTTTCTCCTGTTCCGCCTGTTTCTCCGAAACCGCGCCGTTCTCTGCCTTGCCGTTCTCCCCGGAGTCGGCCTGACCGGCCGTTTTGCTCTGAAACGTTGACAGATATCCGGTAATATCATTCATCTTTCCCGTAAACATAAGTGCGCCCATGAGAATCAGAATTACTCCCCCGATTTTCACAGTATACCGCACTGCTTTCCTGTGTTTTCCGAAAAATTCCAGCAGCTGCGCCGTAAAGATTCCCGCAGCCAGAAAGGGAAGAATAAATCCCAGTGTATACACACCGATCAGCAGAAAACCCTTGAAACTTGTCTGCGCGCTTCCGGCCATAAGAAGCACGCTTGTCAGCGCCGGCCCCACGCAGGGCGTCCAGGCAAAACTGAAGGTAAAGCCCATAATCAGTGCCGTAACCGGCGACATGGTCATCTTTTCCAGCCGCAGCGGAATCCGATGTTCCTTCCCCAGCAGTGTGGAACTTCCAAATACCCCCAGCTGATACAGTCCGAACAGAACAATCAGAATTCCCCCGATTCGTGCAAACAGCATCCTTTGTTCCCGGAAGAAACTGCCCGCCGCTGATGCGCCCAGCCCGAGCACAAAAAATGCTCCGCTGATACCCAGCGTAAAACAGAAAACCCGCAGAAACAGGCGAAGCCGTTTTCTTCTTTCTCCACGTTTTTCTTCCGTCACGGACATCTGTCCTTGTGCGCTGCCGGCTTCTGCGGCCACATTCAGCCCGCCGGCCAGATAGCTCAGATATAAAGGTACGAGGGGCAGCACGCAGGGAGAGAAAAAACTTAACAGACCCTGTACAAAAACTGCGGCTGCCGATATTCCGGTCTCTACTGTAAATCCCATTCTGTCAATCTCCTGTTCTTTTTTCTTGTCCTTCGGCTTTGTCTGCCTGTCTATTCAGCATTGGCCTGCCCATACAATACGTCTGCAGCACCTGATACTCCCGGTCCAGAACTACAAGATCCGCATCCAGGCCGACTTTAATCGATCCCTTTCTGTCATCCACGCGCAGACACTCCGCCGGATTCTTTGTACAGGAGTTAATCGCCGTATCAACAGGCACAAGAGCCTCCTCAATCAGAATCCGGAGTCCTTCATTAATAGGAAGCGTAGATCCGGCCAGTTCCTTCGTCGAGGTCAGGTGCGCGCTGCCGTCCGGATAGAGTTCTATCTCATTTCCGCCGAACAGGAACCTGGACCCTGCCGGGGATCCTTTCGCCATAAGCGCATCACTGACCATCATTCCGTAATGCGGACCTTTTGCCTCAAAGAACTGGTGTATTGCAGCCGGTGTAGAATGAATGCCGTCACAGATAATCTCACCATACATACTCTTCATGCGGTAGGCCGCTCCCACCAGCCCGTTTGCCCGGTGATGAAACGGACTCATTCCATTATATACATGTGTCATGGACCGGGCTCCATATGAAAATGCCCGGACGGCCTCCCGGCTTGTGGCGGCAGAATGTCCGATGCTCACCACCACTCCGTGTTCTGCGCAGTACCGGGTCAGTGCCAAATCCTCATCGGTCTCCGCAGCGATTGTAATATACCTGATCAGACCGTCTGCCGCCTTCTGATACCTTTTAAACTGCTCTACTGACGTCTTTCTGATATACTGTTCCGGCTGGGTGCCTTTATACTTCATATCCAGATAAGGGCCTTCAAAATGAATTCCGAGGATCTCTGCCCCAGTATACCCTGCTCTTACCACCCTTGCAATATTTTTCAGCGCATTTGTCAGGACTTCTTCGCTCTGGGTAATGGTCGTCGGAAGGAGTGCAGTTACCCCTTCATTCACAATATTTCTCACCCAGTTTCTCAGTCCCTCTTCCTCAGCGTCATTGGTATCAAATCCATATGCGCCATGACAGTGCAGATCAATAAAGCCCGGAAGAATCCAGTTGCCGCCGTAATCACAATCTGCCGGTTTTTCCATGTAATGAAACACATTTACAATTTTCCCGTCCTCAATTTCAATCTGTGCTTCAACAAACTGATCTGCAAGCCAAACCTTTCTGCTCTGAATAATCATTCCCCTTCCTCCTTTTTTGAAAAGCAGAACCTTAGTCTGACAAAATCCTGCCCTTATGCCATCCTTTTTTGTAAAACAACAGCCGCTTATAATTTTCATTATACCAGACTGCAGCCGATAACTCCGCAATTTTTATCCCGCCCTGGACTTCCCGGATCGTATGTATGCTGAATATTGGACGGATAAACAGAAACAATACTTTGCATATTCTGTGAATAACCAAAACATTTATGCATTTTTATGCATTTATTTGTGAATATATGCATAATTTTCATTTTAATAATTTTTCTCTTGCATAAATATAAATTCTGGTGTATAGTAGGTTGTAGCTTGCACAAGCAGTAAATCAAACAAGAACTGCCATCCGTCTCTGCGGATGGCAAAATTAATAAAAATACATTCAGGAGGCTATCAGAAATGAGTAAAGAAAAAGTAGTTCTGGCATATTCAGGAGGACTTGACACAACAGCAATTATTCCGTGGCTGAAGGAGAACTTCGGATATGACGTTATATGCTGCTGCATCGACTGCGGACAGGGCGAAGAACTGGACGGGCTTGACGAAAGAGCAAAACTCTCCGGTGCATCTAAATTATATATTGAAAATATTGTAGACGAATTTGCAGATGATTTTATCATGCCCTGTGTAAAAGCAGGAGCAGTCTATGAAAATCAGTATCTGCTTGGTACTTCTATGGCACGTCCGGCTATTGCAAAAAAACTGGTGGAAATTGCACGGAAAGAAGGTGCCGTAGCTATCTGTCACGGTGCAACAGGAAAAGGAAATGACCAGATCCGTTTCGAGCTGGGCATCAAAGCCCTTGCTCCGGATATTAAAATCATCGCGCCGTGGCGTATGACAGATATCTGGACCATGCAGTCCCGTGAAGATGAGATCGAATACTGCAAAAAACACGGAATCGACCTTCCATTTGATACAAAACACAGCTACAGCCGTGACCGTAACCTGTGGCACATCAGCCATGAGGGACTGGAACTGGAGGATCCGTCTGTTGAGCCGAACTATGACGATCTGCTTGTCTTAAGTGTAACTCCGGAAAAAGCGCCGGACGAGCCGGAGTATGTAACCATGACTTTCGAAGCCGGCATCCCGAAGACACTGAACGGGAAAGCTATGAAGGTTTCCGAGATCATCATGGAGCTGAACAAACTGGGCGGCAAACACGGAATCGGTATTATTGATATTGTAGAAAACCGTGTAGTAGGAATGAAATCCCGCGGCGTATATGAAACACCCGGCGGTACAATTCTGATGGCTGCACATCAGCAGCTCGAGGAACTGATCCTTGACCGTGCTACATATGAAGTGAAAAAGGAAATGGGCAACAAACTTGCCCAGGTTGTATATGAAGGAAAATGGTTTACACCGCTGTGCGAGGCAATCCGCGCATTTGTAGACGTAACCCAGCAGTATGTAACCGGAGAAGTAAAATTCAAACTGTACAAGGGCAACATTATCAAAGCCGGGGAAACATCTCCCTACTCTCTGTACAGCGAATCACTGGCAAGCTTCACTACAGGCGACATGTACGACCACCACGATGCAGACGGATTTATCACTCTCTTCGGTCTGCCCCTCAAGGTCCGCGCTATGAAGATGCAGGAACTGGCAAAAGAAAATCAGAAATAAAAATGCAGGATCCGTACAGGATCGAATCAGATACAAAAAGCGGAACGCAGCCCCGATACTTATTCCGGCTGCGTTCCGTTTTTCTGTTTATCATAGAAGGGAGAACTCCCACAGATTACTGATCTGATGCTCCAGCGTACTGTAGTCCCAAAGTTTTTCACTCCGTATTCTGCTGTTGGGATCATTCACCCGGATCCTGCCGTCCTCTATCCCTGTCAGTACAATAAAATGTCCTGTGGTCGTAAAGTCGCCGGGTTTCATACTGCAGATAATCGGATGGCCGCTTTCCAGAGCAGAATATATCCCGCCTTCGTCAAGTCCCAGTTCTTCTCCGTATATTCCAAACTGCCGCGCCCCCTCTGTCATCAGAGTCCAGCTTGTTCCGGAATCACCTGCGTAATATCCGTTTTCCGCTGAAAACTGAGCAACTTTATAAGGAGTAATTGTATTATCTCCGGTCAGTCCTGCTGCAATCATAGCCACTGCCGTAGGGCCGCACCCGTTAACGGCTATCATATCATCCCCGTAAATGGCATATCCCCAGCGTTCATCCCACTGCAGAAGAAGAGGGATTTTCCCTTTCTCCACTTCTCCCACGGTCTCTGCAGGAGCTGCATCTTTCTTTTCCGGATAATCCAGGACGAAATCAACCGTCTCCTCATTTCCGGCAAGCAGTTCCAACAGCTCATCCGGATACTCTTCCGACCGGCTCATTATCTCCCGGACCTTTTCATTTGTCAGCCCCATCCCGACAAGTTTTATCTGATCACCAAACTGATTCTTTACCAGCACAATCCCTGCAGCTGTCGGAATAGCCAGCACAAGGAAACAGATCAACATTCTGATCCGGCGTTGTCTGCGCCTTTTTCGGTAAAGCTGCTTTCTGTTCCGTCTCCGCTGATCTTCTGTCATGGTATATTTCCTCCTTTTCAAAGAGAAATTATATCCGTCCTTATCAGCGAATTTTTGAAAAAGAATCTTAAGATTTGCGAAATTCGGCAAAAATCCATATACCGCGGTATCTTTCTTATTCTCTCCAGGTATCCCCGATTATCCGTTTCACATTATCTCCGGCAATCTTATCAATCTGTCTTTCCGTAAAGCCGGACTGTTTCAGCAAAGAAAAAAGTTTTTCAACATCAAGCACGCTTTCGATGCCTGCAGGACATTCTGTCCGTTCAAACCCGTCAAAATCTGTTCCAAGAGCCACTGCATCTTCACCGGCATAATTTACCATATGCCGGATATGACGTACAAGATCCGTTATATCCGCCTTTCCTGATTCTCTCAGGAAGGCTGAGTAGAAGTTTACTCCCGCAACGCCTCCCTTCTGCCCAAGTGCACGAAGCATTTCATCGCTGAGATTTCTGGGATGGGAACAGAGCGCTCTGGCATTGGAATGGGACGCCGCAACCGGAGCGCTGCTGTATCGGATGCAGTCCCAGAATCCTCCGTCCGACAGATGGGAGACATCTATGGTCATGCCTTTCTCATTCATACATTTTACCAGGTTTATCCCGAATTCAGTCAGACCTTCCTGCATTACGGCTGGATTTCTGCTGTTGGGACTTCCGATGCAGTTTGCATAGTTCCATGTCAGCGTGATCAGCCGGACCCCTCTGTCATACAGCTCGTCAAGCCGCTCCATCCTGCCGCACAGCACACCGCCTTCTTCCACCGTAAGTACGCCGTACAGAATTTCCGGCTCATCCTTTTTCTGACATGTCTGTTTCCGGAGCGTATCCGGCGTAAGAAGGATTTTAAACGTTTCACTCTGTTCCCGCTCTGCCCGTTCAATCATGGACAGCACATCCTGATACGCCGGATCCCAGACCCTTTCCTCATCCGTTTTCTTCGTATTCAGCCCATACCGGGCTGCATTGACAAAGCATGCAAAGAACTGGGCGCATGCCCCGCCCTCCTCGAGCCGTTCCAGATCCACACACAGATCATTTTTCTTCAGCTCCTTGTTCTGCCTGATTATTTCGCTTAATGTATCGCAATGCATATCAATCCATCTCATTTTTCCTTGCGCCTTTCCATTTCTTTTCTGCCGGAACGGCGGCAGAATGTTTTCCCCTGCTATATCATATCCCCCCTGCCGGGCAGGATATGAATAAACCGATCCGTTTTTACATATTCTAGTGTATTAATATATACCTGGTAAAAGGAGGAGATTATGAAGCCAGCTATCGGCATTGTTGTATGCGGTTTTATGAACAACCGCCAGTTTGTCGCCAATCCCTATATCCAGTCGATCCGGTATTCCGGAGGACTTCCCCTGCTTCTTCCCCTGGTCAGAAGCGATACTCTGCTGGATCAGTACATTTCCCTTTGTTCCGGCTTTCTCTTCTGCGGGGGCGGAGATATCACGCCGCTGCTCTTTGGGCAGGAACCCCGGAAGGGAAATGGAGAGACAAGCATTACTGTAGACCTTTTTCAGATTCGTCTGATGAAGAAAGTACTGGCCTCCCGCAAACCGGTACTGGCCATCTGCCGAGGGATGCAGGTGCTCAGTGTAGCATGCGGAGGAACCATCTGGCAGGATCTGTCCCTGATCCCCGGAAACACCATCAATCATATGCAGCATTCTCCGTCCCGCAGCGACGTCAGCCATCGGATCCGCACAGAACGGGGGAGTCTGATCCGCCATTGCGCAGGTCCCACGCTTCTGGTCAACAGTTTCCATCACCAGGCCGTCAACGCCCCCGGGCAAGGCGTATCCGTAACTGCCCGGGCCTTGGACGGAACCATCGAAGCCATCGAAATAGAGGATCATCCCTTTGCGGCAGGCGTCCAGTGGCATCCGGAATGTATGTACCGTACCAGCCGGGAAATGCGTGTTCTTTTTCAGGAATTTATTTCCAGATCCCGGATGGTCTGAACTTTCCGGCCGCCCGTGCATAAAGCAGAGATCTCCGGGACATACTAGCCTCTGAAATACATTTTATATGCAAGGAGGTTTTTACCATGTCAGAAATTTCAATTCTTGATCTGCAGAACCTGCGCCACCTGATCGGCGGCTATTCTACAACCCACTGCAAGATGACAGACTATGCTTCACAGACCCAGGATCCTGAGCTGAAAAAGCTGTTTCAGGACGCAGCGGATTCTGCCATGAAAAACAAACAGGAACTGATGAAATTTCTGTAGGACGAACGCTGTCCGCAGAATTTCCCGATACGGAAAACCATGTCAAAAATATGTAATGAGGTGAAGAAATGGACGAAAAAACAATGGTATCCGACGCACTCGTCGGAATTAACGGAGAGCTCAAGATGTTCGGAGATATGATTCCGCAGACAGAAAACAAAGAGCTGAAACAGTGCTTAAAGCAGATGAGAAACCAGTGTGAAATGTCTCAGGAAAAAATGTATGATGCTGCCCGGGAACGAAGCTATTATATCCCGGCCGCCAAAGCCACCCAGGATGAAATCAGCCATGTAAAGGCGATTCTGCAGCCCGGACAATAACCCATTTTTAATATCTTTTCAGATAATAAAGGCATCAGTACTGCCGGATCCGTACATGCAGGGTACAGATACGTTCCGGATCCGGCAGTCTGCGCTTACATAAAACGAAGGGCGGACCGCTGCGCGGACAGAATCTTCCACACTGCTTTCGCGGCTCCGTCCCGGTTATTTGAAGCCGTAACATAATCCGCCTTTTTCTTCAGTCTTTCAGAAGCATTTCCCATTGCAACAGTATATCCGGATGCCCCGAACATAGACAGGTCATTTTCTCCGTCTCCAATGCAGGCAGTCTCCCGGCGGGTTATCCCCAGATGTTCTGCCAGCACTTCCAGGGCCCTGCCTTTCGATGCATTTTCTGAGAAAACCTCCACATATATGGATGTGTAGGCCGCGGACAGCTCCGGATAACATTCCAGAATCCTTTTCAGCCTTTGCCGCGACTGTTCTGTCAGAAAATAAAACTGAAGCTCTTCCGTCAGAAAAGCACTCTTTTCCACTGTCCGGGCCATATCCCTGACACAATATATTCCTTTTGCGTCCCTTCCATATATAAAACGTCCGGCTGCCGCAGCCATCCTCCCCTGCAGAAGATACCTGTTATTCATATGCGAGGCCGTAATAAGCCGCTGTCCCTTACATCTTTCCAGAAGAGACAGTGTGGTTTCTTTTGGAATCATTGCCTGAAAAAGCGTTTTCCTCTCCCGGATATCCGTAACCCTGGCTCCATTGGAGGATATCACATACCGGAACAGCCCGTGGTTCCTTCGTCCGTCTTCCGTGCGGGCATTGTACAGAGTTCCTTCCGCCAGCCGATGGGGCAGGCAGAACAGATTGCGCCCGGTAGCCGGCACCACGGTAATTCCTGCCCGGGCCGCCGCCCTTAATGCCTGAATCGTATGATTGGTAATGCGGCTCCGCCCGTCAAGACAGGTGCCGTCCATATCAACTGCAAGCAATTTTATCATTGTCTTTCCCTTTCTTCACCACATACTTCTCCTTCTTCTGTGAGCTGCCGTCCAGGCTGATGCTCTTTCATGGCCGCCTCTGCAAGTCTCTGCCTGGTTCTTCTCTGAAGAACAGTTCTGCTCCCGTCCCGGGCCTCCCGCATCAGCTCGCTGTAGTTTCCATCCATATAATTCTCAAACAACTGAACCAGCTGCTGCATGGCCTCCAGATTTTTCCCTTTCAGATACCCCATGGATCCTTTCATATTTTCCAGCGCTGACCGGCATCCCTGCATATCCCCCAGTCCCTGAGAACACAGCCACATATACTGCTGAAAATAAGCCTCTATCTTCGGTTTCCTTCGGATCGATCGCAGAAGTTCCAGAGCATCATCGTATGCCTCCTGATCACACAGCGCAGCTACTGCATATACCTGCATCTGCGGCGGCAGACTGAAAAGTCTCCCTGCTGTCCGCTCATAATATACTGTAAATAGACCAAGAATTGTTTTGGTATCACCCTGTCCAAGAACTTCCACTGTACTTTTTTGGGCTTTAAAAAGAGAAACACACTGTACTGTCAGATTCAGTATAATATATATTACTAATCCGACCGCCAGCGAACTCAGATTTACGTTTCGGATAATGAACAGGATATAAAGCTCCACAAGAAGGATTGCCCCTGCTCCCCATGCCTGGAGATTTGCAAGTTTTCCATCTACTATTACTCTGAAAAGATCCCCGGCGGTTTTGTCCCGGGACACATAGCCTTTTTCTTCCCATTTATCTGTGCCGGAAAGAATTCTGTCCCGGAATTCTCTCTCCTTCATTCTGCCTGAGATAATCAGGAACCCACCTGCTGCCGCTATTATCAGGATCACTCCCGCAAGCAGAAGGGTATACAGATATATCTGAAAAACCGGATAAAACCGCAGCCGATAGAGCAGTATCCCAATACCTGCACAGCCGAAGCACGCACAGGTGAGAAAGAATTCCATCCGGATTTCTTTTTTAATGCTCTCTCCGTCCTTATCCGGATTCCACGTACCGTCATCGTCTGCAGTCCTTTTATTCCAGATGCTTTTGCAGAAGCATTCAAATATACAGAAAACAAACAGAACGGCAACCGCCGCTCCCGAAGCAGCAACCAGCAGTCCCATTCTGCGGTCCGTATACCGCAGAAACAGAACAGCGCCTTCATAGATCAGCATTCCTGAAATCAGTGCCGAAATAACACTGAGAATCATCCAGACTTTTTTCATATTCCGTGACCTCCTATCCCGCCTCTTCCGGCGTATCAGCCGCAATCTCTTTTACAAATGTAAAGGTAACACCGTCCGCTGACTGATACAGCGCCTCGGACAGTTTTCCGTCTTTCACGTAATCTCCGTCGTCTCCCTGCCCGACAACCATATAGAGCACACCGTCTTCCTCGTAAAACCTGTCAATAGAATCGTAAGGATTGAACCCAAGACTCTCCGTCACCTCTGCAGCCTCCGGCCAGGTAAGTTCCGCAAGGCCTCCTTCTCTGCCTGCCATCCGGTAGAGCAGTTCGCCTTTTGCATAATACCCGGTTCCGTCAGACGCCCAGTACACACAGGTCAGATTGGAAAGCGGCAGATCCCCGGTGGTTATATAGGTCCATGTATTCAGATCTTCTGACCACCAGGTGCCATAGTAATCACTTCCAAGAGAACGGTCTGCCGCAAATGTCGCATAACATATCCCGTTCTGCCTGGAAAGGAAGGAACCGGCCTTGTAGCCGCCTTCTGTGATCAGACTCTCCTGCCAGGTCTTTCCCATATCTTCCGAGTATATCAGCTCGGTTCCCTGATCCATATAACCGATAAATCCGGTAAAATCCTCTGTTACAATATAGCTGTTATCATCCAGCAGTTCATCATAGGTGCCGTTCGGCTCTTTACATACCTTCTCATACCCGTCCGGTACTTCCTGGAACGTCCCGCCTCCATCATATGTGACATACAGGGTTTCATCCTGAATATCATACGTCATCTCTTTATCCGACTGGAATTTATAATGCTGCGTCTGCGGCATGTTCGCCTCCTCCCGATACTGAGGCGTCATAATCTGATACTGGACCGGCCGGAGTTTTTCGGCAATCCTCCAGACATCCCATTCTGTCTGCTCCCAGCGGAGCACCATCTGCCCGGTATATACCCGGCGTTTATCTGTCTTCATCAGTTCCAGATTATGCATAACCGCATAATTGGTACTGGCCGCATACACCTGATAATCCAGCTGAATATAAGGTTCCTCCAGATCCGTAAGAATTTCCGCCGAAGTAATTTCCGCCTTCTCAATCCGATAATTATAGGGTACCGTCCATCCCTCCAGATCTGAAAAATATTCGTCAAACCATTTTCTGCTGATCGTCTCCAGATCGTCTGAGGCGCACCTGACTGTATCACCCACAACTGCCGTGGGAGAAAACAAGGACCACACAAACTCACGGAAAATGCCTCCAAGAAAAAGCGCGGCAAGAAAAATTACTGCCCCGGCAAGAATCGGTTTTCCAACTCCACTTTTCAAATTACAGTCACCTGCCTTTTATCTTACATTTGTAAGATTATGATATGCCAAAATCCTATTCCTGTCAACAGACATTTTCTGTCCGTCTCAGCCCTTCAGTCCTCTGGCCTGCCGGTCCATATCCTCCACTACAATATCATAAATCTCTCCCAGGGAAGCACAGTATTCCAGAACTTTCCACGGTTCATTCGTGTGGAAGTGTATTTTAATCAGCTCCTCATCCCCTACCGCAAGAAGGCAGTCGCCCTTAAAATGTTCTGTAAAATACTCACTGATTGCGTCCTCGTCAAGGTCTTCTCCTTCGATTAAAAGCTGTGTGTCATATCTGAATTCCAGCATATAATTTTCCTCCTGCAGACTTATTTGTTTCTTACATGGCTATATTATACTCTGGCTGTGCGCAAAATCCAATGAAAAACACGGCAGATTTTCCAGTACTGTTTTCCGTCCGGAAAATTTCTTCATTATTTCCGGTATAAATACACCGATTTCCGTAAATCATCTGTTTCAGACCGCAGAAAGCCGGAGCCCCATCTGCGGAGCTCCGGCTTTCTGTCTTTTCTTTCTGTCTTTTATTTCATTACAATATTGATAATCTTCTTCGGAACATAGATCTCTTTGATCACATTTCCTGTCAGTTTATCAGCAATTGCTTCTTTTCCGGCTGCAATCGCCTCATCTTTGGAAGCCTCCGCCGAAATACTGATAACCGCTCTTGTCTTTCCGTTGATCTGTACCGGAATCTGGATTTCATCATCCTTCATCTCGCTCTCATCGTAGGTGGGCCATCCTGCCTTGAAGACAGTCTCACTGTGACCCAGCTGCTCCCACATTTCCTCTGCGAAATGGGGTGCAAACGGAGAGATGAGCACTGCGATGGTCTCCAGCGTCTCTTTATCGATACCGCCCTCTTTCTTGGCAACCTCGATGAACTTATTGTTGTACTCCATAAAACCGGAGATAACCGTATTCAGGCTGAAGCTCTCCAGACGGCTTGTGATATCGTAAACCATTCTGTGGCGGAGCTTGATCATTTCTTTTGTCGCCTTGATCTCTTTGTCTTTGCTGTCCTGAAGCAGATTCCAGAGACGTTTCAGGAAACGGTTTACGCCGTCGATTCCGCGGTCGTCCCACTCGGCATCCAGCTCCGGCGGTCCTACGAAGAGCTCATACATTCTCAGGGAGTCGCAGCCGTAATCGCGTACAAGGTCATCCGGAGAAACTACATTTCCCTTGGACTTGCTCATCTTGATGCCGTTCTTTCCTGTGATCATGCCCTGATTGAACAGCTTGTGGAACGGCTCGTCAAAGTCGATCACTCCGATATCATACAGGAATTTTGTATAGAATCTGGAGTACAGAAGATGCAGCACCGCGTGCTCCACGCCGCCGATATACATATCTACCGGCAGGTATTTGTCTGCCTTCTCTCTGGAAACCAGTTCTTTATCATTGTGATTGTCCACATAGCGCAGGAAGTACCAGGAAGATCCTGCCCACTGAGGCATGGTGTTTGTCTCTCTCTTGGCCGGTTTGCCGCACTTCGGACACTTGCAGTTCACCCACTCGTCGATTGCCGCAAGCGGTGATTCTCCGGTTCCTGTCGGTTCATAAGAATCCACATCCGGCAGGCGAAGCGGCAGTTCTTCCTCCGGTACCGGCACACATCCGCAGTCCGGGCAGTGCACGATCGGAATCGGCTCGCCCCAGTAACGCTGACGGGAGAATACCCAGTCGCGGAGTTTGTAGTTAACTGTCGCACGTCCAATACCCCGCTCCTCAATAATGTGCGGAGCTTCCTTTTTCAGGACAGCGGATTCCATGCCGTTCCACTCACCGGAATTGATCATTGTTCCGGATGCCTCTGTATAAGCCTCTGTCATATTCTCGATCTCTTTGCCGTCTTTTGCGATAACCTGAATGATCGGAATGTCAAATTTCTTTGCGAACTCAAAGTCACGGTCGTCATGAGCCGGTACACACATGATGGCTCCTGTACCGTAATCGGCAAGTACGTAATCGGACAGCCAGATCGGCGTCCTGGCGCCGTTTAACGGGTTGATCGCATAGCTTCCCGTAAATACGCCGGTCTTCTCTTTGTCCTGCATACGGTCTACGTTTGACTTCATGGATGCTTCGTAGATGTATTTCTCTACCGCGTCTTTTGTCTCCGGTGTGGCCAGAGATTTTGCAAGAGCGTGCTCCGGTGCAAGTACCATAAAGGTTGCGCCGTAAAGCGTATCCGGCCTTGTGGTGTACACCGTGATCTTCTCATCTCTTCCCTCAACCGGGAAATCAACCTCTGCGCCGTAGGATTTGCCGATCCAGTCTGTCTGCATCTTTTTAACCTTCT